>QMIW01000060.1 GCA_024434165.1 Chloroflexota bacterium | reverse complement strand
CCCTGCCCTCTCCCATCGGGAGAGGGGGAAGTCATCCCAGAATATATAACCTTGTTTGGGGTGAGGGAAGCCTCTTGAAACCAAGGCAGCAACTCGGGTAAAATATGCCCCCGGCGGCGTCCCCGCCGCCGGGGAAAGCGCCCGGAATGGGTGCGGAGGCTTGAGCAGCAGAAAATTTTATAAACCCCATCAGATGGCTGCTTAGAAGCCGAGGCTGAAAATCCATGGCTGGGGGATGGCGAGCAGAATCAGCGTGTACCCAAGCATGGCAATGTTCTTGGTGAACATCAGGAATTCCGTCTCGCGCGCCTCCGGGTCCTGCACCGTCCAGAAGTTGTGCATCCACAGCGTGACGGGGAGCAGGAAGACCGTTAACGCCAAGATCGCTAGGATCGGCTGGACGCCGGTCAGGATGCTCAAACCGCCAAACAGCAGCAGCAAACCCGTTCCGCGCACGGCGAGCCCGCCAAACGGTACGCCCTTTGCCTCGGCATACGCCGCCAGCCCGGGCTGGGTGAAGTGGGCGTACGCGCCATACAGCCAGTACAGCCCGACAACAATACGACCGATCAGAAAAGCAATATCCATTTTTCATCTCCTTTGAGTTGACAAATTTCCACCGAAGTGGTATCTTTTTGACATCTGTTGGATAAACAACAGATGTTGATAATTTACCAATTCCCTTTTTGGAAGTCAACCGACAATCTTTTCGATTTGTTGACTAAGCAACAAAGGAGACAAAATGTTGCCCATCCTCGAAGAAAAACTCGACCCGCGCGTCAAACGGACCCGGAACCTGATTCTGGATGCCTTTGGCAATCTCCTCGCCGAAAGGAACTTCGAGAACATCTCCGTGCAGGACGTGACCGAAAAGGCGCAGATCAACCGCGCCACCTTTTACGCCCACTTTCAGGATAAATACGCCCTGCTCGATCATTTCATCGAGCAGACCTTCAATGCAGCGCTCGAAAAGCGTACACTGAGCGCCTGCACCTACCGCCTCGACAATCTGCGGATATTGATCTTTGTGGTGTGCGAATTCCTGGTGGGCCTGCATAACAATTGCGCCCAGATCCACGAGCAGTTCGAAACGCTGGTGGAGGGACAGATCAAGAAACAAATCTTCGAACTACTTTCCCACTGGCTTCAACAGTCCAATCCCCAGGTCTCCGCCGAGATTCCCGCCACCGTCGCCGCCTGGGCGATCTACGGACTGGCTTCCCATTACAGCCACAAGAAAAAACGCCCCGCCCTCGAAAAATTCGTGGACGAAGCGTTCCCGCTCGTGGCGGTCAATCTGGAGCAGTTTGCATAAACGCTAACCTACTTATTCCTCGCCATCTCCTCCTTGAATCGTTCCAGCGCCTCCACCGAAGCGGGGTCAATGGCATAGCCCATCGCCAGGTAATACGCCATGTAATCGCCGAACAGAATCAGCGTCCAGATGTGCGCCAGCGTGGATTCGCCGCGCGCATCCACGAAGTCGGTATTCAAGCCTTCGAGCATCAGCGTGGTGCGCGTCAGGTCGGAGCGCAGGCGGTTGCGCGGATGGTCGGACGGCGCACGCAAAAAGAGCGTCATCGTCTGTGAATTGAGCAGCGCATACGGGTTCGCCAGTCCCGCCAGCGTATCATGATTGGCTTCCGGCAGGAATTCAACGTTCGCCGCCGATTTGGCAAGCGTGTTGATCTGACTCTTCCAGCGGCGCGCAACCGGCGCAAGCGCGCCCGAAGCCATCACCGTCACCCAGCGCCCCATCAATTGACCGGCGTAACGCTTGGCGGGGTTGTTCGCGGCGGGCACATCGGCGCGCAAATGCTCCTGCGATTTCTTCATCGCGGCGACCGCTTCCGCCACATCATTGGATAAATCGGGGATGAGACCGAGACGGGCGAACAATGCCAGCGTGAGACCAAACATGAATCCCGGCGCGCTTCGCGCCTGACCTTTATGGCTGAATTGCCAGACCGGGAGTTTTCTCTCCCCGGCGCGTTTGGACAGTTCCCCGCCGGTGGAAATGACTACCACCGTGCAATCGTTCTTGACGGCGGTCTCGAACGAATCCAATGTCTCCTCGGTGTTCCCGGAGTGGGAAGAACAGACCACCAGCACATCCTTCCCTTTTGCAAAGCCGGGCAATCCATAATCGCGGTGGACGCTTACGGGGAGGGAAAGGCTCGAAGCGCCGTACGCAGTCACGAGGTCTGCACCGAGAGCCGAACTGCCCACTCCGCACAGGACGATGGCGCGGAAGTCCCGCCGGTCGGGGAGCGGCTGCGCCTTCCCCAAATCCCATGCGGCTTGCAATTGATCCGGCAGTCCGTCAATTTCGGCGAGCAGGTTTTGGACATCCAAAGATTTGAAAAAATCGAGATCGTCGAGATTCATCGTTTCACCTTGCCTTCAAAAACCGAACCGGTAAACAGCAGGCGTCAACTGGCATCCCGAATGAATTTGGCGAGGTCTTTCTTCATCTGCCTGAGCGACGGCAGGTGGATGTACATCATGTGCCCCGCTTCGTAGTAGCCCATGCTGACGTTCCTGCGCAAAGATTCATGCAGACCGAGGTGGTCGAAGGTGTATTCGGTGGCGAAATAGGGCGTACCGAGGTCGTAGTAGCCGTTGGCGACGAAGACTTTGAGGTACTTGTTGAAGGTCATCGCGGCGCGCAGGGTTTCGGCAACGTTGACGTATTGATTCTCGAAATAACTGTACGACCACTGACGCCAGACCTTGTCACTGAGGATTTCGTAGGGCGTATCGGTTTCGAATTTGAGTTCGGAGCGGATGTAGTCGTTGAACGCCGCCGTGTACGGACCGTTGACCTGCGCGAAGAGCGGGTCGTACTCGAAGGTCTCGGTCACGCCGATGCGGTCAATGCCGGTGAAGCGGCTGTCGAGACGCCCCACCGTCAGCCCGCGGTCGCGCAGGAGTTCCTTGAAGAAGTGGAAGGTGTGAATGCGCAGGCTGCCGCGTTCGATGAATTCGACCGAGATGCCGGTAAGGCGCGAGAGTTTTTCGGCGATCTTCCTGCGTTCCTCTTTGGAAAGCGACGCATCCTTCAGCAGGGCGGCGGCGTATTCGCCCAGCGCGAACTCTTCCGACTCTTTGAGCCAGGTTTTCAACGGAATCTTTTTGTCAATCTTGCCGTGATACCAGGCGGTGGCGGTGTAGCCCGGCACGAAGAGAATGTAGGGCAGGTCGTTGTTGTGGTTGAAATCGAGCGTGGTGAAGTCGAGCACAGACGAGACGAGCATCAGCCCGTTGAGCAGCAAGCCGTGGCGGTCTGCCAGGTAGCCGGAGAGACCCGCCGCGCGCGTTGTGCCGTAGGATTCGCCGGCGAGGAACTTCGGCGAGAGCCAGCGGTTGTAGCGCGTGGTGTACAGGCGGATGAAATCGCCCACCGAAGCGATATCCTTTTGGAAGGTGTGCCATTCCCTCGATTTCTCGCCTTCCACCGGGCGGCTGAAGCCCGTGCTCATCGGGTCAATGAAGACGAGGTCGGTCTCATCGAGGATGGAGTATTCGTTGTCGGTAAGTTTGAAGGGCGGTTTGGGCATTTCGCCTTCGTCGGTGAGCACCACACGGCGCGGACCAAGCACGCCCAAATGCAGCCACACAGACGAGGAGCCGGGTCCGCCGTTGAAGGAGAAGGTAATGGGGCGTTTGGACTTGTCCTTCACGTCGTCTCTGGTGTAGGCGACGAAGAAGATCTGCGCGCGCGGCTTTTCCACTTCGGCGTCCTTGTCCTTGTCGTGGATTTCCTCCTTCACGACCATCGTCCCGGCGGTGACGCTGTATTTGACGGTCCTGCCGCCGATTTTCACCGAATGCTTGGTGGTGACGAGGTTGTCTTTGGGTTCCTGCTTTTCCTCTTTCTTCTCTTCTTTTTTATCTTCGGGTTTTTTGGTTTCTTCGGGCATGGTTCACTCCTCATTTCGATTTATTTATGATTGCATAAACTTCCTTTTTATTCCACCCGCTCTGTTCCGCCAGTGCAGCGGAGATTTCCCTGGCAGATTTACCCGCCTTCAATTCCTTCCTGACGGCTTTCAATAACTCAGCCTCTTCCCATTTTGCATTTTCCTCTTTTCTCTTTCCTTCGACCACCAGCGTAAACTCTCCGCGCGGTTCCTTCGATTTGAAATGCCCGATCGCACCGCTGATTTGTCCGCGCCAGAATTCCTCGTACATCTTGGTCATTTCGCGGGCAACGCAGATGCGGCGGTCGCCGAGGACGGTGAGCAGGTCTTCGAGGGAGTCGAGCAGGCGGTGCGGGGTTTCTAAAAAGACCAGGGTGTAAGGCAAGTTGGAAACCTGCCCTGCAAAACTATGCCTTTCGCTGGATTTGTGAGGGAGATAGCCGAGGTATAAAAACGAATCGGTGGGCAAGCCGGAAACGCTCAAAGCGGAGATGGGAGCCGAGGGTCCGGGAACAGGCTGAACGTCGAAGCCGGAAGCGAGGGCGGACTGGACCAGTTCGCAGCCGGGGTCGTTGATGGCGGGAGTCCCCGCATCTGAGACCAGCGCCACATTCCCTTCCGCCAGTTTTTCGAGGATGAAATCGAGCCGGGTCATTTTGTTGTGTTCGTAATAACTGATGACGGGGGTTTTGATGCCGAAATGGCTGAGCAGTATTCTCGTGTGCCGCGTATCCTCCGCCGCGATCAGAATGGACTCGCGCAGGATGCGCACGCCGCGCGGGCTCATATCTTCGAGGTTTCCGATTGGCGTGGCAACGAGATAGAGGGTTCCCATTGCGTTATTGTATCATCCCGCCTGTGGAAAGAAAATCGGGCGCGCGATGCGCCCGATCCATTAACCGCCGCAGCCTTTTAGTTTTATTTCGATGATTCGGCAGCCCGCTTCTTCGGGCGGCAGGGGGACACAGCATTGATTCCCGGCATTGTAGGTTGAGTCCGGCGCGCACCGGGCGAGTTCTTCGCTGGAGAGTTCGGGCGCTCTACAGACCTTGAGTTGGATGACGGCAAAACTGGGTCCCGTGCAGGAAAGGACCTGTTCGCCGTTCTTGACCGCCTCCACGCGGCATTTTGCGCCGTCTGTGTTCAGCACTTCGAAGGTTGCCGTCTCCTCGAGCAGCGCGTTGGCATAAGGGATTTTTTGAACGCAGTAATTATCGGTTTCCCTGCCCACCGGGGCGGGGAAGGATACATCTGCCGGGCAAACCGGCGCAAAGACCGGACCGGTTGGCAGAACCTCGGTGTTCGTCGGCAGCGGGGTGGGCTCGATTGTGGCGGTAAGGAGCGGAGTGGGTGTGGCAGGCGGGATCAGCTGGTTGCGCAGGAGGAAGAAACCGATGACGGCGACCAAAAGCACAATCCCAGTCACCATGAAGCCGGTCTGACTGCGGGATAACTGCATGGTCTGGGTCTTCGGACGCGCGCTGATGCCGCTGTTCGTGCCAAAGGTCAGGCTGCCTTCGCTCCCAAACGCGATCCGGTTCAGGGCTTTCGCCAGTTCGATGGTGTTGGCGAAGCGCTGATTTTTATCCTTCGCCATCGCGGTCTTGATGAGGGCATCCACTTCGGGGGGCAGGTCTGGCAGGGCTTTCAGAATTTCCGGCACGGGTTCGGTGATGTGCTTGACCACCACGCCCATGGGCGTATCCGCGCTGTAGGGCTGGTGACCGCTCAACATCTGGTAGACGATCACGCCCAACCCATACACGTCGCTGCGCAGGTCAATTTCCAAACCCTGCGCCTGTTCGGGGCTCATGTAGGCGGGCGTGCCGATCACGCCGGAGCCGGTGAGACTGCTGGCGGATTCGGTCAATTTGGCAACGCCGAAATCCGAGATAAACGGTTCGCCGTTGTCGTCGAAGAGCACGTTATCGGGTTTCAGGTCGCGGTGAATGATTCCCTTGCGGTGGGCGTAGGCGAGTCCCTGGGCGATCTTTTCCACGATGCGCGCAGTATCCTGAATGGAGATGCTGCCCTGCTCGATCAGGTCCGAGAGTGAACCGCCCGGCATGTAACGCATCACAAAGTAAGGCTGTCCGTCCTCGTCTCCCACGTCATAGACCGGCACAATGGCTGGATGCTCCAGCGCCGCGATCAGTTTGATCTCGCGCTCGAACCGGGAGTGGAATTGCAGGTCGTGCAGCATTTCGCGCGGCAGGACTTTGATCGCAACCTCGCGCTCGAATTTCGGGTCGAACGCGCGGTACACGGTTGCCATTCCGCCGCGGCCCAGTTCCGATTTGATTACGTAACGCCCTATCGTTTCAGGGATAGCCATGCAGGCAAGTATAAACCAGCCGAAGTGATGGCGCAAGCAAAACGGCAGATTGCAGCGCATTTGATGTCCCCCCAATGGTACGGCTCATCCGCCGTCAGCGCCCGCCGCCGAGCGACTCGTAGGTTTGCAGCAGGCTGATGAGAATGTCGTCGGTAAATTTGTGGATCTTCGAATACATCTGCGAAGACTGCGCAGCCGGGATGTTCGCCTCGCCGCACACCTTGACCACCGATTCGATCAGCGTATCGCGGAAGAACAGGAACGCCCGGGTTGCATCCACGTAACTCAGGTTGTACCGCCGCGCGCGCGAGGCGTATTCATAACCGATGGCGTACGCCTCCGAAGCGCCCTCCTCGTCGTTGGCGGCGACATAATTCATCAAGCCGTGGAACAGCGACCGCGAACTCAGGCGATACTGCGTCCGCGCCTGCTCGTCCAGTTTTCGATACCAGGATTCCGCTTCCAGGTTTCCATCCGAGATGTGCAGGCGGACATTTCGGATGACCTCCTGCATCATGCGTTCGGGCTTGAGCGCCTCCACTCTGGACTTGGAGTTGGTCTGTGCCCAGAGGGAGATTTCACTGCGCTTATAGCGGCGATGCCCGCCCTGCGTCTTGTGCACCGGCAAAATGCCCTTATCGGACCAAAGCCGCACCGTGCTGGGATGCACGCCCAGCAGTTCGGCGGCGTCGCTTAAGGAAAGCCATTCATCGGTCATATCACCTCTGCCAGGCGATTTCGTCGTAGGGGCTGGGCATAACAAGCAGCCAATCTGCAAGAAAGGGTCGCCCTGTACCAGTTACTCCGCTGCCAGGGCAACCTTCTCTACAAAGGACGGGTCCTCCGCGCTCCTGCGGAAGGAGCCCACGTCAATGCGATACAACATCACTGCGGCGGCGAACAACATGAGCGCCTCGAGACCGAACACAACCAGGTAGCCGCTCAGGGGGCTGCCCGTCAAGCGGGTTGCCAGATCCGCCACCACGCCCGCCATGAGCAAACCGACCAGCCGTGAAAGCCCGTTCGAGAAACCCCACGCGCCGATGTACAAGCCGACCTTTTCCGGCACAGTCAGGTCGAACATCAGCGAGAGGTTGGCAATGGTGGAGATGCCGGTCCCAAAGCCGAGCAGGGTGATGCCAATGTAGAAGGCGGCCGCGCTGGCGGTGAATCCGCTGAAGACGATGACGACGAAACCCAGCAGCGCCGCCAGATTCCCCGATTGGGCAACATATTTCTTTTTGACGCGGCCATCCAGAAAGCCGGCAATGCCGAAGGCAGCCAGCGTAAACGCGTTTGTGATGGAAATGATGCGCGAGGTCTGTTCGAGGGTCATGCCAAAGGCTTGGGCGGCGAAGGGTTCGAGCAGCACGTCCTGCCCGAGGATGGCGGCGAGCAGCAGCAGGAGGTAGACGAAGAAAATTCTGGCAACCGGGTTGGCGGTGATGGCGGAGGTCATTTCGCGGACGGTGTATGTGTCGGCTTTGGCGGGAGAGGAGGAGGAGCCGGCGCGCGGCTCCAGCCTGAAGAGGCCGGTCAGCCCCAACGTCAGGGCGGAGGCGGCAACGATGATGAACGCGCGTTGAAGCAGCGCGGGGTCGTAGGTCGTCACCATGCGGCTCAGGCTGATGCCCGTCGCAATCAAACCGATGACCATCACGGTAAACATCGCCGCCACGGTTTTGCCGCGTCCCTCCTCGCCGGAAAGTTCGGAGGCAAGCGAGAGATAGGACACCGCGGAAAGGTTGTAGCCCATGCCCCATGCGCCGAAGGCAAGGATGCCCATGATAACCCCAAGCGTGAAGTTTTGGCTGAAGAGGACGGCGATCTGCGGCGCGACCGCTACACCCAGCACGCACAGAATCAGACCGGCAAGGATGTAGGGCGAGCGGCGGAAGCCGGCGATGGGATGCTTATCCGAGAAGGAGCCGATGGCAACCTGAATGGGCGCGAGCAGGTAGGGGAAGATGGCAAGCGCCGTGAAGAGGGTTTTGGAAATGCCGAGGTCGAAGATCATGACGCGGTTGAGGGTGCTGTTGATCGGCACGAGCGTCATGGCGACGGCGGTGTGGATGAGCGCAAGTTGGAGGCGTTTGAGCGGCATAGAAGTTTGGAGTTGGGTGGTTGGGTGGTTCGACGGTTTGACGAATCAAGCAGACCGGTTAAACAAAGCAAGGGCGTTTTTTGTGCGCCCTCACCTCGTTCATAATTCTAGCCATAAATCTCCATAAGACTACGTAGATTTACGTAGAATTTTACTAGAGTTTTCTGAGCAGGGGCTTTGCGGCGTGTCTATTTTGCAAATCTTTCGATCAGTTCGTTGTACTTTCCCGCCAGTTCGGGCGCGGGATCTTTGCCGCCAAAGTTGAGGAACACCTTGAAGGCGGCGTTTCCGCGCCTGTCGAAGAATTGAAAACTGAGCGCTTCGTGCCCGTCGAGGTGGCTGGGTTTGCGGAAGGCAAAGACCGAAGCCAGTTCCCAACTGCGGATGTGCATATCCAGAGATTTCGTGCGGACGTTCAGGAAGCCGTCGGTGTTCGTGAAGTTTCCGAATTGACCGAAGGCTTCGATGGTCGCCGCTCCGTTCGAGACGATGACGTGCAGGCTGCCGAGCGCCTCGAACGCGCGGAGGAGTTCCTCCCAGCGCGCAAAATCGAGTTCGCGGGCGGTGCCGCCTTCGAGCGCGCGAAGAATCTCCGCTTCGGGGATTTGCAATTGATGGGCGAGCATGAGCGTCATCTGCGAGCGGTCTTTGTTATACGCCTCGCGGACGGCTTGACGGCGCTCGGCGTCGGTCATTTCGGGACTGAGGACGATGTCGGTTTGGGACATAATGATCATTCTCCTGTAAAAAAATTGGGTAAAGTTGGTCTTGATTTGGGGCAGTATATTGGCAGGCGCGTCAGGAATCCAGATGGGCGTATGAAATTTCGTTTCCACCCTTTTGGAATCGTTGTTCAAATGGATTGTATTTGCGTTTTCAATCAGGTTGATATTTCTACGGGAAGCTCACGGTTTCCTACCCTGGGTTTCCCTGCCATACATTCAGAATTTGGTAGCGGTAAGGGAGGAAGTGAAGTAGAGTGAGATAGTATTTCAACTGACCCATTGTCCAGAATTTTTGCCGCCAGCCTTCTATCTTGGAAACACATTCAGCGGGTGTTCCGCGCGGATGTATGCCTGCACGCGCGAGCCGACCGGCAGGATACGGGTGTGATCGGTGAAGGCGTGCAGGATTTGCCCCGAGTCGAGGCGCAGGCGATAGAGGTTGAACGCGCCGCGGAAGAAGCGGTCCACGATCACGCTGTTGCCGCTGCCGTCCACGGTGAAGTCCACGTCGTCGGCGCGGAGGGATAGTTCAACGGGCGCGGCGGCGGGAAATTCGACATCCTGCCGGACCAGCCCGATATCGGTTTGAATTCCGCCCGGCACAACCCTGCCTTTGAGAAAGTCGCTGTCGCCCATGAACTCCGCCACGAAGCGCGTGGCGGAGTCGTGGAAGATTTCTTCCGGCGCGCCGATCTGTTCGAGGCGTCCCTTTTGCAGGACGGCAAGACGATCTCCCATGTAAAGCGCCTCATCCTGGTCGTGCGTGACGAAGATGACCGTCGCCTGCATGGTCTTCAAAATGGAGCGCACATGCTCGCGGACGGCGACTCTCAAATCCGCATCGAGACTGCTGAACGGTTCATCCATGAGGACGAGCACGGGCTTGGGAGCCAGCGCACGCGCCAACGCCACACGCTGGCGCTCCCCGCCGGAAAGTTCATGCGGGTAGCGCTTCGAGAACGAAAGCAGCCCCACCATGTGGAGCATCTCACCGGCGATGGTGCGAATCTCCGCCTGGCTTTTTCCGCGCAGACCAAAGGCGACATTTTCAAAAACCGTCAGGTGCGGAAAGAGCGCGTGGTCCTGAAAGACCATGCCAATGCCGCGCTTTTCCGGCGGGATAAAGGTCGAGGGAGAAGCGACCAGCTGTCCGTTAAGTTTGATCGCGCCGGAGTCGGGGCGTTCCAGACCGGCGATCATCCGCAGGGTGGTCGTCTTGCCGCATCCGCTCGGACCGACAAGCGCGAGGATTTCCCCATTGGCAAGTTCAAACGAAATATCGTCCACTGCAGACTGTGTCGAACCGTTGAATTTCTTGACGAGGTTTTTTACTTCGAGAGTGGTCATCGGAAAATCTGCTCCCTGCGCAGGAGAAAATATAACGGCAGAGCGGATGCTAAAATCAAAATGAATGCGGCTGGCGCCGCCTGAAGGTAGAAGCCCTCCTCCGCCCATGCCCACACGCGCACGGCAAGCGTATCGAATCCGGCGGGACGAAGCAGCAAGGTGGCGGGCAATTCCTTCAAGGAGGTCAGGAAGACCAGCGAGCCGCCCGCCAAAAGCCCGGGCAGAATCAGCGGAATGGTCACCTGGAATATGGTTTGGATGGATGTCCGCCCCAGCGTGCGGGAGGCTTCTTCGAGGGACGGTGAAAGCTGCCTGAGCGCCGATTCGCTCGCCCGCACCGCCTGCGGCATGTGGCGCAGCACGTATGCGATCACCACCACGAACGGCGTGGCGTACAGGAACGGCAATAAACGATTCACCAGCAGGACGAGGCTGAGCGCGATCACCACGCCGGGCAACGCATAACCGACCTGACAAAGCCTGGAGATGAATTTCGTGAACGGGTTTGGATACCGCACTGCGAGCAGCGCCACCGGCAGGGACATCGCCACTGCGATCACCGCCGCCAGCCCCGAACTCCACAGGCTGTTCCACACGTAACTGCCAAACCCCTGCGAGCCGGTGCGAAACACGGCGGACATGGCCTCCGGGTCGAGGAAGGTCTGCACGCTCCAGACCAGCAGAATGCCCGCAGGCAGGATCAAACTCGCAGTCACCACGCCGAACACCAGCAGGAACGCTGGTATGCGCCACTTTCCCAGCAGGGTGAGCGGCGCGGGACGCCAGCTGCTCTCCACCTGCGTGAAGCGTGCCCGTCCCTGCAAACGCAGTTCGCCCCACAGGAACAGGATCGCCAGCGTGACGAGAACACTGCTCAAGATCGAAGCCGCCGAACGGTCGTACCGACCGGAGAGTTGGATGAAGATCGCCGAGGAAAACGTCTCATAACGCAGCAGCGCCACTGTGCCGTATTCCGCCAGAATATCCAGAGCCACGAGCAGTGCGCCGGCTGTCAGTCCGGGACGAAGCGCGGGCAGGGTTACATGGAGAAGGGTCTGCAGCGGGGTACGCCCAAAGACACGCGCGGCTTCTTCGAGCGAAGCGTGCAGCGCCCGGAACGCCGCTCCGCTCAACAGATAGACATAAGGATAAGTGAACAAGGTCAAAATGAACGCCGCGCCCCAAAAACCGAACGGGCTGGGCGTGGGCAGGGGCTGACCGAAGACCTGCTCCAGCAATTGCGGCAGGTACCCGCCGCGGGGACGCAGCAACGCCAAATGGACGATTCCCCCGATGTAGGCGGGAATCGCCAGCGGCATGGCGAGCATCCAGCGCAGGAAGTTCCTGCCGGGCAGGTCGGTGCGCTCGGTGAACCATGCCATGCTCACGCCGGTGATCAGCGCTCCGCCCGTCACCGCGAAGACCAGCAAAAGCGTGTTGCCGAACAACTTCCAAATGCGCGCCTGGAATAACCTCAGCCACGCATCCGCCTCCGCTCCCGCCGCGCGGATGAAAATGTACGCCAGCGGCACCGCCACAAACAAAGCCACCATGCCCGCGGCAATCGCAAGCCGCGGGCTGATGCTGGAGCGCAATTTTTGGTAGGTCAGGTTCGTGCGGGTTAATTCCATCTGGCGTTAGCGCACCATTTTAGCAGGGTTTGATAAGTGACCACAGACCACCGATGATGGACGATGGTCTGCGGTCTATTGTCCATCGTCCAAATAACTACGGCAGACCCACGCGTTCGATCAGGTCGAATGCCGCTTCGAAATTTGCCGCCGCTTTCACCACATCCACGTCCGCGAGGCGGAAGTTCTCCAGCGGCTGCACGCCTTCCTTCAACGCCACGCCCGCCAGCAGGGGGTATTCATAATTCTGCTCGGCAAACAACTTCTGCCCTTCGGCGGAAACGAGGAAATCCAAAAACGCCTGCGCGGCTTCAGGATGCGGCGCGCCGTTCACCACAGCCGCCGCCGTCGCGTTGGTGATCAAACCGATTTCGCCTTCGCCCTGGTCGGGGTAGACCACGCCCACATTGCCGGTCTCCGCCAGCTGCAGATGGTAGTAGTAATGATTGACCAGGCCGATCTTGAACTCGCCCGCGCCCACTGCCTTGCGCACATCGGTGTGACCGCCGAAGAACGTCACTTCGTTTGCAATCAAACCGTTCAGCCATTGCTCTGTCGCTTCATCGCCGAGCAGTTGCTGCATCGCGGCGATCTGCGCCTGCATCCCGCCGTTGGTCGAGCCTGCGGCGGCGATCTGCCCCTTCCATTTGGGATCAACCAAATCGAAGATCGAGGCGGGCGCTTCCTCCTCCGAAACCAGATCCTGGTTATACATGATGACACGCGCGCGGCGGGTCAGCCCGGTCCACAAATTCCCTTCGCCGATGAACCCGGCGGGGATATTCTCCACACCGGCGGGCGCATACGCCTGGAACACGCCCTCCGGCGCGAGCGACTGCACCGTGAACAACTCGGTCGTGATGAACACATCCGCCTGCGGGTTGCCCTTCTCTTCGATCAGGGCATTTGCCAGTTCGCTGTTGCTCCCGGCTTTGAGCAGCACGTTCACATTCGGGTATTGCGCGCGGAACGCATCAATGACCGGCTGGAGGAGCGGCTCGGAACGACCGGAATAAATGACCAGGTCGCCGGATACTTCCACCGCTTCGGTTTCCCCGGTGGATGAAGACGCCTCAGTTTCGACGGGTGAGGCTGGTTCCGTTGCGGGAGCGTTCCCCCCGCTGACAGTGTTTCCGCCACACGCGCCAGCCACAAACGCCAGCGCGAACAGCAGGATAAAGAGTTTCCTTACGGGTTGCATCGAAAAAATCTCCTGTGTGATGTTTACAGATAAATATGGCTGGTTTTATCTGTGATGAACGCGGCGTAGTATAATTTCGGCGAATTGAATAATCTAGATATTTGTATTAAATTTTATCTATATCAGGTTGAAGACGATTTTCAATCTGGTTGAAAATCAAGACCTGACAGGTATTGGAGTTCGATGTCTGTAAGCCCAGCAATGCAACGTTATGCCGCGGAAATCTACCGTCTGCAACAGGACCACGAGCAGGTTCCCCTTTCGCTTCTAAGTTCGCACGTGGAATCGTCCGCGCAGGCGATCTCCACGATGGTCAAACGCCTTCAAAAACTCGGCTATCTCGTGCATGAACCGTATCGCGGCGTGCGCCTCACCCCCGAAGGCGAGCAGATCGCCATGCCCTCCCTGCGCCGCCACCGCCTCACAGAAGTCTTCCTCGTCAAAGTGATGAAATACGATTGGGCAACCGCCCACGAACTTTCCGACGTGTTCGAGAAGGGCGTCAACGACGAGATCGAAGACCGCATGGACGAACTCGCGGGACGTCCAACGCGCTGTCCGCACGGCGAGCCGATTCCCTCCAAAGACGGCGTCATGCCCGTCATCCGCGATGTGCCGTTGATTGACGTTCCCTCCGGCTCCGATTGCATCATCAGCCGCGTCCGCACCCACGACATGGAAAAACTGCACTACATCGGCGAACTGGGGCTTGTCCCCGGCAAGGCGTTTCACCTGTTGAGCTGCGCGCCGTTCAAAGGTCCCCTGCGCCTGCAAATGAAACCGCAGGACCATCTAATTGGCTACGAACTCGCCTCCTCCCTGTGGGTGGAAGTGACGAAACTCGGCGAAGGGAACAAGCCTGTTCAGAAACTGCCCGCAAGGTAATCCCCCAAAAACTGGAAACGTACTGAATTTCGTGTTAGACTGAAAGTGCTTTCATGTCGCTTTCATTCATCATGTCAAAAACGAAAAAAAAACCCACAATTTACAATGTTGCCGAGCTTTCGGGTGTGAGCATCTCCACCATCTCGCGTGTATTGAACGCGCCGGATAAAGTAAACCCTGAAACCCGCATACGGGTAATGGAAGCAATTGACCGTCTCGGCTTCGTCCCGAAGGCGGAAGCGCGCGCCCGGGCTTTGAAAAATTCGAATCGGGTGGGGGTCATCACGCCATTCTTCACCGCGCCATCCTTTGTACAACGCCTGCGGGGAGTGGCAACAACATTGTCCCGCGCAAATTACGAACTGGTGATCTATCCGGTTGATTCCGTGGAGCATTTGGAGGGGTATATTTCATCCATTCCAATCATGGGCAATCTGGACGGACTGATCATCATGTCGCTTGCCATCCAGGATAAGGATGTACGGCGGCTGATCGAAAACGAGATGCAAACCGTGCTAATCGAATTCTCCCATGAGAGGTTGAACAGCATTGTCATTAATGACGAACAAGGCGGGAGGATGGTGGCAGAATACCTGATCAAAAAGGGGCACAAGTCCTTTGGCTTTCTGGGAGATATCGAACCGCCGGAGCGGTACGCCATTCATCCTGTCAAGTCCCGTCTGTCGGGTTTCAAAAAGGTTTTGGGGGAAGCCGGTATTTCGCTTCCCCAAAAGAGCATCAAGCAGGCGCTTTACTCGCAGGAAAATTCGCAACAGGCTGCGTATGAACTTCTCAACGCGAGCGACCGCCCAACCGCATTGTTTGCCGCATCGGATATCCAGGCGCTAAGCGTGATGAAAGTTGCGCGGCAGTTGAACCTGCGCATCCCGGACGATCTTGCCATTGTCGGCTTCGATGATATTGACATGGCTGACTACGTGGACTTGACTACTGTACGCCAGCATCTTGACGAATCGGGACGTCTTTCTGCCGAAATGGCTTTGGCGCGCATTGGGGATCGTAACCGCGCCTTGCAGCATATCAATCTTCCCCTTGTCCTTATAGAACGCGCCACTGCCTAATACCTGAACAACGAAGGCAAAACGGTTGAGTTTCACCCCTTTTGCCTATGTTTTCATTTTGTTTGGGTACGGCGAGAGGTTGTGCGTTTCTTCTCAAACCTGTAAATTGCTTATTGACTTTCATTGGGGTTGTGCTATACTTATTTATGAAAGTGCTTTCATAAAAACTCTTTCAACCACGTTCGTTGGGTAGGCTGTCCCTTTTTCTCTTTCTATAGGAGGTGTTCCCGGCAAACAATAAACAATCCCTTTCCCCATTAGAATCGAATCAATCCTAACATTTCCTAAGGAGAGAAGAATGAAAAAAGCGTTATGGCATGTATTGGCATGGTTGCTGGTCACATCCATGTTGCTGGCTGCTTGCGGCACCCCCGCCGCCACCGAACCCGCCGCGACAGAAGCAACAATGCCGGAAGTTGATTTTGATTATCCGCCCGGAGGAGCGTTAGAGGCTGCTCTCAGAGGCGAGTATGCAGGCACTACCGTGACCGTTGACGGCGCATTTGAAGGCAACGATCCAGACGGGGTCAAGATGAACAAATCCGTGGCGCAGTTCGAAGAACTGACCGGTATTGACGTCAACTATATCGGCAACAAGGAATTCGAGGCTACCATCTCTGTGCGCGTTGACGCTGGAGACGCTCCCGATATTGCGGACTTCCCTCAACCCGGAAAAGCGGCTCAATTCGTTGCCGACGGCAAGGTTGTTGATGTAACGACCTTTATGTCTGAAGAGTGGCTGAGCCAGCAATATAACCAAAGCTGGCGGGATATGGCTACCATCAACGGCGTTGAAGCCGGCGTCTTCCACCGGTTTAACGGCAAGAGCCTGGTTTGGTACCCCAAGAAGGCATGGGATGCGGCTGGGTATGAGATACCCGAAACCTGGGAAGACCTGCTCGCATTATCCCAACAGATCGCCGACGATGGCGACGCCCCCTGGTGTATTGGCATTGAATCTGGCGCGGCTACGGGTTGGGTGGCAACAGACTGGACCGAAGAGATGATGCTGCGAACCACCTCCCTGGAAAATTATGATGCCTGGGTTGCCGGTGAACTCCCCTTCAATTCGCCTGAAGTCAAACGCGCCATTGAAACCTGGAGCGAAATCTGGTTCAATGACGCTTATGTCTTTGGCGGTCGTTCCTCCATCGTCTCCACCTTTTTTGGCGACGCGCCCGCGCCAATGTTCGATAATCCTCCAAAATGCTGGATGCACAAGCAGGGGAATTTCATCACCGGCTTCTTCCCCGAGGGCTTGGTGGCTGGCGAAGACTATGGCTTCTTCTACCTTCCGCCTGTTGACGAGGCGTATGGCAAGCCCTTCCTTGTGGCGGGCGACGTGATGGTGATGTTCAATGACCGCCCCGAAGTACGCGCATTGATGGAATACTTCACCGTACCTCAGTCGGCCAGCGGCTGGCTGGAAGGCGGCGGCGCACTGGCTGCGCATCAGACCGCTACGCCGGATATGTACGGCGTGGAACTGGAACGAGGGATTGCCGAACTTGTAGCCCAGGCAACCAGTTTCCGTTTCGACGGTTCCGATCTCATGCCGGGTGAAGTTGGCTCCGGCTCCTTCTGGGAGCACATTACCAGCTACGTTGCGGGTTCCGAAGACCTGGAAACCGCCATGCAGGCGATTGACGCCACCTGGCCAAAATAACTGGCATCGGTAAAATGGCAGGGTGGAGGGTTTCGACAAACTCTCCACCCTAAAATTTTATTTTCCGTATCGGAACACAGGAGTCAAATCATGAACCCGCCAACCCCCAACCCCCCGGAGAAATTTCCCCTTGCGAAGACTATCCTTTCCCGCACGGGTCGCATACTTCTGGCTGCCGGCATGATCGTGATCGTGTTTTATGGTCTATACCTGGGATTCGTCTTCTTGCGCGATGGCAGGGCGCCGCGCGAAGTCATTACCCTGGTTGCGATTGTTTGGGGTGTGGGCGGGGTGGCAATCCTATATTGGCTCTTCAACAGCCTGGTGGAAAAACTGCCGGACACCTGGCGTATCCGTCTTCTGCCGTTCGTCTTTGTAGGTCCGGCGATGGCGATCCTTGCGTGGTATCTGGCCGTTCCCACTCTGCGTACGTTTTGGCTTAGTCTCTTCGACCGGAACGGTCCGCCGGAAGGATTAAATGTTCTTCAGCAGATCAACAGCGATTCTTTTGTCTGGTTCGACAATTATGCCGCTGTGTTTACCGAGAAATTGATGCTGGAGGCGTTCCGCAATAACCTGATGTGGATCGTCTTCGGCAGTACGTTTTCCGTGATGTTCGGGCTGCTTATTGCCGCGCTGGCAGACCGCAGCAGTTTCGAGAAATTCGCAAAATCCCTTATCTTCCTGCCAATGGCAATCTCATTTGTTGGCGCGGGCATCATCTGGAATTTCATTTATGAATTCAGGCCCGCCGACCAAACACAGATTGGACTCTTGAACGCCATCGTGCAGGGACTCGGCGGGACCCCCAAAGCCTGGACCCAATGGGTGGATATCTCCCCCTGGAACAACCTCTTCCTGATCGTGATCGTAATATGGCTTCAGGCAGGCTTCGCCATGGTCCTGTTTTCGGCGGCATTGAAAGGTATTCCCGAAGAGTTGATGGAAGCCGGGCGCATAGACGGCGCCAGCGAACTCCAGATTTTCTTCCGAATCATGGTGCCTTACATTCGCGGGACGATCCTTTCGGTCTGGACAACGATTGTTATTTTCACCCTGAAGATCTTCGACGTGGTGTGGGTGATGACCGGCGGACAATTTGGAACCCATGTTATTGCCACGCAGTTTTACCGTCAGTCGTTCACCAATCGCAATTCGGGCTTTGGTTCGGCGATCGCCATTGTGCTGCTCATCGCGGTTATTCCGGTCATGATCTACAACCTGAAACAGTTCAGGGAACGGCAGGAGGCATTCTAATATGTACAGCGGCAAACTTCGGAAACGACTTGGCAAATTGCTTGTCAACCTCACCCTTCTCCTGTTGGTTCTGATCTGGACCATTCCAACGGTTGGTATTTTCATTTCATCCTTTCGCAACAGGGATAAGATTGCCACCACCGGCTGGTGGAGAGTGTTTCCTTATCGCGATTGGCAGCCCGTCCGCGAGATTGATCCCGAAGAAGCGGGACTTGACCCCAACGGCATCATGGAAATAGAAGGGATTACAGGCACCTTCGAAGAGTTTCGCGCCGGCATTCAGACGCCGGACGGCAAGCAAATCACCTGGATCGGAAACAAACGCATCGGTAAGATCCAGATCCAGGAACAAGTTTGGACGGTGGACTGGGATTTTACGCTCGAAAACTACAAACAGGTCCTTGGTGGACAGGATTTTGAATTCAAGAGACCGGACGGCACCGTAGAGGTCGTTCCCGGCGACAATATGATCAACGCCTTCCTAAACAGTCTGGCGGTCGCCATTCCATCCACCGCCATTCCGATTCTGATTGCCGCATTTGCCGCCTACGCTTTTGCATGGATGAAATTCCCGGGGCGTCGTGGAATGTTCACGTTGGTCGTCGCGCTTCTGGTGGTGCCCCTCCAAATCGCCCTGGTGCCAATTCTGCGAGACTATAGAGCGCTGAACCTCAACGGCACATTCCTTGCAATCTGGCTTGCACATACAGGATTTGGACTGGCATTGGCAACCTATCTGCTTTATAACTACATCAGCGCCCTGCCGCGCGATATTCTGGAATCAGCGTTCATTGACGGCGCTTCACACTTCACCGTATTTACCAGGCTTGTATTACCGCTGTCTGTGCCGGCGCTTGCCTCCTTTGCCATCTTCCAATTCCTCTGGGTATGGAACGATTATCTTGTGGCATTGATCTTCCTCGGAGGCAACCCTGAGTTCGAATTGGTGACCCAGCGCATGGCGGCTATTGTCGGGGCGCGCGGTCAGGACTGGCATTTGTTGACGGCGGGGGCATTCGTATCCATGATACTGCCCTTAACGGTGTTCTTCTCCCTGCAGCGTTTCTTCGTGCGTGGATTGCTGGCGGGCTCAGTCAAAGGTTAATTTGGAGACCGGCGGGCTGGGCAACCCAGTCCATTTTTTATCATGACAACATTGAAATTTCCAAAGGATTTTCTCTGGGGCGCGGCCGCCTCAGCCTACCAGATCGAAGGCGCATATAACGAAGATGGAAAAGGCGAAAGTATTTGGGATCGCTTCACCCGGTGGGAGGCGCATATCCTAAACGGCGACAACGGCAACGTGGCATGTGATCACTATCACCTTTACAAGGAGGATGTCGCCCTCATCAAGTCGCTGGGCATTCCAAGTTACGGATTCACCGTTGCCTGGACGCGCATCCTGCCGCAGGGGCGTGGAAAAATCAACCCAAAGGGAGTGGATTTTTATTCCCGCCTCGTGGACGAACTATTGAACGCAGGGATTCAGCCCAAATGTACGCTCTTCCATTGGGACCTTCCACAAGCGCTTCAAGATATGGGCGGATGGGCTTCACGCGACACCGCCGATTATTTCGCGGAATATGCCCGCATCGTTTTTGACCGTTTGGCAGACCGCGTCCAACTTTGGGCGACTCATAATGAACCCTGGGTCGCTGCGTTTTTGGGACATGCCCAGGGCTTGCACGCCCCCGGAATTTGCGACTATTCCCAGGCATATCAGGCCGCACATCATCTCTTGCTTTCGCATGGCAAGGCCGTGCAGGTGTTTCGGCAGGGCGGCTATGCAGGCAAAATCGGACTGGTCCTCAACCTGAACGGGCTGCTTCCGGCTTCCGACTGCGAAGAGGATGCAGCGGCGGCGCAGCGAGTCCACGATGAGACGCACGCATTGTTCCTCGACCCCGTTTTCAAGGGGGCGTACCCGCAGGCATTGTTCGATTACATCGGCGTTCATCAGCCGAAGATTCATGCGAAAGATATGGATGTCATCCGCCAGCCGATTGACTTCCTCGGCTTGAACTACTACAACACCGACCTCGTTTCGTTCGACCTGTTCGGCGGGTTGAACAAGGCGCGTCTCACGCCGTACTCTGCCTCAGGATGGGGGCGGACGGAAATGAACTGGGGCATCCACCCAATGGGGCTGAAGAACGAAGTTATCCACATCAAGGAAAATTACGGCAACCCGGCGTTGTATCTGACGGAAAACGGCTGTGCCATGCCGGATGCGCCCGACAGCGAAGGCTTCGTCAACGATTGGGATCGAATTCGATTCCTTCATGCGCATTTGCAAGCCCTGCATGAAGCGATTCAAGAAGGGGCAAACGTGCGCGGCTTTTTCGTCTGGAGCATCTTCGACAACTTCGAATGGGAACGCGGCTACAGCAAGCGATTTGGTTTGGTGCGCGTGGATTACGCAACCTTGCAGCGTATTCCCAAACAGAGCGCTTATTGGTACGGCGGCGTCATCCGACAAAATTCCATCACGATCTAATCTGTTTCGCTTCTGCCGCCGTCCTGGACGGCAAGCGCCTTCTTAATTATGAACAACAACCTCTGGTATAAGAACGCGGTTTTCTACGAAATCTCCGTCCGCGCCTTCAAGGATAGCAACGGCGATGGGCGCGGCGACCTGCGCGGGCTGGCTGAAAAACTGGATTACCTGCAAACCCTCGGCGTGGACTGCATCTGGATCATGCCGATCTACCCTTCGCCCCTGCGCGACGATGGCTACGACATCGCAGACTACTACAATGTGGATTCAGCCTACGGGTCATTGGATGACCTCAAGGTCCTGATCGAAGCGGCGCATCAAAGGAACATCCGCCTCATCATGGACCTTGTGCTGAATCACACCTCCGACGCTCATCCCTGGTTTCAATCCGCCCGCTCCGATAAAAATTCTCCTTATCGTGAGTATTATGTCTGGAGCGATACCGATCAAAAATATCAGGACGCGCGCATCATCTTTGTGGACACCGAAAAATCGAACTGGACATGGGATGAACAAGCCGGACAATATTTTTGGCATCGCTTTTATTCGACCCAGCCCGACCTAAACTTCGATAACCCCCAGGTGCAGGAGGAAATGCTCAATGTGGCGCGCTTTTGGTTGAACCTCGGCATTGACGGCTTTCGCGTTGATGCGGTTCCATATCTCTTTGAGCGCGAAGGGACCAGCTGCGAAAACCTGCCGGAGACGCATGCCTACCTCAAAAAACTGCGCGCCTTCATGGATGAACACTACCCCGGACGCATACTACTTTGCGAAGCCAACCAATGGCCCGAAGACGTGCGCCCCTACTTTGGCGACGGCGACGAATTCCACATGGGATTCCACTTTCCCATCATGCCGCGCATTTTCATGGCGCTCAAAAAGGAACGCTGCGAAGACATGGCGGAGATCATGCGCCGCACGCCGTCCATTCCTGAAAATTGCCAGTGGTGCACCTTTCTCCGCAACCACGACGAACTGACGCTGGAAATGGTCACCCCGCACGAGCGTGAATGGATGTGGGAGCAATACGCACCCGAACCGCGCATGAGGCTCAATCTTGGCATCCGCCGCCGCCTTGCCCCCCTGCTCGATAACGACCGCCGCAAGATCGAACTGGCAAACTCATTGCTGTTCACGCTGCCCGGCGCCCCCGTCATATACTATGGCGATGAGATCGGCATGGGTGACAACCTCAACCTCTTCGACCGCAATGGGATGCGCACGCCCATGCAGTGGGATTCATCCCCCAACGGCGGTTTTACGACTGGAACGCCTTTTGAAGAATTGGCGGACGGCGAACTGGGATACCGGTGCGTCAATGTCGCCGACCAGTTGAGCGACCCGAACTCGCTTCTTCATGTCATCCGAAAGATGATCGCCCTGCGCAAGGAACATGCCGCATTCGGCGGCAGCGACATGCAATGGATCGAAACGGGCAACCCGGCAGTCGCCGCTTATGTGCGCGAGCATAACGGCGACACCATGCTTATTTTCAACAACCTGAGCGGTTCCAGGCAAAGGGGGCGCATCCCCGCACATTACCAGACAGCCTGCCTCAACCTGTTCACGGGACAACCGCTGACTCTGGCTGAAACCCTGGAAATTGAACCCTATTCCTATTTCTGGATGCAGGTGCAGAGATGAAAAACTACGACACCACCTTCTATGGCGCCATTGAAGGAGGCGGCACAAAGTTCATTTGCGTAGTGGGCAGCGGACCCACCAGCATTCGGGCAGAAGCCCGTTTTGAAACGACCACTCCCGAAGCAACCATGCGGCAGGCAATCGAGTTTTTCAAGCAGCAAGAAGAACACCTTGGGAGGCTTTCCGCCATCGGCTTCGTCTGTTTCGGTCCGTTGGACCCAAAGCCGGACTCGCCAACGTATGGTCATATCTTGCCCACCCCCAAACCGGGGTGGACGAATGCGGATGTGATCGGCATCCTGCGCAAACAGTTCGATGTTCCCATGGCTTTCGATACCGATGTAAACGGCGCTGCGGTGGCGGAATGGCGCTGGGGAAAAGCCCAAGGTTTGCAGACTTTTCTCTACCTGACGGTGGGAACGGGCGTCGGCGGCGGAGCGTTCGTCGAAGGCAAAATTCTACATGGGTTGATCCATCCAGAGATGGGGCACATTCCCGTAAAACACGATCTCGAAAAAGACCCATTCGAAGGCGTATGCCCCTTTCACGGCGATTGCTTCGAAGGTCTCGCTTCGGGAGTTGCCATTGAAAAACGATGGGGCATGCGCGGTTCGTTCCTGATGCCCGATCACATCGCATGGGAATTGGAAGCGGACTACATCGCCCAGGCGCTTGTCAGTTATACGATGACCCTTTCGCCCCAGCGCATCATCGTCGGCGGGGGGGTCGGTTCGGTTCCACATCTCCTGCCCAGGGTCCAAAAACGGACGCGCGAACTGATCAACGGCTACATCCAATCTCCTTCCGTTCTTGAAAACATCGAATCTTTCATTGTCCATCCTGGTTTGGGGAGCCGCTCCGGTGTGTTGGGCGCGATCGCCCTGGCGGAAGAGGCTGCCCAAAAATCCCTATGATCGAACCTCAGGATATCGAACGCGAAGCGCGCATCTCATTAAAGCGCATTCTTCCACGCGTCGAACATACTCTCAACGACGAGAGCCGGAAGGACCCCGAGGGCTGGAATCTATTCACCGCGCGGCTGCATAAAAACTTTGCCAGGCTGTTTGCGCTGTACGCGGAGGTGTACGGCAGCCGCTATGATTTTTTCTTCCATTTGGAAGACCTGATCGTCAGTATGGCGCGGTTATGGTTCAACCGCCCGGAAGACCTTCGCCGGCTTGACCTTGCACGTGAAACGAACCCGCCCTGGTTCGAGTCCAACCAGACGCTTGGCGCGGTTTGCTACGTGGATCGGTTTGCAGGCGACCTCGAAGGCTTGCGTGCGAAAATTCCGTATTTCAGCGAACTGGGCGTCACTTATCTGCATCTCATGCCGCTTTTCAAATCGCCCGCAGGTGAAAACGACGGCGGCTATGCCGTCAGCACTTACCGCGAGGTGGATCCGGCGCTTGGCTCGATGGATCAACTCGCTTCGCTTGCCCGCGACTTCCGCGCGGCGGGTATCAGCCTTGTTTTGGATTTGATTTTCAACCATACCTCCGCCGAGCATCCCTGGGCGGAACGCGCCAAACAGGGCGATGAAGAGTACATGGATTTCTACCGCATCTACCCAGACCGGACGCTGCCCGACCAATTCGAGCGGAATCTACGCGATATCTTTCCAGACGAACACCCCGGAGCGTTCACGTTCTTCCCGTCCCTGTTCCACGGACGCGGCGGCTGGGTCTGGACGACCTTTCATTCCTATCAATGGGATTTGAATTATTCAAATCCCGCTGTTTTCAATCGCATGGTGGAGGAGATGCTTTTCCTCGCCAATCAGGGCGTGGAGGTATTGCGGCTCGATGCGGTTGCCTTCATTTGGAAACAACCCGGCACCCGCTGCGAAAACCTGCCGCAGGCACACACGCTCATTAGAGCCTTCAACGCCGCGGCGCGCATTGCCGCTCCCGCGCTGACCTTCAAATCGGAAGCCATTGTGCATCCCGATGAAGTGGTGAAATACATCTCGCCGGAAGAATGTCAGATCTCATACAATCCCCTGTTGATGGCGCTGCTTTGGAATTCGCTCGCCACCCGCAAGACCCGATTGCTCTCACAGGCGCTGGCGGCGCGCTTCAAACTTCCGCAAGGAACGGCATGGGTGAATTATGTGCGCGTCCATGACGACATTGGCTGGACGTTCTCTGACGAGGACGCCGCCATCCTTGGCGTAAACGGACACGATCATCGCCACTTCCTCAACGAGTTTTACCGGGGACGCTTTCCCGGCAGTTTCGCACGCGGGTTGCCCTTTCAGGAAAACCCTGTCACTGGCGATTGCCGCATCAGCGGAACGTGCGCTTCGCTGGCAGGGCTCGAAAAAGCCCTCTCCGAAGAAGGAGCCAAGGAAGTGGAATTCGCCATCCGCCGCATTTTGCTTATTCACGGAATCATCCTCACCGCGGGCGGCATCCCGCTCATTTATTTAGGCGATGAGATTGGCACACTCAACGATTACACCTATCGCAGCGACCCCGCCCATGAACGCGACAGCCGCTGGGTGCATCGTCCGCGCGCAGATGGGGTAAAGTACGAGAAACGGCGCGATCCACAAACTACCGAAGGACGCATCTACAACGGACTTCGCGCTTTGATTGAATTACGAAAATCGCACGGCGCATTCTCTGGAGGCGCGCTGGAAGTCGTTCCAACCGAAAACGAACATGTCCTCGGTTTCGTTCGCGTCTATAACGGGGAACGCGCCGCCGTCTTTGCGAATTTCTCCGAAACTCAACAACAGGTTGCGCCATCCGTTATCGAACGGTATTTCATCGCCCATTCGAAGAAGTTGCACGGTCAGGGTTTCATTTCCGCAAAAGACGGCCTGGTGATTGACCCATTGGATTTTATGGTCTTTGGGTGAGACAAGCGCAAACGCTCGCACATAGTTCACGGATTTGCCGCCGCCGGGAGCGTATTTTTATAATAGACTTTTTGCAAAAGTCACTTTTTTACCTTGCTCAAGTTTTTACCTTGCTCAAGGCGGCGTCCCCGCCGCAGTCCTCGGCGGCGGGAGCACTTATACAAAAGGTCTAATGGACTTTATCGGAATTAACCGTCCCAAAGGCTTTTTCACGAGCATCAAAGGGGAAACGCCAGCCTTCGGGACGTTTTTCCTTATTGCCGATAAAGTTTAATATACTCAAGTTGCCACCTTCCAATAGATTTTCTAGGTTCCCCGCCCAAAGCCCTCACCCTGCCCTCTCCCATCGGGAGAGGGGGAAGTCATCCCAGAAGAT
>QMIW01000149.1 GCA_024434165.1 Chloroflexota bacterium | reverse complement strand
CGACTCGGTGCAGATCGTCCAGGCGCTCAGCGGCGGCTGACGCCGCCGCGGCGGACAGTTTTTTCACTCAAGGGAGCAACGCGTGGCCAAGTATGTCGCTGGATTCGTGCTGCCCGTCCCGAAGAGGAATCTGCCGGCCTATCGCCGCATGGCCGCCAGGGCCGGCCGGATCTGGCGCGAGCACGGCGCGCTCGCCTTCGCGGAATGCGTGGGCGACGACCTGAAGATCAAGGGGGTGTTCTCATTCCTCGGCCTGGTCAAGCCCAAGCCGGGCGAGGCGGTGCTGTTCTCGTTCATCGTCTTCAAGTCGCGCGCGCATCGCGACCGCGTCAACGCCAAGGTCGCGCGCGCGGTGGCAATCCGCCCGATGAGATTGCGCGTCTTGGCTGTTGGTTCGGAGTTTTGCAATCCATCTTCTGCCGCCTGCAATTTTTCCTGAACGCCGGTGGTGATGCCAACAATCAATGACAGCGCGGCGGCGCGCCACCACAACGCGGGATTTTCATCCAGCGCTTGCTTGGGCAGCGAATTCAGCCAATTCAAAATCGTATGCGTTGCGCCCGGAAAATGATAGGGCATTCGTTCGCTGTCCAACAAGTTCATCGCGCGTTCGACATCGTTCGCCGCCGCGGCGTGCTGAAACGCTTCGAGCAACATTCCATTTTTTTCGAACCACGCGCTCGCGCGTTGATGCAGCGCGGCGATGCCGTGCGCGTCATTCGACGCGGCGGAAAATTTTTGTTGCAAACGTTGGCGCAAGAGTTCGGCAAAGAGATGATGATAACGATACCAATGGCGTTCGTCGTCCAGAGCAAAGAGAAAAAGATTCGCGCGTTCGAGATACGCCAGCGTTTCATTTCCGGACCCGGCGGGCATTTCCATCACCGCGTCGCACAACGGACCGCACAAACGCTCAAGGATTGAAGTAGAAAGCAAAAAGTTTTGAATGGGTTTCGTTTGCTGTTGCAAAACTTGTTCGAGCAAATAGTCCAACACAAAACGATGGCTGCCGGTGAACGATTGGATAAAATTTTCCGTGTCTGCAAGTCCGCGCATCGAAATCGCCGCGAACTGCAAGCCCACCACCCAACCTTCGGTGCGCGTTTCCAATTGTTCGATTTCCGACGCGGTGAGATGCAGCCCCATCACGCGATTGAGAAATTCGGCGGCTTCGGAAGTGGTGAAACGCAAATCGGCGGCGCGCAGTTCGAGCAATTGATTCCGCGCGCGCAATTGCGCCAACGCGAGGGAAGGGTCTTGGCGCGTCGCCATAATCAGATGCATCTGCGGCGGCAAATGTTCGATGAGAAACGCGAGCGCGTGGTCAACGTGGGTCGAATCAATGAGGTGATAATCGTCCAAAACGAGGGCAAATTCATCGAGGGTTTGAATGATCTCGTTAACCAGGGTGATCAGCAGACTTTCGAGGGGGGGAGGTTGAGGCGCTTGAAGGGTTATCACCAGGGCCTGACCAAAATCGGCCTTGAGCCTCTGGAGGGCGGCGATGAAGTAGGTCAAAAAACGGGTTAGATCATTATCGGCTTCGTCCAGGGAGAGCCAGCAGACGCAGCGGTCGCTGTGGGGAATCCATTCAGTCAGGAGGGTGGTTTTACCAAAGCCGGCGGGCGCGGAGATAAGGGTCAGCCGGCCTGACAGCCCGGTCGTTAGCCTTTCGACCAGGTGAGGGCGTGGCAGGATGTCCTGAAGCTGTCGTGCTTGGGGAATATATAATTTAGTGCTCAGGAGCGAGTTGGTAACCTGGTCCGTTGGTAGGCTGGTATCAGCCATACGATCCCCCCCTCAAGCGATCGTACTGTACGCTCAAGATAGTTGGTGGTTTTGTAACATCGACTGGAATAAAGCCACGGCTTCTCGACCCTGGTCGAGCCAGATTTCACCCAGAGCCTCTTTAAGGAGCCACAGATCATTCCGTAGAGTGGCACGCGCCTCACGCTGGGGGTGCTCAGGCCAAAACAGCGTCGCCAGCGTATCCCGAAGTTGCATTTCCCCAGTAATGGCCAGGTAGGCCAGCAGGGCCAGACCTTAACGCCGCTTGATTTCGACCAGCACACTGTCAAGTTCAATCCGCGGTGGGCCTAATAAGCATATTCTTAAATTCGGCATCGCTGCTCTGAAAATACCTGCAACCTGCTAGAACCATGTCATCGCTAAGCCGGTGGTAATTGGGGAATTTATACAGCATAGGAAGTGGGGTTGAGATGTTAATTGTACCAAAAGGATAACGAATTATCAACTCAATCCGCCGTGACATTTTTGGAGACGCACGAGGAGACGAACCGGTAACGGTCATTATAATGATGGGGACGGGCACGGCCTTGTGCCTACCCCTACATCCACAGAAAGAAAAAGTTTGTAACGTCTGCCGTAACGAGAAAGAGACACCCCTCAGCTAAACTGTCAATAAAATGTTGAGGAAAGTGCTCAAATATGGAATCCTCAGATTGATTTATGAAGCTCAAAACTCCCGTATGCAGTGGTTTCATCGTTTTGGCCGGTTTATCCGTGGCCGCTGGGCTAGCCTATTTCAACCGCTGGCAACTCGCAGTCTTCAGCTTTGTTCCGGCGTTAGCCATCCTGTTCGGAGTGATCCTGATGGGGGTCGTGTTCCTCTTTCGGCGGCGCACTCAAGCCCAACCAGCCGCGCGACCTCACTCGCTCAACACCATCCTGCTCCTGATCAGTCTGTTTTGTGTGCTGCAAGGCGCGTTCTTCCCTCTCGCTCAAACCTTTCGCAATGGAGAAGTTCAGCGTGCTCAAGCCTGGCTAGAGTCATTGATCCCTCAGCTCGAAGATTACAAACGCCAGCATGCCCATTACCCAGAGAATATTACCCCGCTCCTCTCGACGGATGTCACGCTGCCGCCATTGCTTCAACTGAGCGGTACGTTACCTGTGACTTATGATAATCGGAATTTCTACCAGCGACACCCAACGAGCTACAGTTTTCAGTTTTATGTGCCGGATGGATTCATTGGTTTTGAGTACAGCTACTGTTGTGGCGCAGCGGGGATGTGGACAGTTACGGACTAAGGCGTTAACCGCTCGCGTTCAGACATTATTGGTAAAACAGGAGTAATTTTGAATGCACGCCAACATTAGAAGGGGGTAAATGTCAGTGGACATGAACAGGTCAGACAGGGGTAAGCGGCTAGTTTCCTTTACCCTTCTCGCACCCATCTTTAGCGTTCTCCTTTTGCTGTCCATTTTGGGCTGCCTGGGTGGCGGGTGGTATGGTATAGCCTGGCAGAGGGGGATGATGCTGGGCTGGAAACCCTTAGAGCCGCTTCCTG
>QMIW01000148.1 GCA_024434165.1 Chloroflexota bacterium | reverse complement strand
CCGCTCCTGCTCAAGCCGCTCTTACTCAAGCCGCTCTTACTCAAACCGCTCCTGCTCAAGCCGCTCTTACTCAAACCGCTCCTGCTCAAGCCGCCGTCCTCGGCGGCGATAGATCGAAGCAAAAAACACTTTCCACGAAAAAGCAGGAAGTCCTGCTCGCACCGCAATACAACACCTGGGGCGTAGAGTCTGCGCTCGCTCTCCCGCCCGAGCAGTTGACCGAAGACCTCGTCCGCGATATTTTCGGCAAACTTCAACGTTCCGGCATGCGGGCAAAGACCTTCGTCATTGACGATAAGTGGGAAGGCATGTACGGCGAACTCAAACACGACCCCGAACGATTCCCCAATTTTGAAAATCTGCTCAATAACATCCGCACGCAGGGATACAACATCGGCTTGTGGGCGGCGTTTTTGCGCTGCCAAAATCCTGCCGCGCTCGGCTTGGACGAATCACACCTGCTCCAAACGCACGAAGGCAAACCGCTCTGGCTCGACCATCAAACTTCCCGCTACGGCATCTTCGACGTGACCCAGCCCAAAGTGCAGGCAGCGCTACGTGAACGCGCCAAAGACTTCATCCGCCGCTACCAACCCGACCTGATCAAATTCGACTTCGGCTACGAACTGCCTTCGCTCGATGTCGCCGCCCCGCAGGATATGACCTTCGCCGGTGAACGTCTCTTGCAAAAAGGTCTTGAGGTCATCGTCGGCGCGATGAAAGAAGAAAACCCCGACCTCGTCATCATGTACTATGGTCTGTCTCCCCTGCTCATTGATTACTACGACCTGCACAGCCCTGATGACCTCGTTTACTGCATTGGCGATTACGACCTTGAAAGCAACCGCCGCATCTTTTTCAGCAGCCTGTGCGGCGAACTCGGCATGCCCACCTACAGTTCCTCCGGCTACGACTGGGACTCCGCCATTGACATCTGGTTCGACTCCGTCGCTTCGGGCAGCCTCGGCTCGCTGCATTGTTTCGACGGCGACGAGAACGGGGAAAAACCGTCCGCGAGGCATATAGCTAAATTTAACGGGATCAACTCCCTCGTTAGGAAAGAGGCGCACTTCACCACCAAGCCAATCCATGCGAAATGGCAGGGCGGTCTGCGCGCGGGCTTTAGTCCATCCTGGGAACGCATCGAAAACGGCAAGACCGTTCTGCTGGCGTTACGCACTCATCACTTCGACGGCAAGCCAATACCGACCGGCTGCAACGATGTTATCCAATCCAATCTGATGCTGGTGATTGCCGCGCTCGACGATGAAAGCATTGGCGAGTCGAGTCACATTGGCATCGTGCCGTTCGGCGATGGGCGCTGCAGCATCAAAAGCAAATACAGCCATGCAAAGATCATCGAACATCATTTCAACGGAAAACGAAGCGGGTCGCGTCTCACATTCAACGATCAACTCACGCTCAAATTTGTTCAACACGAAACCCTCGAATGGGTCGAGATCATTTTCGAAAAGGAATGACCATGCTTAACAATCCTCATCGCCGATATAACGCCCTGACGGGCGAATGGGTGCTCGTCTCGCCGCACCGCGCCAAACGCCCATGGCTCGGGCAGGTGGAGAAACTCGCCGTCGACTCGCTGCCACAATACGACCCCGCTTGTTATCTCTGTCCGCGCAATGAACGGGCGGGCGGAGTTTTCAACCCCGATTACACCGGCACGTTTGTTTTCAATAATGACTTTGCTGCATTACTACCTGATGCGCCGGATGAAGAACCCGCCTCCTCCCACCCGCTGCTTGTTTCTGCTCCCGAGCAGGGACAATGTCTGGTGGTTTGTTTCTCGCCCCGCCACGACCTGACCCTGCCCGAACTCGACCCGCCCGCCATCGAAAACGTGCTCAATACCTGGTCGAGCGAATCCGCCAGGCTGATGGAGTTGGATTACATTCAATATGTGCAGGTCTTCGAGAACAAAGGCGCGATGATGGGCTGCTCGAACCCGCACCCGCACAGCCAGATCTGGTCGCAGTCGCAGCTGCCGAATGAAATCGTCAAGGAACTCGCCACCCAGAAGGAATACTTCGCCAGGAATGGACGTCCGCTTTTGCTGGATTATGTGCAAGAGGAACACAAGCAAAAAGACCGCATCTTGTTTGCCAATGACCACTTCACGGCAATGGTTCCGTTCTGGGCGGTATGGCCCTTTGAAGTGCTGGTCACTGCGCACCGACCGACAGCCTGCTTGAAAGATTTAACAGCCAGCGAGGTCTCTGCTCTGGCGGAAATCTTCAAACAAGTCACCACCCGTTACGACAATCTCTTTGAAATTTCCTTTCCCTACTCCATGGGCTTCCACCAAGCCCCCGCGGACGATCAACCTCACCCGGAATGGGTGCTGCACGCGCATTTTTATCCGCCCCTGCTGCGTTCGGCAACGGTGCGTAAATTCATGGTCGGGTATGAGATGCTCGGCATGCCGCAGCGCGACATCACACCCGAAACCGCTGCAGAACGATTGAGAGCTACGACGGCTGTGCATTACAAATCAAAATAGCAGCAAAACACTGGGCTAATCGCCCCGTCCCTTATACGCACGAATGGCAGTGACTTTGCTATGCTTGTTAAATGTCACCACATCCACCACATATAGGTCAATCGTGCCGTCCACTACGATACGAAGTTCACCGGCAACAGTATCGGCATTTTCGTAGACATCAAGAATTTGAATATCAATGCTCGCAGCTTCGGCGAAATTTTTGGCGGTTTCGCGCACAACTTCCGCCTTGCCATTCACCGAGATATTCCAATCGCGCAGATGAACATCTTCGGCGAGCATGGCAGAGATGGCTTCGAGGTTTTTATCGGCGTAGTAACGCAGGTAGACGCGGAAAAGTTCAATGTGGGTCATAAAGTCTCCTTGACCTGAATGATAACCTTCCCCGCCGCGTGACCCGCACCTACATGGCGCACCGCCTCCGCCGTTTCCTCCAGTGGATACGTCCGTTCGACCACCGGGGTGAACTTGCCCGCCTCGATCAAACCAGCAACAAACGTCAGATCATCCGCGCTGGGAGATGCCACAAAACTGGTCACGGTCTGCCCGCCGCGCCGCGAAACGAGCGGACCCATCACAAGAGCCTCGGTCAATTGATTGCCCGAGCCGCCCGCCATCACGTACGTTCCCTGTGAGGTGAGTGCGCGGCGATACTCCGCCAGCGGACGGTAGCCATTGACCGCGAGGATCAGGTCATAACGTTGACCCATCTGCGTGAAATCTTCGCGGGTGTAGTCAACCAGATGGTCGGCACCCAGCGAGCGAAGCCGCTCCAGTTTTTTCGTGCTGGATACGGCTGTGACTTCCGCGCCGAG
>QMIW01000147.1 GCA_024434165.1 Chloroflexota bacterium | reverse complement strand
GCCTTGGTTTCAAGAGGCTTCCCTCACCCCAAACAAGGTTATATCTTCTGGGATGACTTCCCCCTCTCCCGATGGGAGAGGGCAGGGTGAGGGCTTTGGCGGGAAACCTAGAAAATCTATTGGAAGGTGGCAGCTTGAGTAAATTACAAGACTAGAGATTGGAGATGGAAAGACAAACATGCCTCAAGCAACCTATCATTTTCCAAAAGGATTTTTGTGGGGAACGGCGACCGCCGCACATCAAGTGGAAGGGAACAACACCAACAACAATTGGTGGAAGTGGGAACAGGACGGTCATACCGGGGGGATGGCTGGTCTTGCCGCGGATTGGTGGGGTGGGCGCTGGAAGGAAGATTTCGACCGCGCCGCCGAAACCGGACAGAACGCGCATCGCCTCTCGGTGGAGTGGAGCCGCATCCAGCCCACGCCGGATACCTGGGATGAAGACGCCCTGGAAAAATACCGCGCCATGCTGCGGGGATTGAAGGAGCGCGGCATTACGCCGATGGTGACGCTGCATCACTTCACCGACCCGCTGTGGGTGACGGAACGCGGCGGATGGGAAACGCAAGAGATCGTGCCGCTGTTTGAGAAGTTCGTTCGCAAGACGGTGGATGCGCTGAAGGAGTATTGCACGCTGTGGTGCACCATCAACGAACCGACAGGCTATGCGCTGAACGGTTACATTGTCACCGGCGTGGATACGTTCCCGCCCGGAAAGAACAATATGAAACTTGCCATGCAGGTGCAGGCGAATTTGATTCGCGGGCACGCCGCGGCGTATCGCGCCATTCATCTAATTCAACCGGAGGCGCGCGTTGGTTTTGCACATCATTATCGTTCAATCGCGCCGCACCATGCCTGGTCGCCTTTGGACCGCTGGGTGGCGCGGAATGCCTTTACTGCGATCAATCTCGGTTTTGTCTCGGCGCTGGCGGAGGGGGTGATGCGTTCGCCCATCGGCTCGGTGCGAATTCCCGAAGCCAAAGGCACGCAGGATTATTTCGGCTTCAACTACTACACGCGCGAATACATTGCCTTTGACCTGAGAAAACCCGGCACCCTGTTTGTCCGCAACTTCTATCGAAAAGATGCGGAGTTGAGCGATTTCGGCTTCCTTGCCTTCGAGCCGGAGGGAATGTTCGAAGGTTTGAAATGGATCATCCGCACGTTCCCCAACCTGCCCATCCTCGTCACCGAAAACGGGGTCAATTCGGCGGATGATTCCCTCCGCCCGCGTTACCTGGCGCTGCACATTCATCAGATGTGGCGCGCGGTGAACTTCAACTGGCCCATCAAGGGATATTTCCATTGGTCGCTGGTGGACAACTTCGAGTGGAGTTTCGCCTGGAAATACCGCTTCGGACTGTGGGGGCTGGATGTGGACACCCAAAAAAGAATCAAACGCCCTTCTGTAGATTTTTACGCGGAAATCTGCAAAGAAAATGGGCTTTCCTCCGAGATGGTGCAGAAGTACTGTCCTGAGGTGTTCGAGAAGATTTTTCCGTCGTAAACACGCAGACCTCCGAGATTTCGAGATCTCGGAGGTCTTTGAAAAGTTTTCATTGACAGCGAAAACTTTTTGGGCAAAGGTTTTCACTACGAATGAACACTTTTGGATTTTGTCATGCAGACGCTCCCTCCCAATTTCGTCAACAACATTCAAAGCACATTCGGCGAACAGGGGCGTGAATGGCTGGAGCGGCTCCCGAATCTAATCGCGGACGCTTCCGCACGCTGGGGGTTGACGGAGGTTCAGCCGGTTCCCAATCTCTCCTATAATTTTGCGGCGTTTGCCAAACATCCCTCACTCCCAGCCCCTCTCTCACAGGGAGAGGGAAGTGTCATTCTCAAAATCGGCGTGCCGCACAGGGAACTGCTCAGCGAGATGGCGGCGTTGAAATTATTCGACGGAAACGGGGTTTGCCAACTGTTAGAATGCGACGAGGAACGCGGCATGTTTTTGCTGGAAAGACTCGAACCGGGCAGGATGCTCGCCGACCTGGAAGACGACGACGAGCGCACGCATATTGCGGTGGATGTGATGCAGGCGTTGTGGGCTCGAGGCGGCATCCTTGCCGCCGGGGACGGCGGCGGGAGCATTGTAAAGTTTATTCAACTATCCGACTGGTTCGATGAATTGAAGAATATCCGCCCGCAGTTCGAGGGTGGGACGGGTCCCTTCCCGAAGGCGATTCTGGAGCGGGTGGAGGCATCCCTGCCGGAATTGTTCGACGATGAGATGAGCCTCATTCACGGAGACTTTCATCACTTCAATGTTTTGTCGTCCGCGCGGGGCTGGCTGGCGGTTGACCCGAAGGGCGTCATCGGACCGGCGGGGTATGAGATCGGTCCGCTGATGATCAACCCGTGGGGAAGCCTGATGGATGGGAACAGGCTCAAGGTCCAGACAGAGAGGCGGGTGGATATCCTCCGGGAAAGGCTGGGCTGGGAACGCGGGCAAATCATCCAGTGGTCGCTGGCGCATGCCGTCCTCTCCGCCTGGTGGGATTATCCAAACCTGGATTGGGAGTATTCGCTTTACTGCGCTGAAGTGTTTTCTGAGGTTTGTTAAGTAGTCGGTCGAAATAAATTTTACAAAAATACGCTCCCGGCGGCGTCCCCGCCGCCGAGGAAGGCGCCCAGAATGGGTGCGGCGGCTTGAGCGGGAATTTGTTTTCTAATGACTTACGACCGACCACTTAGATGAAGCAACCTCTTTCGCAGGGAGGCCGCATGATCGAGATTTTATTTGCCAATGAGGGCAAAGATCGCATAACCCAGCGCGAGAAGCGGGGCAACGAAGGCCGGAATCAGCCCGCCAACGGCGGGGATGATTCCGAGACCGATCACGAGAAAGTACAACCACATGCACCAACCGGAAATCGTTTTGGGTAAAGACATTTCACACTCTCCTTTTGAGTTGAAATTGACCGGCAGGATCGCCAGCCTAAAACAGATAACACATGTCCGAATTCGGAGTTGCGATGGGGGCGTTTTTCAAAAATGTTACAATTGCCTCCATGACCTCCCTTAGTGTTCCAGCAGAATTTACATTACAAAGAAAAAACAAATACAACCAATCCTCGCCGGTGGCATGGATCCTTTCCCATGTGGCGCCCTACTGGTGGATCGTGCTGATGATTTTTGCCGGGGCGATTGGAAACGCCGTGCTGGCGGTGGTGGTGCCGGTATTGACCGGCGACGCCTTCAACGCCATGTTGGAATCGCCGCCGGATACGTCGGTGCTGCCGCCGCTGGCGCTCACCATCGGCGTCTCGCAGGTGATTCGCGGCGTTCTGCAACTGGGGCGCAACTTTGGCGCGGAGTTGATGGCGCAAAAGATGGAGCGCGACATCCGCGACGAGTTGTACCT
>QMIW01000059.1 GCA_024434165.1 Chloroflexota bacterium | reverse complement strand
TGCGAGTTGCGCGTGTGATTCAAGACTTGGATAGAGCGCGCCATTTTGCAATCCCGCGTACGACCCAAAAAATTTGCGCGCGTTATGGAACGTTAAAGCCGCCGGTCATGAAAATCACGGGGGCGATTCCGCTGGTCTGTCCCGCCAAGATATTGACGAGTTGCTGCTGGGTGGGGATGATGGACTGCCCGTTGAGCGGGGCGAGCGCGGCGCACACTTCCAATTGAATGCTGCGGATGGCGGTGGATTTGTTGACGAGTGTGACGCGCCCCGCCACTGCGTGAGATTCGGGAACCCAGAAATCCACCGTGGTGTGCAGGTTCTCGAAGGGAACAAAATCGAGCGTCAGGAAGTTTGGATAGAAACGCCGCAGAGACGGTTTGGCGGCGAAGGTGTTAGGGTCTGTAACCGTGTTCGCACCTTCGGCAAAGCGTAAAAAAATGCGCATCGAACGCGCACGCAAGCCGTAGGTGGTGGCGATTCCCACCGCAGATCGTTCGGGGTCGCCGTTGCCCATCTCCACCTCCCAAATGTGGTCGTTGGCATAATCCGGCTTGCACAAACGGGCATCCGCCGCGAGGGTGAGGTGAAGCGGGTCGCCGGGGCGTAGTGACCAGTCGCGCATGGCGCCAATTGTACGGGCAGACGGGCGGTTGGTCAAACAGGTATAATTTAGTCTGATAGTCGTGTAGTCTTATCGTCGCTTAGTGCGTGGTCAAAGACTAACAGATTATTGGACTATCGGACTATTCGACCAACAAACGAGGAGACCACCATGGCAGGACTTTACTTTGAAGAATTCTCGGTCGGGCAGACTGTGAAAACCCTCTCGCGCACGGTCGGCGAGGACGCCATCAACACCTTTGCCGGGCTGACGGGCGATTACAACCAGATCCACACGGATGCCGAATTTGCGAAGACCACCCCGTTCGGTCAGCGCATCGCGCACGGACTGTTGGGACTGTCCATTGCCACCGGGCTGATCATGCGCACAGGCTTGCTCGAAGGGACGGTGCTTGCCTTCCGTGAAATTCAAGAGTGGAAGTTTATCAAGCCCATCTTCATCGGCGACACCGTCCACGCCGTGCTGACGGTCACCGAAACCAAAGCCCTGCCGCGCATCGGCGGCGGCGCGATCATCGCAAGCGTCGAAGTTCGCAACCAGGCAGATGAGGCGCTTCAAAAAGGTGTCTTGAATTTATTGATGCTGAGCAAGCCAAAACCGTAGAAAGAACGTAACATGAGCAAAGAAGATAACGATAGACTGCGCCGAATGCTTCGTTCCGAGGAGGAAACGCGCAAGGACTTGGAGCCCGCGCCCCCCTCCGACGAGACGACGGCTTCCGCCAAAAAGACGGGGAATACCACGCCGATTCTGAATCTGCCCGACCTCGACGAAACCAATATGCCGCTGCCCAGGCGCGTGGATGAAGTGGACCTCGAAGGCACGCGCGTCACTTCGGCGGCATACCGCCAGACCAGTCAGCGCCCGGCAAACCAGGCGGGGACAAACCAACAGCGCCCCCTTTACCGGCGGGGAACGCAGCAGCAGCAGCGCGTCAGTTACGCAAATCAACCCGGCGGCGTTGGGGCATGGTTCTCCTCGCTTGCCTCCAGGCTGCGCGGCAACAAGGGATGTCTCATACGCGGCGTGATCTTTTCGATCTTCGCCATGGTGATTCTCGGCTTATGCGCCGGTTCGATCCTCGTTTACCAATACTATGCCATCGCCAGCACTCTGCCCGATGTCAGCGACCTGAAGAACCGCACCTCGCAGTTTCAGACCACCCGCATCCTCGACCGCAACGGACAGCCCCTGTTCGAACTGCTCGATCCCACCGCAGGGCGGCGCACCTACATCCCGCTGGAGGATATTTCACCGTATCTGATCGCCGCCACGATTGCCACCGAAGATAAGGACTTCTACAACAACCCGGGCTTCGACCCCATCGCCATCATGCGCGCCCTGTGGGTGAACTACACCACCGGCGGCGAAGGCGGCGGCGCGTCCACCATCACCCAGCAGCTCGCGCGCGCCTTGCTGCTCTCCCCCGAAGAACGCGCCCAGCGGACGTACACCCGCAAGACGCGCGAGATCATCCTCGCCGCGGAAATCACCCGCCGCTATTCCAAGGATGAAATCCTCGAACTCTACCTGAACGAAATCTATTACGGCAATCTCGCCTACGGCGTCGAAGCCGCCGCCGAGACCTATTTCAACAAAACCGCCAAAGACCTGACCCTCGGCGAAGCCGCCTTTCTGGCAGGTTTGCCGCAGTCCCCGGCGATCTACGACATTTACACGAACCCCGAAGTGACGTTGACCCGCCAACAGCAGGTGCTGGTCCTGATGTTCGAACTCAGCCAGGCGGAAAACTGCATCAAGGTCAGCAACAGTGAAGAACCCGTCTGCGTGGATCCCATCGCTGCAACCGAAGCCGCCAACCAGATCAAAGCCTACCCGTTTACGCCGCCCACCTTCGGCGCGAAGTACCCGCACTGGGTCAACTACGTGCGCGGGGAACTGGAAAAACTCTACGACGCGCAGACCATCTATCGCTCCGGCTTCGTCGTCTACACCACCATTGACCCGATCCTGCAGGACAAGGCTCAGGAACTGGTCACAACCCAGGTTGCGGCAATGGTGGACAGCAACGCAAAGAACGGTGCGCTGGTTGCCATCCGCCCGTCCACCGGCGAAATCCTTGCCATGATCGGCTCGCCCGATTTCAGCAACGCGGCGATCTCCGGTCAGATCAACATGGCGATCAGCCCCACGCGCCAGCCGGGGTCGTCCATAAAACCCATCACCTATGTCGCCGCCTTCGAAAAAGGCTGGACTCCCTCCACCTGGATTTGGGACGTGCCCACCCAATTTCCCGATGGAGCCAACCCGCCCTACGAGCCGCGCAACTACGACGGCAAATTCCACGGCGGCATGACCGTCCGCACGGCGCTCGCCAACTCGTTCAATATCCCCGCCGTCAAAACCCTGGAATTCGTGGGGATTTACGACAACCCCGACACGCCCGAAAAAGACGGCATGATCGCCATGGCGGAACGCCTCGGCATCACCTCGCTCACGCGGAACGACTACGGCTTATCCCTCACGTTGGGCGGCGGCGACGTCAGCCTGATTGACATGACCACCGCCTATTCCGTCTTTGCCAACAGCGGGAGGAAAGTAACGCCGGTCGCCATCCTCAAGATCACCACCTTCGACGGCGAAGTGGTTTACGAATACAAACCGCCCGAACCCGAACAAATCATCCGCGAGGAACACGCCTATCTCATCTCCTCCATCCTTTCGGATAACGAAGCCCGCTCGTGGATGTTCGGGCGCAACTCCTCACTGAATCTGTCCTTCCCGGTGGCGGCGAAAACCGGCACCACCAACGACATCCGCGATAACTGGACGCTCGGCTACACCCCCGACCTTGTCACCGGCGTATGGGTGGGCAACGCCGATTACACCCCCATGACCGGCACCTCCGGTTTGAGCGGCGCAGCGCCCATCTGGTCGCAGTTCATGGAATTTGCCGTGCCCCATCTCACCAACGGCGCGCCGACCCCCTTCAACCGTCCGCCGGGAATCGTGGATAAGGTCGTCTGCCGCCTCTCCGGCACCGAGCCATCCAATTGGTGTTCGTCGCAATACAGCGAAGTCTTTGCCTTCGACCAATTACCCCTGCCGCCCGGGCAGGACCTTGTGCGCCGCCTCAAAATTGACCTGTGGACCGGCTACCAGGCATCCGAAGCGTGTGAAGGACCCAGCAGGGAAATGCTGGTTATGAACGTCAAAGATCCCTGGGCGCGCAAGTGGCTGGAGACCGACGACGGCAAGCGGTGGCTGGCAAGCAACGAATTCCCGGAAGACCCGGTCTACGCGCCCGAGCGCGAATGCAAAGAAGGCGATCCGCGCCCGCATCTCGGCATCAACCTCAACGACGGGCAGGTCATCTCTACACCCGTGCTGGAGATCAAAGGCACAGCCCGCGCCGACGATGAAATCGAGAAATGGGTGCTGGAATTTGGGCTGGGCGAGGACCCCGGCGCATGGACGGTGCTGAACGAGAGCGACAAACCCGTGGAGAACGGCACGCTTCACACCTGGAATTTGAGCGGCATGCCCAACGGAATTGTGACCCTGCGCCTGACGCTTATCGGCAAAAATGCGGAAGTAGACAAGCGCATCCGGCTGAACCTGAGCCTGCCGACTCCCACCGCGCCGCCCGCCACGCCGACGCTTACGCCGTCTCCCACGCAGTTCCCGCCAACGCCGACAGCGACGCCCACATCCACGCAAATCATCCTCCCGCCGACGGAAACGCCGACGCTCGAACCCACGCCAACCGAAACGCCGACGCCATAGGTTGAGATCGTCCACCCGCCTCCGTTACGGTCTTGTGGTTTCCAGCCTCCGGGCAGGAAAGTTTTGAAACGGCAGAATCAGCCCCGGGCTTGTAATGAGGCGCATCCCGACCTTAAAGTTGCAATTCTTCATTGATTAACACCTTGACTCCAGCCCGTTCAGTCCGTATAATATAGGGGTTGGATGTAAAAAACGAGCCATAAATCCCAGCAAGCGCTTGAGAAAAGCCTCAAAGCGCTTGCATTTGTTTGTCTCTGTCATGTGTCGCCTACACGCCATGCGGGGAGGGCTCGAATTGTATTCTATATTTTATAGGAGAGGACCCAGTGGAAACCAAGGGACTGACCGCACTCCGTATCAGCCTTGCCTCACCCCAGACCATTCTGTCGTGGTCGTACGGCGAGGTGCTGAAACCCGAAACCATCAACTATCGCCGCCTGCGCCCCGAAAAAGATGGTCTGTTCTGTGAAGCGATCTTTGGACCGACCCGCGACTGGCAGTGTTATTGCGGCAAGTATAAGAACCCCCGTTACAAAGGCATCATCTGTGAAAAGTGCGGCGTGGAAGTAACCCGCTCCGCCGTGCGCCGCGAGCGCATGGGGCATATTGCCCTTGCCTCTCCGGTGGCGCACATCTGGTACACACGCCGCATCCCATCGCAGATGGGCATGCTGCTGGATATTTCCCGCCGCAACCTGGACCGGGTGCTTTACTTCGCCCAGTACATTGTCACCTACGTGGACGAAGAAGCCCGCAAGAAAGCCCTTCAGCGCCTCGAGGATGAGATCACCGTCTCCGAGCGCGAGCAAGCCGCCGACATCAACGCCCGCATCGCCGAGATCAAGACCAAACGCGACCAGAGCATTGCCGAGTTGAAGCAGAAACAGGCTCTGCTCGAACAGGGCTACGACGAGGGCATCGCCGAACAACTCGACCCGATCATCAAGGAAGGTCAGAAACTGGAGAAACTGCTTCAGGACCAGATGGGCGAGCCCGCCAAGAAGACCGTCGTCTTCGAGCAGACCGGCGAGAAGATCATTGACGCCGGCGACAAGGTTGCCAGCAAGCACATCACCCTGATTCAAAAGACCGTCCAGAAGAAACTGGAATCGCTCGAAAACGAATTGAAGGACAAGCGCCAGGCGGAGATCGAAGCCCTGAAGACCCAGGCTGCCGCCATCAAGGCGCAGGCAGACCAGGAAATGGAAGCCCTGCGCAACGAACTCGAATCGCAGACTTCCGCCTCTTCCAATCAGTCTTCGCGCCTGCGCGATGAACTGCTGGAACTGCGTCCCTTCACCTTCCTCAGCGAAATCCGCTACCGCGAACTCAAACAGCGTTGGGGGCAGGTCTTCCGCGCCGACATGGGCGCCGAAGCCTTCTACGACATCCTCGAACGCCTCGACCTCGACAAACTTTCCGAAGAACTGTGGAACGAAGTCCGCACCACCAAGAGCAAGCAGAAGCGCAAGAAAGCCACCACCCGCCTCAAGGTTGTGGAAGCCTTCCGCCGCTCCGGCAACCGCCCCGAGTGGATGATCCTCACCATCCTGCCGGTCATCCCGCCCGACCTGCGCCCGATGGTGCAGTTGGACGGCGGGCGCTTCGCCACCTCCGATTTGAACGACCTGTACCGCCGCGTCATCAACCGCAACAACCGCCTGAAGAGGCTGCTCGAACTCGGCGCGCCGGATGTCATCATCCGCAACGAGAAACGTATGCTTCAGGAGGCGGTGGACAGCCTGATTGACAACAGCCAGCGCGGCAAGGCGCTTTCCCGCCGCGGACGCCGCGAACTCAAATCCTTGAGCGACATGCTCAAAGGCAAGAAGGGCCGCTTCCGCCGCAACCTGCTCGGCAAGCGCGTGGATTACTCCGGGCGCTCCGTGATCGTGGTCGGTCCGCAGCTCAAACTCAACCAGTGCGGTCTGCCCAAGGGTATGGCGCTCGAACTGTATCGTCCGTTCGTGATCGCCCGCCTCGTGCAGAACGGTTACGCCGCCAACGTGAAGGGCGCGCGCCGCCTGATCGAACGCAACCGTCCCGAAGTGTGGGAAGCGCTCGAAAGCGTCATCGGCGACCGCCCCGTTTTGTTGAACCGCGCTCCGACCCTGCACCGCCTCGGCATCCAGGCGTTCGAGCCGATCCTCATCGAAGGCTCCGCCATCCAGCTGCATCCGCTCGTGACCACCGCCTTCAACGCGGACTTCGACGGCGACCAGATGGCTGTCCACGTGCCGCTTTCGCAGAAAGCCGTGCAGGAAGCGCGCGAGTTGATGCTCGCCTCGCGCAACCTGCTCAAGCCCGCCGACGGCGAACCGATCATCTCGCCCTCGAAGGATATGGTGCTGGGCGTGTATTACCTGACGATGCCGCAGACAGCCGCGCATCGCGGCGACGGGCGCGTCTTTGCCGATATGGACGAAGTGGAACTCGCATACGCGCTCGACCAGGTCGAGGTGCATACCGAAATCAAACTTCGCGTGAAGACCTGGTACGACGATAAAAACGTCCGCCTGCCTGAACCCCAGATCCGCTTGATTGACACGACCGTCGGGCGCGTGCTCTTCAACCGCGTCCTGCCCGAACAGGTGCAGTTCGTCAACAAGAAGCTCGATAAAGGCGGGGTGAAGGACCTGATTGCCGACGTCTACGAACTGTGCGGACAGGACGTCACCACCCAGGTGGCGGACCGCGTCAAGAGCATTGGCTTTGAATACGCCATGAAATCCGGCACGACCCTTGCGGTCGCGGATATCACCATCCCGCCGGAGCGCAAACCCATCATTGACGACGCTTTGAAAGCCGTCGAACTGGTGCTGCGCGACTTCCGCCGCGGCCTGCTGACCGAGCAGGAAAAGAACGAACGCGAAATCGCCATCTGGCAGGAGACCACCGATAAAGTCGCCGATGCCGTCAAGAAACACATGGACCCGGACGGCAACCTCTCCACCATGGCCACCTCCGGCGCGACGAAAGGCGGTTTCTCCACCATCTCGCAGCTGGCGGGCATGCGCGGTTTGATGGCAGACCCCTCCGGGCGCATCATCCCGATGCCGATCCGCTCCAACTTCCGCGAAGGTCTGACCGCGCAGGAGTACTTCATCTCCACGCACGGCGCGCGCAAAGGTCTGGCGGATACCGCCCTCCGCACGGCAGATGCGGGCTACCTCACCCGCCGCCTCGTGGACATCGCGCAGGACATCATCATCAACGAATACGACTGCGGCACGCGCGACGGCATCTGGATTCGCAAAGCGGATGACGTTGCCGGTCAGTCCATGCAAAGCCGCATGTACAGCCGCCTCGCGGCGGAACGCATCCTCGACCCGAAGACGGGCGAAGTGCTCGCTGAAGCGAACGACGTCATCACGCACGAACTCGCGCGCCGCATTGCGCTCGCCGGCGTGACGGAAGTCAAGGTGCGCTCGCCGATGACCTGCGAACTCGAACACGGCATCTGCGCCAAATGCTACGGCATTGACCTCGGGCGCGGTGAAATGGTGGACCTCGGCTCTGCGGTCGGCATCGTCGCCGCCCAGTCCATCGGCGAACCGGGCACGCAGCTCACCCTGCGCACCTTCCACACCGGCGGTGTGGCTTCCGCCGGAAGTTCCGACATCACAACCGGTCTCCCGCGCGTGGAGGAAATCTTCGAAGCGCGCAAACAGCCGAAGGGTGAAGCCGTCGTGGCGGAGATCGGCGGCGTGGTGCGCGTCGCCCAGTCGGATAAATACGCCGACATGCGCGAGGTCCGCATCGAACACGCCGAGATGATCCACGATGAGTACGTCATCCCGGAAGACTGGAAATTCGCCGCCAAGGACGAATCCGAAGTGCAGGCTGGCGACATCCTTGCCACGAAAGACAAAGCCACCATCGTCGCCCAGCACGGCGGGCGTGTGGCGGTCGAAAAGAAGGAACACAAGATCATCGTCTCGTACGAACAGCGCGAAGAAGTCATCATGGACATCCCCAACACCTCGCGCCTGCTCGTCAAGGACGGCGCGCACGTGGAAGCCGGTCAACCGTTGACCGAAGGCTCGCTCAACCCGCATCGCATCCTTAAGATTCAAGGGCGCGAAGCCTGCCAGATGTACCTGATGACCGAAGTGCAGAAGGTGTACCGCTCGCAGGGTCAGAACATCCACGACAAGCACTTCGAGGTCATCATCCGCAAGATGTTGAGCAAAGTGCAGGTCACCCGTCCGGGCGACACCAGGTACCTGCCCGGCGACGTGGTGGACCGCCTCGAAATCCGCAAAGTCAACGAGCAGTTGATTGCGGAAGGCAAACAACCCGCGCGCTTCAGCGAAGTGCTGCTCGGCGTGACCAAAGCCTCCCTCAGCACCGACTCCTTCCTCTCCGCTTCGTCCTTCCAGCACACCATCAAAGTGCTGGCGGGCGCGGCAATCGGCTCCACCACCGACCCGCTCTATGGTTTGAAGGAGAACGTCATCATCGGCAAACTCATCCCCGCCGGGACGGGCTTCACGCACGGGCGCTTCACCCAGCCGGAGCAGGGTTCCGGCTCCGCACCCGAAGAGATGCCGGGCTCCACAGCCGCAGACTGATCCACCCAGCGCCTCGGACGAAAGTCCGGGGCGTTTTGGTAGAACAAGTCTGTAGATTTGTTCTACATTTAAAATCAAGATAGATGAACCGAGTTTCCAAAAAACCGGAGGGACAACCCACCCGCGGAAAAACCGCCTCGAACCGGCTCAGGCGGGTGGATAATTTCATCCTGCTCTATGAGCCCTCGCTTCTCACCCGGACCGATGGGCTGTTTGCCGAGTCCCTGTTCGTTGACCTCGGCTACGGCTTCGACCCGCGCACCACGCTCGAAAGCGCCGCGCGCTTCCGGCGGCTGAACCCGGATTTGAAGATCCTCGGCGTGGAAATTGACAGGGAGCGGGTCGAGGCGGCACAGCCCTTTGCAGACGAAAAGACGTTCTTCCGTCTGGGAGGATTCAACCTCCCTTTGCAGGGCAGTGAGCGGGTCCGTTTGATGCGCGCGTTCAACGTCCTGCGCCAATACGAAGAAAAGGATTTTATCCCCGCGTATGAACGTCTCGCGGAGTACGTCCTGCCTGGCGGGCTGATGATCGAAGGGACGTCGGACCCGTTCGGCAGCATCTGGACGGCGAACCTGGCGAGGAGGGTTATGGAGTCCGACGGCTTGTTGTCGAGCAGAGAGGATTTGAGGATTGGCGCCTGGAGAATTGAGGCGCTGGTCTTCAGCACCAATTTCCGGCTGGGGTTCGAGGCGGGGGAGTTTCAGACCGTCCTGCCGAAGAATTATATCCACCGCGTGGTGGAAGGCGAGCCGATCCACGAATTCTTCGAGGCGTGGAAGCGCTCTGCGGCGGAGACCGCGCACGCGAAAGTCTTTGGGTGGAAGCAATGGTTCGCTGTTTCGGCAGAGCGGCTTTTTGAAAAAGGCTTCAAAGTGGACCTTCACAAAAAGTGGCTGGGCAGGGGCTGGCTGATCTGGTACCTGCCCGGAACATTCGCCTGAACGGGAGCGTCTTAAAAAACGGGGGTTGGCATGGTCTTACGAAAAGGAGCAGATATGTCCCGTTACAAAGGTTTTTCTTTTCTTGTCTTCGTCGTCCTATCCATCGGGCTTGCATGTTCGTTCCCCGGCTTGACCATGCCCGATGCCGGTGCGGTCAGCACAGCCGCCGCGCAGACGGTGATCGCCGGGTTGACGCAAGGCGCATCTCCCGAAACTCCCTCTCCCGTTTTGGAACTGACTTCGACTCTGGTTTCCACGTTCACGCCCGGACCCCCAACCCTGACACCCACGCAAACGTTCACGCCAACCCTGCCTTTCACCGCCACGCCCTCCATTCCGTTGATCAGCGTGTCGGTGAATACGAACTGCCGCACGGGTCCCGGCAAGGTGTATCCGCTCGTGGGCGCTCTTTTGGTGGGGGAGGTTGCCGAAGTATACGGACGCGACCCAACGGGACGCTACTGGTACATCCGCAACCCGGACAGGGGCGACGGTTTTTGCTGGGTGTGGGGGGAATACGCCACGCTGGCGGGTCCGTTCCTGAGCCTGCCGGTTTTCACGCCGCCTCCCACTCCCACGATAACCTTTACGCCCACCCCCACGATTACGCCGACCCCAAGCCCGAATTTCACCGTCAAGTATGAAGGGAAGGATTCCTGTTCGGAGTGGTGGCTGGAGGTGCGGGTCAAGAACACCGGTTCGACCCCGCTGCGCTCCATGCGGTTCAGAATCAAGGATACCGTCACCGGCACCGAGAATGTGGCGTTGTCCGATGGGTTTACCAATCTGGACGGCTGCTCGACAACCCAGACCAAGGATAAACTTGCGCCGGGCGATGAGTTTATTATCAGTTCGCCGCTTTTCAGTTACGACCCGACCGGCAACAAGATGAGAGTGACCCTCACGCTATGCACCCAGAACAGCCAGAAAGGGCGTTGTGTGACTCAAAAGATAAGTTTCAAACCGTAAGTCTGATCACGAATTTTCGCGGATGAAATCAGGAATTCGCGCCCTGGGCATTATATAATTGGGTAACAGACCCTCCCAAAGGTTTGGGCAAAAGACGAACCTGAAATACAGGGACCTTTGGGATAAATCCCATACGATGCGCCGGGCGAATGCCCGTCGAAGGGAAGCATTCATGTCACGTTCTCGACGAATGAATTTTTTGATTCTGATGCTCCTGTTCGCAGGGTTTGCCTGTGTCGTTCCGGGCATGCCCGCGGACGTGGATACCGTCAGCACATCCGCAGCGGAGACGGTGATTGCCGGCTTGACCCAGGAAGCAGCGCAGGTCCCCCCGCCCAGCGTAGAACCCACACTGACCCTCACCTTCACCCCGACGTTGATTCGTCCCACGCTGCGCGCCGCCACCGAAACGCTCACGCCCATCCCCCTCATCACCGTATCGCTCACCCTTCCACCCGGCTCGGAAGCGCCCACCGACACGCCGGAGACCGTTCTGATCAGCGTTTCGAGGCCGACAAACTGCCGCGTCGGTCCGGGCAAGGCGTATGATATTGCCGGGACGCTGCTCGTGGGCGAGGAGGCGGAAGTTCTGGGGCGCGACGCGACCGGCGAGTACTGGTACATCCCCAACCCCGACCCGGGCGTGGAATTTTGCTGGGTATGGGGAGAATACGCCACATTGACGGGAATGACTGCGTTCGTTCCGGTCTTTACGCCGCCGCCCACCTTCACGCCCACAGCAACCAGCGTGCCGGGTTTGAATTTCAAACTGCGGGGCGCCGGGATGAACTCCTGCAGCGGCATCTGGTGGGCAAGGGTCGAGATCAGCAACCTAAGCGAGTATTCGTTCAAATCGCTCAAGATCGAAATGCAGGACCTGGATACAGGCACATATCGGATCACATCCAGCAATGGATTTGCCAACCGCAAGGGCTGCGGCGCGTATGAGGTCGCCGATGCAATCCTCCCCAACGGCGTCTTCATCGTGGATGGACCCAAGTTCGATTACAACCTGCGCGGACACACCCTGCGCGGCTTTGTGACCGTATGCACCGAAGCCGAACTAAAAGGGATTTGCGCGACCAACCAGGGCAGTTTCAGTCCGTAGGGTTCATCCTTTTTTTCTGCGGATGAGGAAGAACGGGATGAGCATCAGCGGCATGGAGAGGAGGAGGCCGATCAGCCCGCCGATGCCGAACACGCCGCCGATGGCTGCCAGCGCAAACTGTTCGTTACGAATCACCTTTGTACTTCCATCTGCATAATAACAGGTGACTTCTACGGTATGACCATAAGACCCCGATGGGCTGGAAGTTGTCGGCATAGATGTGCCTTCCTCGAGCGTGGAACTTTCCGCGCCGGGGCAATAGATGGCGACGGCGATCCTTTCATCCAGGTCTGGCACGGCGAACAGGGCGGGACCGATCATGAAGGTGGTGACAAACAGGATGCCGCTCGAGAGAATGCAAAGCAGCACCCAGGCAATGATGCGCGCGATCCAGACTTCTTTCGATGTGTTAAGTTTCATGCTTCACCTCTAACATTACATCGCAAAACTGCCGCCCCCGGCGGCGAGTTGCGAGAAAATTCCTGCGCCGGAGACGGCGCAGTGAGCAATCCCGCATTAAGTTCCATGCTTCACCTCGAATGCTATCCATTGTAAATCTCGTATCGGGTTGTACAATCACCCAAAAGTGCGGGGCTTGACGCATCCCTTTTTTGCCCGTAAGATAAGCCCCGCGATAGAACAAATTTTCCCTCACCCCAACCCCTCTCCCAATGGGAGAGAGGCGAAGGGGTGAGGGCTTGGAGTCATCATGGAACTCGGTATCGTACGCAAAATTGACATAGACCAGGAAATGCAGCAGGCGTATCTCGACTACGCCATGTCCGTGATCGTATCGCGCGCCCTGCCCGACGCCCGCGACGGGCTCAAACCCGTGCAGCGACGCATCCTTTATGCGATGTACGACATGGGCTTGCGCGCCGATTCGCCCTATAAAAAGTCCGCGCGTATTGTGGGTGAAGTGCTCGGCAAATATCACCCGCACGGCGACGCCGCCGTGTACGAAGCGATGGCGCGCCTCGCGCAGGACTTCTCGATGCGCACCATGCTGGTGGACGGTCAGGGCAACTTCGGCTCGGTGGACGGCGACCCGCCCGCCGCGATGCGCTATACCGAGGCGCGGCTCACCAACGCCGCGCTCGACATTTTATACGACCTCAACAAGAACACCGTTGATTTCACGCCGAACTTCGACGACACGCTCGAAGAGCCGAGCGTGCTCCCCGCTGCGATTCCCAACCTGCTGGTCAACGGCGCGACAGGCATCGCCGTCGGCATGGCAACCTCCATTCCGCCGCACAACCTCGGGGAGGTGGTGGATGCGCTGGTGTTCATGCTCGAAAAGTGGGAAAAGCTCGACGACATTGACGTCGAACAGTTGATGAAATTCGTCCAGGGTCCCGATTTTCCGACGGGCGGTCTCATCCTCCAGGAAAAAGGCGAGGACGGACTCGAATCCGCGTATGGCTCGGGGCGCGGAAAAGTCACCGTGCAGGCAAAGGCGCATATCGAAGAGATGGAGCGCGGCAAGAGCCGCATCATCGTCACGGAACTGCCGTACACGGTCAACAAATCCAGTTTGATCGAGCGCATCGCAGAACTTGCGCGCGAAGGTCATCTCGAAGGTCTCTCCGACCTGCGCGATGAATCGGACCGCCAGGGCATGCGCATCGTCCTCGAACTGACCAAGAACGCCGACCCCAATTTCGTCCTGCGCGATCTCTACAAACGCACGCCCATGCAGACCACCTTCAGCATCAACCTGCTGGCGCTGGTCGTCGGTGAAGACGGACGCGGCGAGCCGCGCACGTTAACCCTCAAGCAGGCGCTGCGCGTCTATTTGGAGCACAGGCTCACGGTCATAAAGAGGCGGGCAGAGTTCGATCTCGAAAAGGCGAAGGCGCGGCAGCACATCCTCGAAGGCTATCTGACCGCGTTGAAGAATCTGGATGAGATCATCGAACTGATTCGCTCCGCATCAGACGTGGACGCGGCGCGGGTCAAACTCATGAAGCGCTACAAGCTGACGGAGATTCAAGCCAACGCCATCCTCGATATGCAGCTGCGCCGTCTTGCGGCTTTGGAAAGAAAGAAGATCGAAACCGAATACAAGGAAGTGACCGCGCTCATCAAGGAATTGACGACGCTGTTGAAATCGCCCAGGTTGATGCGCGGCGTGGTTGCCGATGAACTGTTGAAGGTGAAAGCCGCGTATGGCGACCGCCGCCGCACGCAGATCGTCAGCGTGAAGGAAGGCGCGAAAGCGGGGAAGGCGCTTACCACGCACGACCTGCTGCCCCAGCAAACCGTGTGGATCGGCGTAACCGACGACGGCCTGGTCTCGCGCACGGCGGATGAAAAACAACCGCGTCACTCTGGCAACGATGCGCCGCGCTTCCTGGTGAAGGCATCTACCACCGATACGGTGTATTTCGTGAGCAAACTCGGAAAAGCCGCCGCGGTTGCCGCGCATTTGATTCCCGAAGCGGGCAAGTTGAGTCAGGGTGTGCCGTGGCATCGCGTCTCGCCTTTAAGTGATACGGATTCTCTCGCGGCGGTCTTTGCCCTGCCTGCGAATAAATCTGCTCTCGGCGAAGAGACCTGCGTCCTCACCGTCACGCGCTTCGGCATGATCAAGAAGAGCCTCGTCTCCGAACTGCCTGGTCCTTCATCGCAGACGTTTACGCTGGTCAAGGTCAACGAAGGCGACCGTCTCGGCTGGGTCGGGCTGACGGACGGCAAAAAGGAAATCCTGCTCGTCACGGCGGGCGGCATGGCGATCCGCTTCAAGGAGGACGACGTGCGCCCGATGGGTCTCGTGGCGGCGGGCGTGAACGGCATGAAACTCGAAGACAAGGACGAAGTTGTCGGCGCGGAAATCCTGCCTGCGGAAGGCGACATCTTCCTGCTGACCAGCGACGGCAAAGCCAAGCGCGTGGACTCGAAAGACTTCCCCGTGCAGGGACGCTACGGCAAGGGTATCGTTGCGTGGGACCTGCCAAACAAAGTGACTCTCGCTGCCGCCGCCAGCGGAAAACCGAACGTCATGGCGACCATTCATCTCAGCAAGGGCGCGCCTAAATCCACACGGCTGGATGCGGCGGGTCTGCGCAAACGCGCCGCGTCAAAGGGCGATGAAGTGGTCGAAGTGAAGCCGGGCGAGAGCGTGGTCTCGATCAATGTGGGCTGGACGGTGGAGCGGTTTGTGGCGGTGGAAAGTGGAAAGAGGAAAGAAGAAAGAGGAAAGCGGCGCCCTGAGCGCGCCGAAGGGAAGAAAGAGGCGCCTGCGAAGAAAAAGTCCTTGAAGGGGAAGGAAGGCAAAAAGCGGAAGGCGGCGCCTGTGAAGAAGAAGACTGCCAAGGCAAAAGCGAAGAAGAAGGGAACAAAGCCCATAAAGAAGAAAAGGAAGTGATCGCACAGAACTCTGAGTTTGTCAGAAACCTGGAAGTTTCTTCTTGACAATCACTCTGATAAAGAGTAACATGTGGTCACACAGGTGACCACATGAAAAAAAAACATAAACAAATCGAAGAGATCGGCATCCGCGAGTTGAAGGCGCACGCCTCCGATGTGGTGCGCGCGGTGAAGGAACAGCGGGCGCGTTACGTGATCACCCAGCGCGGCAAGCCTGTTGCGGTCATTATTCCGATGGATGCTGTCCCGCCGGAGAAGAAGAATGACGAAGCCCTGCGGAAAATGATGGAACTACGCAAACGTCTGGGTAGAAATGTGCGAACCAAGAAAAGTTCCGTGGAAATTCTTTCGGAGATGCGCCGATGAAAAACGCTCTCACAGTGGATGCCAGCGTTTTTGTTAACGCCTTTAGCCCCGAGGAGGAAAGCAGTGATGAAAGCATGGCGTTTCTAATCCGGTTGAGCGAGGAACGGACGCCGCTTATTCAGCCAACCCTCTTTTTACCTGAAGTTACGGCATCCGTTGCCAGAAAACAGGATGATACCGATGCGGCTTTGGAATTGGAAAGAGACTTGAAAAGTTTTCTCGAATTGACGTTGATTGATCTCGACGAAGACCTCGCAGATTTTGCCAGTGAAGTCGCCGCCAAACACCGCCTGCGTGGAAGTGACTCGGTCTATGCCGCCGTTGCGTTGCGGTTTGGGACGGAACTGATCACCCTGGACAGGGAGCAATTGGAACGACTGCCGAAAGTGTTGCCGATACGGAAACCCGGATAAGCGGCGTCGCATCACGACGAGATGAAAAGGGAGAAAGAGAGAAAAGGGATGGAAAATGAAAAGCTAAGAACGCCATGAAATTTCTGCGGCGATAAGATAAGCGAGACCTCCGAGTTCTCGGAGGACTGGGTTTGCATCGGAACAGGTGAACAATGCCTTGCGCGCCACTTCCGCCGCAGCACCTCTTTGTGAAACTTTCCCCGGCGGCGAGAAAGGCGCCCGAAAGTTGTAACCTTTTCTTAAGAATTTTTTCGCCTGCACGCCGCGTCTTATCGGTAGAAAAGGAGAAATCATCATGAGCGCAAATTATGAGACCGTCACGCTGGCGGGGGGATGTTTCTGGTGTCTGGAAGCGGTGTACGACGAGGTAAAGGGCGTCCTCTCGGTGGATTCGGGGTATGCCAACGGACACATCCCCAACCCGTCCTACCGGGACGTGTGCAGTGGAAACACGGGTCATGCTGAGGCGGTGCAAATCAAGTTCGATCCGTCGGTCATCGCCTTCCGCGATATTTTGAACGTCTTCTTCGCCATCCACGACCCGACCACGCTCAACCGCCAGGGCGCGGACGTGGGCACGCAGTACCGCTCCGGCATCTACTACCACACGCCCGAGCAGAAGGAGATCGCAGAGCAAACCATCCGCGAGTTGGAGGCTCAGGGAATCTGGAACAGCCCCATCGTCACAGAGGTGGAGGCGCTCAGGGATTTCTATATCGCCGAGGATTATCATCAGGAATACTTTGCGAAGAATCCCTATCAGCCCTACTGCATGGCGGTCGTCGCGCCCAAGGTGAGCAAATTCCGCAAGCACTTCATGGAATTGTGGAAGAAACAGGCGGCGTAAAAGAATTAACCGCGAGATCACGGAGGCGCCGGGAAAACTTCGTGGTCTCGTGGTGAAAGCGGGGGATAATTTGTTATACTTTCCGCACTTATGAACGAAAGCAAGATACCCGATTTTCATATTCGAGACCTCCCGATCTACGGCGATATCATCCTCGCGCCGATGGACGGGTATTCCGACTGGCCCTTCCGCTCGCTGTGCCGCGAACTCGGCTCGGCGATGAGTTACACCGAATTCGTCAAAGTGGAAAAGATCCTCAGCCGCTCGAAGGAGCCCGCCAAGCGCCTGTTCTTCAAGGAAGCCGAACGCCCGATGACCTTCCAAATCTACGGCGACGACCCCGATCTGATCCTGCGGGCTGCGCTGAAGATTCAAGAACTCAACCCGGATGTGATTGACCTCAACATGGGCTGCCCTGCCAAGACCATCGCAGACCGCGGCGCGGGCGTGGGCATGATGCCAACGCCCATCAAGATTGCGCGCACGTTCCGCAAACTGGTCCGGCACCTGCGCGTGCCCGTCACCGGCAAGATCCGCCTCGGCTGGGACCGCAACAAGAACTACAAACTCATCGCGCGCATCGTGGAAGAAGAAGGCGGCTCGCTCATCGCGGTTCACGGGCGGACAAAGGAACAGCGCTACGCCGGCAGCGCCGATTGGGATGCGATTGCCGAAGTGAAATCGCTGGTCAAGATTCCCGTCCTCGGCAGCGGCGATGTCCGAACCGTCGCCGATATTGACCGCATGAAAAAACATACCCGCGTGGACGGCGTGATGATCGGGCGCGCCGCCATCGCCAACCCCTGGATATTCGCGCGCATGGACCGCGGCCAGGTCACGCCGCAGATGGTGCAGGAACTCGTTCACAAACACCTTGCGCGCTGCGTCGAATTCTACGGCGATGAAGACGGTTCGCGCCTCTTTCGCAAATACGCCGTGCAATACCTGCTCATGCACACCCTCACCCGCGAAGAGCGCAAGGAGATTCTCAAGCCGCGTCCCTCCGGTGAGTTCGCAAAAATGCTCGACCAAATCTATGCGGTCACAATGTAACGCGATTTTCAAAACGCGCCAAAAGGCGATGGTAATCTCGCGCTACAATAAGGTATCCACTCATGCTCCTCGACCTTCCCCTGATTCTCGAAACGCGGCGTAACCACGCGCTCGAACATGCCGCCATCCATTTGCTTTCGCAAAAACATCCGGGCAAACGCATGGCGGGACATTCCAACCCGACCGGCTTCTTCCTGCTCGGCGACATCCCCACACAGGATGTTTGGGCAGCCGTCACGGAGGCGCACACGCGGCTCAACGCAGGCGAAAGCGGATTGGCGATTCATCCCGGCTGCGGCACCAACCTGGCGACCACTGCGCTTCTTTCCGTGACCTTTGCCTGGTTCCCGCTGCGGGGAGCGAAATCCACCCTTTGGCGGATTCTGCTCATCCCGTTTGCGCTGCTCTTCGCGTTTGTGGGCTTCAATCTCAGCCGCCCGCTCGGACCGTGGCTCCAGAAATACGTCACCACCGAGGCGGATTTGGGAACCATGCAAATCGTGGACGTCGTTCCCCTCCGCAAAGGCGTGCATCGTATCATCACAAAATAAATATAGAGTCAGGGAGCTTTCTCTCATAATTTCGGCGGCAAGCCGCCTGACTCCAAATAACTATGGAGTCAGGGAGCTTGCTCCCGTAATTTCGGCGGCAAGCCGCCTGACTCCAAAACCTCTATATGCCCACCATCTTCCTCCTCTTCGGCAACGACGAATTCGCCATCGCGCGCAAACTCAAGGACTTCGAGTCCGAGTTCACCGACCCGACCACAGCGGACATGAACACGACCCGTCTCGAAGCGCGCACGATGACCGAGAACGACCTCAACAATGCGGTCAACGCCATGCCGTTCCTTGCGCCGAAGCGGCTGGTTTTTCTCGCCGGTCCTTCTGCGAAGTTCACCAATCCCGCCGGGCGCAAAAAGTTTCTGGAATTTCTGGAGAAAGCGCCCGACACCACCAAACTCGTTATTCACGAGATCATCGAACCGAAGGAAGCCGAAAAACACTGGCTGGTGAAATGGGCGGACAAAAACAAAACGCTCGCAAAAACGCAGGCGTTCTTCCTGCCCAAGCAGCGCGACATGCCGGGTTGGATCATCGCTGAGACGAAGAACCAGGGCGGGCAGATCGAGCCTGCCGCGGCGGCGCGTCTCGCCGAAATGGTCGGCGTGGATACCCGCCAGGCGGGGATGGAAATCGCCAAACTGCTGGCGTATGTCAACTGGGAGCGACCCGTCCGCGGGTCCGATGTGGAGGCGGTTTGCATCGTCACCTCCCAGCAAAGCGTGTTCGACTTCGTGGACGCGCTCTCGCAGGGCAACGCCAAAGTCGCGCAAAAGTTACTCCATCGTTTGCTGGAAAACGAAGACCCGTTCTCGCTGTGGGGTATGGTCGTGCGTCAGTTCCGTTTGCTGATTCAGGCGCGCGAGATTCTCGATGCGCGCGGCAATAAGGACGACGTGGCGCGCGCGCTGGGCGTTCATCCGTTCGTGGCGGAGAAGACCACCGGACAGGCGAATCGCTTTTCAATGGAGTCGCTCGAAAGCATTTACCGCCGCCTGCTGAAAATTGACGAACAGGTAAAAACAAGCCAGGTCACGCTCGACCTGGCTCTGGATACGCTGGTGGTGGAACTGGCAAGGTAGACGACGGACGCGGACGATTGACCGTAGTTTGCGGTTAGATGTCAAAATAGAGATGGCTGTTGGGGGATATCATCTTCGCTCTTCCCGCTCCAGCCGTATTTCTTCAAATCCACCCGACCTTTCGCATCGAACTCCACCCCTTCCTGCTCCAACAACTGACGCTGCCTCTCCGCCCCAGCCCGTTCGCTGATCTTGCCCTGCGAGTTGATGACTCTCTGCCACGGTACGTCGTCGGGGCAGGCAGCCATCGCGCCGCCTACCCAGCGCGGAGCGAATGCGGCGTAGGCTTCGATCTCCACGCCGTTGGGCGGAGGAATCATTTTGGCGATCTGTCCGTAAGTGGCGACCTTCCCCACAGGGATTTGCCGCACGATGTTCCAAACCTGTTCGTAATAGGCTTGCGGATTAGGGGGAGAGGCATAAGCGGGCATGGGAGTTCCTTTCTTGACGATGGACCGCGGACGATTGACATGGTCTATGGTCTGTCGTCTGTGGTCTTGAAATCAACGTCTCGCAAGAACATTATAAAAAAATGTCTGCCGCACATTGGCAATGAAATTCTGTGAAAGTTCGTCGGTCATGAATTTGAGGGTGGGGATGGCGTCGGCAGTGAGGGAGTCGGGATGTTCCTTTTCAGGGATGCCGGGCGGGGCAAGATGAGTCACAGGCTCGGAGGACGGCACATCGCAGCTGCAATCCTCCGGTTGAAGGAAGTAATAGTCGAATGTGCGATAGAGAGAGCGGTTGATCTCATAGAGGGGGGTCAATGCGCCGATGGAAAGTAGAAAGCAGAAAGTGACGAACAGGACGCGCGGAGTGGCTTTGTTGAACATGGTCTCGCCCGTCATCAGCAGGAGATGGAAGAGCGGCGCAATCGAGGCGCGCATGACGAAGTCGCGTCCGCTGCCGAGTTGGATGAAGGGAATAACGAGCAGCAACAGACCCGTAACCATCCAACGCGGGTCGCGCCATTTGGCGGGCGCAAGCACGAGCCAGAGAATCCCGCCTTCAAGGAGGAAGAAGGCGAGGAAATCGGCAAAGGGAATGGATTGCAGTCCGCGCTGCTGGGCGGAGGTGTTGGAAGCGAAGAAGAAAGAGGAAAGAAGAAAGATGATGGCGGCGGAGAGAAGAACTTCCCAGCGGAGATTTTTGAATGGGGATTTGAAATCGGTTCCTTTGACGAGTTCGATGAGGACGTAGGGGAAAAGTCCAATCGCAGCGAGGGGGGCGAAGAAGAAGCAGAGAGCCCAGAGGAGGAAAAGCATGTCATTCCCCTGCGGGGACGATGTGCGAGGGAGCCGCGCAGCGGCGACAGAAGCAATCCCCAACTCGGGCTGGGATTGCCTTGCTGCGCTCGCAATGACACTGGTCATTGCAATACACAACCACGCAGGGACAGCTTGATTGAAAACCCAGAACAACTGCGTGGTGAACGAAGAGTATTGCAGCTGCATCCCGGACCAGATTTCGAGATGCGTTATGGGCGGTAAAAGGGTCGGATATTCTTCAGCAAAGAGTAACGCGCCGAGCGCATCCAGTCCGCTGAAGAAGACGAAGAACAGGGTGGCTTTGACGGGCGAGGTTTTGAGGATATTGGCGAGGTGCAAGGTGACGAGGATGACGCCAAGCCAGGTCCAGAGGAAAAGAGCGAAGTTGGCAGCGTTCCAGCCGAGCAGTTTACCGATCCATGCGGCGGGCAGCCAAAAGCCGACGTAATAGACCAGCATCTTGACCGGTCCGCTTTCGGGCTGGCTGTAGTAGACGGGAAAATCGAAATTGATCAGGTCGTGGAAGACGGCGTTACGCCAGTGGTGGTCCCAGTTTTGGAAGGCGTAACCGCCGACACCGGAAAGCAGCAACCAGGAGACAGTGATCAGTACCCAGAAGATGGAGGTGGAAAGTGGAAAGTGGTAATTGGGTAATTGGTAATTGGCGGTTAGTAATTTCCAGAGAGTGAAGAGGAGGAGGAGTGCGAGGGGAATGGCGATGGTCAATCTCACCCAGCCAAAAAGGAAAAGAAAGAATGGAAATACAAGATAAAGGATGGAAATGCGGTGAAAGAGTTTCATGGTTCGATAGCGGACGATTGACAGTGGTCAACGGTCTATCGTCCATCGTCCAATTCGTAGATGATGTAATCGTCCTTTTCGATTGTAACGGAATAATGTTCATCCAAAAATGCACGGAGTTCGGGGAAGTCGCGCGAAGTGTCTTCGCCCGAAACCCAGGGCTTGTCTATGGCGGTGACTTCGATGATGAAGCGCGGTTTGGCTTCCCGCAATTGAGTCATGAAGTCGCTTCGCAGAGATTGAATGTACGGATCCGAAACGTGATGATAGAAATAAAAATCGAACACGTACGACGTGGCAAGCGGCGCGCGGGTTTCGAGCATGGCAAGCAGCGCGCCGCCCGTCCAATCCAGCGGCTGGACGGTATCGCCCGCTGCGAGGTTCTTCTCAAGGAACTGTTCCATTTCCACAGCGCGGTCGGTGGAGGTGGCGATGTCTTTGCCTTCGATTTGGCGGAGGAAGGTTTGCGAAGGACGAACGTTGATGAGGATGGTTAAAAGAAAGAGGAAAGAGGAAAGATGGGTAATTGGAAACGCCGCCCTGAGCCTGTCGAAGGGTTGGTAATTGGTTGGAACCGCCAAAGAAGCGAGGAGGACGATGCAGTAAACAAACGGGATGTAGTGATAAGGAAAGAATTGACCCGACAACGCGGGATAAATTGCGTAACACAACGCGAGACTGGCAAGCAGATATGCCTGGCGATTGCGATGGAGATACAAGCCGAAGCCTGCGGGAATCAGCCACCACCCGCCTCCGCCCAGACGCCAAACCTGATTCAGCAAATAGGCTGTTCTCTCCGCCTGTGGCGTGACCGCCATCTCGCCGTTGATTTGGGAGTAGAGTTTCCAGTAGTTGAAGGCAATGTCGAGGAAAGGGAATAGGGAATAGGTAATGGCGAGGTAGAGCGTGATGAGTAAAACGGGAATTGCAAAGCCAATGGCTGCGGGGAGGATGACCTGCTTTGCAAGTGAAGCGAGAGAAAACTCCGGGCGTTGTCTCAGGCTTGCAATGTCAAAGAGCAGGAAGGGTACGAGTCCGAGCGCGGCGTGAGGCTTGATGGTCGCCGCCAGCCCAAAGAGGAGACCGAGGCTGAGGCGTTTGCGAAAGTCGGGAGAGTCGGTCAATCCAACCCAAAGCGCAAGGGAGAGAAAAATCAAAAGCAGGTAATCGCGCTGAAGGGCAAGCGACGGACCGCCTTGCAGGTATTCAAGCCCGAAAAGGATGGCGGATGCAAACGCGGCGGGTCTTCCAAAGCGGCGCATGGCAAAAAAGGTGACGATTAGAATCGCCGTGAGGATGGCGAGATCGAAAATGCGGATGCGAAGCGGACCAAACCCGCTGGCGATGCCAAGCAGGTAGTAGGCGATGAAACTGCCGGGCATTTGAAAATCGAAAAAATCGCGGTACGGTATTTTTCCGTTTTGCATGAGGAAGGCTTCGTAGAAGAGCGGACCTTCGTCGTGCGTGGGCGTCCATTGAAGTGAGAAAGCCGCCTGCACGATGAGCAGGACGGCGAGAAGGATGAGAAGGAGTGGTGCGAGGAGGCGCATGGAATGCTAAACGAACTCCCCGCCCGTGACCTGACGCTCGATCAACGTCCGCCCGGGAGTGAACTTTAAAGTGGTCTCCACGCGCTGGAAGCACTTGCTTTCGCCCGTCAGTACCTTGCGGGCGAAGTACACATCGCCGCCTTCTTCGTATTCCACGCTCAGGTCGTTGTCGAGGTCCACGCGCCCTTCGATGATCTCGCCGCAGCGCGCGCATTTGACGCGGAAGATGTAGTAGCGTTTCGGCGAACGTGTGGCGGGAGGGAAAAGCTTTTTGAGGAAGTCCATGGCGCATTCCTGTGACAATGAAAGCCGGTCTATGTAATATCCCCTCGTAAGAGCCTTTTTTCAGTGGATTCGACAAACTCTTCTGCAAACCCCAATATTTCACCCGCCGCTTCCATACTCAGAAGGGCGCTGTCTTCATAATCCCCTGTTTGCCGCGCATCGAAAGCCGCGCGCAGCATCTTGCTCATTTCCTTTGGAAGTATTTTTGTCTTCACGAACAACTGGTCGAACAGCGCCAGCACTCCAGTATGTTTCGATGTTTCCCTGTCAACTGCTGCGAGCAAAGCCAGCGCAGCATAAAACATCGAGTAATAGGCTCGGTTGACAATACTTGCCGTGCTTCCCCCCGTTTTATATAAAGTTTGCGCATCCGCCAAGGTTGTTCGCGCGCGTTCCAAGCGGTGCAATACCAGCGCTTTCTTATATTCCTTTGCGCTCATGCGGCGACCCCTTCCCGTTTTATCGCGCGGTAAAGGGGCAAAAAGGAGTATTTTTTGATATGTTCCCTCGTTGCGGGCAGCGTGGAGATGACCTTGCCCGCTTCGAAACCAACCTCCCAAGCGACATCGGAAACGACGCCACGAATCTTGCTGTCCATGGACGGCACGATCACCAGCAGGTCAATATCCGAATATTTCCCCGCATCGCCGCGCGCCTGCGAACCGTACATAATCACCTTGACGGGTCTTCCCAGTTCCTTCGTCAGGCGTTTGCGGACTTCCGTTGCAAGTTTGAGAGCGCGAACCCTCGGGCGATACTTCCTCATGGGGTAATTATAATCTGAGTGGGCAGGGGGATTCGTTTGCGTCAGAGTGCGCAAACTACGCGTTCAAAACTTCCACTTCTTCAACACATCCATTGCCTTGTACGAGGTCAAATCCAATTGCAGGGGCGTGATGGAAACGCAGCCTGCGCGCAGCGCGCCAAAGTCGGTGCCGGGTTCATCCACGCCGGTGGGCGCTTCGCCGCCGATCCAGTAATACGGCTTGCCGCGCGGGTCGCTGCGCACGTCGAGCGCGTCGCGGTACACGCGCAGCCCCTGGCGGGTAATCATGTAACCTTTGAGTTCGGATTCAGGCAGATACGGCACATTGACATTCAAGACCACGCCTTCGGGTAATCCATCCGCGATGACCTGCTCGACCACGCGCCGTGCAACCGCGCCCGCAGTTGAGTAGTCGAGTGGACCGCGATGCCCCTCGGGCGAATCCAACGAAACGGCTATGCCGCGCACGCCTGCAATGACGGCTTCCATCGCAGCAGTGACCGTGCCGGAATAGGTGATGTCGTGCCCGATGTTGGCGTTCGGGTTGATGCCCGATACCACAACATCAATCTGCTCCTCGATGAGACCGAGCAGCGGCAATGCCACGCAATCCGAAGGCGCGCCGTCCGATGTGAAAGCGGAGGTTCCATCGGCAAGGATGGTTTCCCGCACCCGCAGGGGACGTTCCATCGTCTTCACATGCCCCGAAGCCGACCAGTTTTTATCGGGGGCGAATACGGTCACTTTGCCGAGTTTGCGCATCTCCTGCGCGAGCGCGAGCAGTCCTGGGGCGGTTACGCCGTCGTCGTTGGTAACTAAAATATGCATGGTTGATTTCCGGTTTAGGATGGATGATTTACAATTGACGATTGGTATTTGAATTATACGACATGCGCTGGAAGGGTGGATCAGGATAAAAAAAGACCGCGGATGTTCTCATCCACGGTCTGTCGTCCATCGTCCATGGGCAACTATCCAACCGCGCGCAACAGCACCCCATTCTGCGACGGGTCTTGCAGGAGGATGCCGTCTTTGGTCTGATTGTAGGGGATGCCTGCATTTTCCACGCGGGCGACCACGTCTGCAAGGGCGGAAGGATTCGGGAAGTCCACGGTGAAATGGCGCAGACCCACTGCATCGGGCGGGGGAGGCGGCGCGCCGCGTCCCTGCCAGGTGTTGAGCCCGATATGATGGTGGTATCCGCCCGCGGAGACGAACGCCATCTGGAACGCTTTCGAGACTCCCATCACATCGAAGCCGAGCACGCCGTGATAGAAATCCACCGCCTCATCCACATCGCGGACGTGCAGGTGAACGTGACCGATTCTCAACTCCGGCGGCACAGGCGCATCGAGACGGTCATCCTCACGAATGTTCTCGAACAGTGCATCCACATCGAGCGGTTCGCGCCCGTCGCTCCAGGAGCCGTCCTTGCGATAGGATTCGAATTTGCCGTCCTTGAACGTCCACGTGCCGTCCTCGGGCGATTCGCAATACAACTCGATGCCATTGCCTTCGAGGTCGTCGAGGTAGGTGGTTTTGGTCATGATGTGATCGGTGGGCGCGTTGGGATATTTCAACGCAAACAGGCGCGCCATCGCAATCGCCAGTTCACGGCGGTTCGGGAAGAGATACGCCACATGATACAGCCCCGTCACGCCGCGATATTTCTTTAAGCCGGACTCCTCGGTGAGGAAGAGCAAATCGCTTCCGCCCGCACCCAAGCCTGCCCGGTTCCCCTCGCGCCAATGGAGTTTGAACCCCAGCGCTTTTTGATAGAACTCGAGCTGGTTATCGAGGCTGGCAACGGTCAAAGAAATGTGACCGACCGTCGCGGCGGGATGGATCGAGAAATTTTGCCGAATGGGGCTGTTTGTTTGTGTCGTCATGATTTTCAAAAAATCCTTTCAGGTTCGTCCATAGGATATGGACGAACCTGTCTCTCGAAATTGTACCTGCATTAAGTAGTCGCTCGAAATAAATTTTATAAAATAACTCAAGCTGCCACCTTCCAATAGATTTTCTAGGTTCCCCGCCCAAAGCCCTCACCCTGCCCTCTCCCATCGGGAGAGGGGGAAGTCATCCCAGAATATATAACCTT
>QMIW01000146.1 GCA_024434165.1 Chloroflexota bacterium | reverse complement strand
GCGCCGCTGCCGCCGGAGCCCGTCCGCCCGGCGGAACCGCAGGATCAGTCGGATAACGTCGCCATGGCGGACTTCTTCGCCAAACTCAAGGAATACGAGCTGCAGGTCGAAGAATATAAGCGGAAGGTGGAACAGTATCAAAAGGAACGGGTCGCCTATGAAACGGCGCGCGCCGAGCTGCAGGTGGCTGTCGCGCCCGCAGAAGGCGTCATCCGAAATTTCTACAACGGCGTGGGCTTCATGTATGTCAACAAGGAAGACACCGCCGCGTATTACGGAAAAATCTTCTACACCTGGTCGGTGCAGGGTTTGATCATCCTGGTCCTGTTTGCCGCCATCCTGTTCCTGCAAAAGCGGAAGGATGTGATTTAGACGATGCAAAAGTACCGCTTTGTATTCTTTCTGTTAACGCTCATGATCCTGACGGCGCTGGCTTGCGGGACGAGTGCCAGTGAAACGGCAAGACAAGCCACACTGGAGGCGATCAGCAACCAGGTCCGCGCGACCGGAACCGCAGGCGCGTTGGGAGAGGATTCTGCAATCGCCGCCGAAACCGCCGCAGCGGCAGCCACGTGGGCGGCGGCGCTCGATCCCGCCGCTCAAACTGCAACTGCCGGGGCGTTCGCGCCCATCCTCGCGGAACTGCCCGCCTACGGCGTTGATCCCTCCGAAGGCAGGCTTGCCTGGGTGCACCCGCCGGTGACGCTGGATGCCTCCGGCTATCACCATTACGAGTATGTCAATTACTATCTTGGAACGCTGGTCACCGATTTTGTCATCTCCGCGGACATAACCTGGAACACCGTTGGCAGTACATCCGGCTGCGGGTTTGTGCTTCGTTCCGACGGCAACCAGGAGGCGTTGAACCAATACGTGGCGATCATCACCCGCGTCGCCAGCGGACATTTCCTCTTTGGAACCATGTCCAGGGGAGAAGTCGTCACCGGCAGGGACATCTACGCCCGCTACCGCGACAAGAGTTTCGACTGGTCCAACGATTCGACCAACCGTCTGACGATTGTCGGGCGCGGAAACCGCTTCTGGGTCTACACCAACGGCACGCTCATCGGGGAAGTGGACCCCAGCGCGCCGCCGCCCTCCCCGGCGCTCCCACCCGAACCGGAGCAGCCGCCTCCCAACGCAGACCCGGCAGCCATGGCGGCTTACCAGGCGCAAAAGGCGGAATATGATTTGATCGTCCAGCAAATGAAAGCGGATTACGCCGCGCGGCAGCGCGCCTTCAACTCCGCGGAGACGGTGTTCGAACGCGGATTTGTCGCCATGGTGGCGTTGAGCGAATCCGGCAGGAGCACGGTTTGCACGTTCGAGAACGCCTGGCTGTTTTTGATCGAATGACTCATCCCATGCACTCCCCGCCGAAAACGACGGGGATATGCCACACTTTCATCACTTGGAGAAGCAATGTCCACATCTAACTGGATCGGCAAAACGCTAAGCAACCGGTACGTCATAGAGGAAATGCTCGGGCAGGGCGGCATGTCCGCGGTGTATAAAGCCACGGATCCCAACCTGAAGCGGGTGGTGGCGATCAAAATGATTCACACCCACCTCTCCAGCAATCCCGATTTCGTCAAGCGCTTCGAAGAGGAAGCCGCGGCGGTGGCGCAGCTGCGTCATCCCGGCATCATTCAAGTGCATGACTTCAACCGCGACAGCGACGTGTACTACATGGTGCTGGAGTTCGTGCCGGGCGAGACGATCCAGGCGCATCTCAAACGCCTCAACGACGCCGGGCGGAAACTCTCTCCCAAACAGGCGATGGAATACATGGCGAACATCTGCGACGCGGTGGATTACGCCCACCAGCGCGGGATGATCCACCGCGACATCAAGCCCGCCAACATCATGATCAACATTCTCGGACAGGCGATTCTGATGGACTTCGGCATCGCCAAGATCGTCGGCAGCCAGCGCCATACCGCCACCGGAGCGGTGGTGGGGACCGCCATGTACATGTCGCCGGAACAGATCAAAGGCGAACAGCCCGACCGCCGCACAGACATTTACTCCCTCGGCGTGACACTCTTCGAAATGGTCAGCGGACGCCCGCCCTTCGAAGCCGAATCCGCGATGACCTTGATGATGATGCACATCAACGACCCTGTGCCCAACGTCAGGGAACTCAATCCCGATGTCCCCGAGGCGCTGGTTACAGTCATCAATAAGGCGCTGGCGAAGGATCCAAATCAACGTTATCAAACTGCCGCGCAAATGGCTGCCGCGCTGCGAAACGGGCTGGCGCAATTGGGCGTTGCCGGAACCGGTCCCGCTCCCGCGGCAACGATGATGGATGAATCGCCCGTCACACACGCAAACCTGAAAGCCACCGCCTACGAACCGCAGATCGGCGGGAAAGGTACGGTGGTGGAAAGCGGACCGCTCCCCGCTTCAAAAGGGACCGTGGTCGAAAGCGCTCCCCTGCCCAGACCGGGAAGCGGAACTTACATAGACAGAGGCATACCTGTGGGAAGTTCGGGAGTCCAGCCGGCTCCTCCGCAGGCGAAAAAATCGGGGCTGGCATTGCCCTTGATCGCCGGCGGCGGCATCGGTCTGTTATGCCTGCTGGCAGGCGGAATTTTCATCCTCAGCCGCCTGTTCCTTGCAAACGGAGAAGCCAGCCCGCCCGCCGAACCAACGGCTGCAGTAGTCAACACGGAAGTTCCCACACAAGACCCGGCGGCGCTGCTCCCCACCGATATTCCAACCGATACGGCGGTTCCCGCCACCCCCACCCCAACCGGACCGTACGTCGTAATTACCGGCATCCGCATCGAGAACAATGTCTATGTGGTGGATTATGAAGTCTTCAACGAACCGCCGGATTCGCAGCTGCACGTCCACATGTTCTTCAACACCGTTCCGCCCGACCAGGCAGGCTCGCCCGGCGCCGGTCCATGGAAGCTGACCTACCGCGCTTATGGACCTTCCCCGTTCACTCAGTACAGCGTCGGTAATCGTCCCTCCGGCGCAACACAGATGTGCGCGTTGATCGCAAACCCGAACCACTCGGTGCAGCTCAACAGCGGAAACTGCGTGGACCTGCCGTAGCCAGGATTTGTCACTCTTCGCATCCCTGGCGATCTTCGCGGCGAGCCTTTTCGGTTTCGCCTCATCGGATCAGGAAATCCTCAAATAGACTTCTTGCAAAAGTCACTTTTTATCTTGCTCAAGGCGGCGTCCCCGCCGCCGAGGACTGCGGCGGGAGCACTTATACAAGAGGTCTAATAGAAAGTTGGCGGCGCTCACCGCCAACTTTTCATTTAAGTAGTCGGTCGAAATAAATTTTACAAAAATACGCTCCCGGCGGCGTCCCCGCCGCCGAGGACGGCGGCATGAGCAGGAATTTGTTTTCTAAA
>QMIW01000145.1 GCA_024434165.1 Chloroflexota bacterium | reverse complement strand
GGGCGGAGGTATCGAAGTGCAGGATGGTGCGGTACTGCCTGTTGGCGGCGTCATCGCCGAGGTTGAAGGTGGCGGCGGAGGAGTTCATCGTCCCGCCCGTGCCGCTGGCCTCGCTGGATTCCAAAATCCAGCCGTCCTGACTTCCTTGGGATACAAGGGTGAGAGTCTTGTCAATGGTATAGGTCTCGCCGCCGGTGAAATCGCCGTTGCCTGTGCCTGTGCCTCCGAGCGGATTGAGCGACACGTCCTTGATGCTGTCGTCGTCGGTCACGTCGAGGCGGATCGTTCCATCGCCGGAACCGGTGTTGACTGTCACATAGTAAGTATTGCCCGAGCCGCTGACCTCGCTTATGGTTGCGCCCGAGACGCCTGTCGTTGCGAGGCTGAAGTCGCCCGTATCCACTCCGGTCACGGATTCGGAGAAAGTGACGATGAAGTTTACGCTGACTGTGGCGGTGGGGCTGGAGTCCGCGCGCACAATGGATGAGACGGTGGGAACTGCAGAGTCCACGCCATAGACCGCCAGGAGGTCCGCCTCTTTAATGACGGCTCCGTTGTTGTTCACATTCTGGAAATCGCCGCCCACCCACAAGTCGCTGTCCAAAAGCAGCAGGGCGTTCACATATCTGTTGAGCGACCCGTTTCCGGAGCCATTGCTTCCCAGCGCGTTCCAGTTCGTGCCGTCCCACATGGCGATGTAATCCGCATCGCTCAACACCGCAGCGCCGTTGTTGACATTTGAAAAATCGCCGCCCGCATAGACCTTCGTGCCATCCACGTAAATGGCTCTCACCGAACCGATAATCGAACCACCTCCGAGGTTGTTGCTGCCCAGGGCGGACCATACCGAGCCGTTCCATTTGGCGATGTAATCCGCCGCATCCATACCGTTCAGGTTGGTGAATACTCCGCCGACGTATAGATCGCTCCCGGAGAGAGTCAAGGCGAATACCGGGTTGCTGAGCGGGCTGGTGACGCCATCTATGGCTGACCAGGCGGAGCCGTTCCACTTGGCAAGATACGCCGCGTTGGGGATGGCGGTGTTGGAGGTATCCACCACCGACGAAAAATTGCCGCCCACATAAACGTTCGCGCCGTTGATTGCAATGGCGCTGACATACGAATTCAGCGCGCCGTTACCCGAACCGTTCCCGCTCAACGCCGACCAGTTGGAGCCGTTCCACTTGGCGATGAAATCCGCTTCGGGGATGGATTCCACGTCGAAGAAACCGCCGCCGGCATACAGGTTATGGCTGGAATCAACCGCCAATGCGTACACGCTGGCATTGACACCATTCCCCAGGGCGAACCAATTCGAGCCGTCCCATTTGGCGATGCGATTTACCAGCACCGACACACCTTCGTTGTAGGCATTGGTAAAATCGCCGCCCGCATACAGATTTGTGCCGTCCACTGCCAGGGCGCGCACCCGTCCGTTCAGCGAACCGAACGGTTGGGTGAGGTTGCCGACCGGATTCCACTGGCTTCCATCCCAGCGGGCAAGGTGATCAATGCTTGGGTTTCCGCCCAGGTTGACGAAGTTACCGCCTGCATACACGTCCGTCCCGATCACCGCCAGCGCATCCACTTCGAAATTCAACACACCGTTGGAATCGCCGAGCGTGGACCAATTCGTTCCGTCCCAGGCGGCAAAGTAATCCGCCGTGGGGATCGCCGTGCCGCCGTTGCTGACATCGTACATGCTTCCGCCCACATATAAAGTTCCGCCGCTGTATGCCATTCCGATCACGCCGTCGTTCAACGAGCCGTTGCCGGACCCGTTATTGCCCAAGCCCGACCAGGTATTGGTGTTGGTGTCGAAACGCGCCGCGTAATCCGCCGTGGGGATGCCGGAACTTCCAATGAAGTAACCGCCGACGTAAACATCGGTGCCGTTGATCACAATTTCCTGAATCGTGGAACCGCCGCCGCTGGAGAGCAGGGCGCCGTTGCCCGGTCCGTTGTTTCCGAGCGCGCTCCAACTGGCACCGTCCCATTTGGCAATGTAGTCTGCTTCTGGGATTCCTGCCGCATTGGAGTACCAGCCGCCAATGTACACGTTATCGGAAGCGTCAACCGCGATGGCGGTGACTATGCTGTTCAGCGCGCCGGTGCCTGATCCATTGTTTCCAAGATTACTCCAATTTGTGCCGTCCCATTTGGCGACGTAATCAGCCTCCTGGTTGATTGTTCCGCCGTTGTTTACGTTAGTAAAAAAGCCGCCTGCATACACGACTCCAGTGGAGGAGACGGCAACGGCATAAACCTCGCTGCTCAACGCGCCGTCGCTGGCGCCGTTGTTGCCCAATGTCACCAGGGTGGATGTATCCAGGTCAATTCCCGCGATTCGGTCCGCCTCGGTGTTGCCGTTCGCGTTCGTAAACCCTCCGCCAAAGTAAAGGATGTTGTTCGTTGAATCAACGCTCAGCGCTTGTACGGTACTGTTCAGGTTTGCGGTCATGCCCGGCACCGCCGACCAGGCTGTGCCATTCCACACGGCGAGGTTGTTGGCATTGGAGATCGCGGCGCCGCTGGTATTCCTTGCGGCAAATCCGCCGCCCACGTACAGATTACCGCCGTGCATCACCATGGCGCGCACACCCCCGGTGATGGCGCTTGCTCCGCTGCCGCCGTTGCTAAGCGGGACCCATTGCGAGCCGTCCCATTTGGCGATGTGGTCTGCCTCGAGGTTGCCGCCCGCATCCTGGAACCAGCCGCCGACATACACATCCGAGCCGTCAACGAGAATTGACATGATCCCGTCCTTGAATGCGCCGCCGCCCGACCCGACAGCCGCCCAGTCATTCTGAGCGGCAATCGGTGAAAAGAGGGGTCCCTTCGCGGGGTCGAGTTGGACGTCCCAGCCTTCAAGGTCGAATGTGCCGCTGAAATCCCCGTTTAAGTTAAGCGTGCCGTCGGGGTTGAGGAACTTCTCGGGCGAAACACCCTTGCTTTCATCACCCGATGATTGGGGCGGTGAGGCGAACGCAGGCTGTGCGGGCGCTGCCAGCATGCCTGCCAGGAAAACAGATAAAAACAAAAGACGAAACACGAAAGCGATTGACTTCATTTGCATCTCCTTGTAAGCGAAAATATTCCGACAAAACGTGCTGATTATAGTGACACATACGGATATGTACATCAAACTTAAGTCATGGAATCAAAACCAACTCCGCATCATTTCGGAATTGGGGTTGGTTCTGTTTCCGCGGCCTTTATTCCCGCAGCGACCTGATACTCTTATGGCATGTAATACTCCACGATCAACTGCGGACGCCTCGCCGTGCTTGCATCCCCGCTGTAGAACCTCATGAAATCCGCGCCGAGGTCGTTGTTGTCGTCAAGGACAAAGTAGATGCGGAACTGGGTGGTCCCTGTGCGGTT
>QMIW01000058.1:26580-41894 GCA_024434165.1 Chloroflexota bacterium | reverse complement strand
AAATAACCCGAGTTGCTGCCTTGGTTTCAAGAGGCTTCCCTCACCCCAAACAAGGTTATATCTTCTGGGATGACTTCCCCCTCTCCCGATGGGAGAGGGGAGGGTGAGGGCTTTGGGCGGGGAACCTAGAAAATCTATTGGAAGGCGGCAACTTGAGTTAAATACACAAAAACACTATCCCAGAAGCCGGGCAAGCGCCATGAACGTCACGGAAATAAAGATGCAGATCATATTGGCGGTGGTGACGAACCCCTGGCGTTTGCGAAGCGCCGCCATGGCGGCCATCTGCGCTTCGCTGGGCTTGCCTTGAATCTGCGCGCCGAGCGCCGCCAGCGCGCCGTTCGTTTTGGTGATCAGAAAACCGAAGATAAGAGCCAGGATACCGGCAGCCGCCCCAATTCCAAAACCGACTCCCACACCGGTCATCATCCAGCCGGATCTGAACCAATTGGAGTTGACCCCGTACAGGTACGTTCCTGCCAGCACGGTGGCAAGCCCCGAAAGCATCATATATTTTGGAAGGATGGTCTTGCCCATCAGGTGACCGGCAAACTGCCTGCCTGTGTCGCCCGTCGCGCCGAGGGCGGGACCGATGACGAGGTTCATCAAAAAGGCTCCCCCCGCCCACATGATTCCCGCAACAATGTGAACAAAACGCAGAACCGAAAAAAGTGAAAGCATGTTTATCTCCTGATCTAAAATTTTTTTGCAAGCGTCCAGACATTAAAAACACCCCGGATTTGATTCGTTATGCCCGGTCGCAAAGACGGAAGCATGACGGAGCGCCTCTCGAAAAAGTTCCCTTATCGTCCGCACAAGGGATGATAGAATCGTAACATGCCGGACCTCTCCGCCTCACTGCAAAAGCAGGATTTGGGACACCTGCGCATCGTCGCCGAATTCTGGGGGCTCGAACTGGAATCCACCGACGCAAATTCCGCCCTCGAAGAGTTATGCGCCTCACTTCTGGACCTCGAGGCTGTCTCTGAAACCCTGGAGGTTCTCCCCGCCGAAGCCCGCTCCGCTTTGAATGCAATGGTGGAGGCGGGCGGTAAAATCGAATGGGCGGCGTTTGCCCGCAAATACGGCGAAATCCGCGAGATGGGCGCGGGTCGGCGCGACCGCGAACGTCCGCACCTCAAACCGATATCCGCTTCCGAGATCCTCTTCTACCGCGGCTTGCTCGCCAAAGCCTTCTTTGAAACCGAAAAAGGCTTGCAGGAATTCGCCTTTATCCCCGACGACCTGTTTGAAATCATCGGCGAAGTTACAACCCGGCGCGGCGCGGCTTTATCCAAAAACGAACCGCTGGGTCGTCCTGCCACACCGGTTGAAAAAGCCCGTGAGATTCCCGCCACCGACCACATCCTCGATGATGCGACCACCTGCCTGGCGGCGCTGCGGCTAAGTATGGAGTCCGGCGGCTTGCCGCTGACGCTGCATGAGCAGGCTCCCGCACTCCAAAAATTATTGACCGCCGCCGGTCTCATCAGAAAAAATTCCCTGCAGCCCGAAGCGGTGAAAAAATTCCTCGAAGCCTCCCGCCCCGATGCGTTGGAAATGCTCTACAAAGCCTGGCTTGCATCGGATACGTTCGACGAACTGCGCCTGCTCCCCGGCATTGTCTGCGAGGGCGAATGGACAAATCAGCCGCAGGTGACGCGGGAATTTTTGATGAACCTCATCGCCGACATCCCGCCGGGCAAGTGGTGGAGCATCCTCGCCTTTGTGAAAGCCATAAAGGAAAAATACCCCGATTATCAGCGACCCGCCGGCGATTACGACTCGTGGTTCATCAAGCGCGAATCAGACGGTCAATTCCTGCGCGGCTTTGCCTATTGGGACCAGGTGGATGGCGCGCTGGTCAAGTACTTGATCCAAACCCTGCACTGGCTGGGAAAAGCGGATTTGGCTGCGCCGGAGGAGGGCAAGGAAGCGGCTGCGTTTCGCATTATCGAGTCGAATGTCGAAGGTCGAATACCTGGCGAACTTCGACATTCGACCTTCGACGGAAAACTCAAAATCTCTTCCAGCGGAAAGATCTCCATCTCCCGCTATTTCTCGCGCGCGGTGCGCTATCAGATCGCGCGGTTTTGCGAATGGGATGAACCGAAGGGGGATGAGTATTTTTATCGTGTTACAGCGGGATCGTTGAAACGCGCCGGAGAACAAGGATTGAAAGCCGAGCAATTGCTGGCAATGCTGGTCAAATACACGAACAACAGCGTGCCGCCGGCGCTGGTCAAGGCGCTCAAGCGATGGGATGCGCACGGCTCGGAGGCTCGGGTGGAGACTCTGCTTGTGCTGCGCGTCAACAGCCCCGAGGTCATGGAAGAGATGCGCAAATCGAAGGCGGGGAAGTTCCTCAGCGAAATCCTCAGCCCGACAGCCGTCGTCGTCAAACCCGGAGCCGTTCAAAAGATGCTGGCGGAACTTGCCGAATTGGGTTTGCTGGCAGAGGTGAGGTTGGATGAGTAGGAGGGAACTTGCCGGTCCTGCCTTATCAGGATAAGCCGAATCCCTGGTCGAGTCATTCGCGCATCGCCGCTGTTCTCGAAGCGCTTCCTGCGCGAAGCAAGGTGCTGGATGTGGGAACCGCCTCGGGCATGCTGGCGCGTCGAAGCGGAAATGGGTCCCTGCGCTTCTTCGGCGTGGAAGCCGTGGCGGAATGGGCGGAGATCGCCGCGCCTCATTACGAAAAACTGTGGAGATGCGCCCTCGACGACGCGCCGGATGAAGCCCTGCGCGGATACGACGCCGTTGTGCTGGGCGATGTGCTCGAACACATGCCCGCGCCCGAAGCCGCCTTGAAACGTCTCGCCGGCTTGCAGGCATCGGGCGGCATATTTATCGTTTCCGTTCCGAATGTCGCCAACCTTTGGGTACGCCTCAACCTGTTGATGGGACGCTTCGATTACGCCGAGCGCGGCATCCTCGACCGAACACACCTGCGTTTCTTCACGCGCAAAACGTTATTGGTCATGGTGCGGGAAACGGGACTGGAGATCCTGTCCATTCATGTGACGCCCATTCCGCTCGAGCTCGTTTCGCCGTTTTTTTCCTCGGGGTTGGGAAAAATCCTTTATTCCGCCTTTGCCGGTCTCACGTCTCTTCTGCCGACCCTGCTCGGTTATCAATTCATCCTGAAAGCAAAGAAACCATGAAAGCAAAGAAGATTTTCATCGTCCTGCCCGCCTATAACGCCGCCAAAACGCTCATGCGGACGTTGGACGAGATTCCGCAGGAATTCAAAAAGAACATCATCCTGGTGGATGACGCCTCGAAGGATGAGACAGCCGAGATGGCGCGCAAAGCAGGGTTGACCGTCTTCGTGCATCCGCGCAACCGGGGCTACGGCGGCAATCAAAAAACCTGCTACACCGAGGCGCTTGCCGCCGGCGCCGACCTGGTGGTGATGCTTCACCCCGACCATCAATACGATGCCAGCGTAATTCCACACATGGTCCAGCCGATTTTGGACGACAAAGCGGATGCGGTCTTCGGTTCGCGTATGTTGGGCGGGCGTCCGCTCGAGGGCGGGATGCCCTGGTGGAAATATGCCGCCAACGTTCTGCTGACCGCCGCGGCGAACCTTGTCTTTCGCCGTTATCTGACCGAGATTCATTCGGGATTCCGGGCGTATTCGCGGCGATACCTGGAGACCGTGCGCTTCACGGAAAACAGCGACGATTTTGTTTTCGACACCGAGATCATCGCACAGGGGATGATGAACCATCTTATGTTTCAGGAGGTTCCCATCGTCACCCGCTACTTCGCGGAAGCCTCTTCGATCAACTTCTGGCGCAGTGTGATTTACGGGTTCGGAGTGTTGGCTGTGCTGTTCAAATTCTGGCTGCACCGCATGGGCTTGGTGCGTTTCAGGGCTTTCGAGCCAAAGACGGAATGAACCGTTTTCTTTCAACGCGCGGAATGTCATTCGTCACACCGGAATGTGACAGCCGCTTGAACATGAAGTTGCTATAATACTTTTGGGTCTACCGTTTGTAACGGGAATCTTTTTCAACCACCCAGGAGACAAAGGGGCACAAAAGGAAAAAGCCCAAAACATCCTTTGTGTGCCTTTGTGACCCTTCGTGGTAAGGGTTTTCCCGCCAGAAACGGAAGAGTCTACTTTTTGAAACTTACCCACAGGAGATCCCATGTCCAAACTCGAATGGATTCAACAGGAAATCGCTTCCCTGAAATCGCAGGGGCTTTACAACACCATCCGCACCATCGGTTCGCCGCAGGGCGCCTGGCTGATCGTGGATGGAAAGAAGGTGCTGAACTTCTGCTCCAACAACTATCTGGGGCTGGCAAATCATCCCACCCTGACCGCCGCCGCGAAAAAAGCGACGGACGAGATGGGCGTCGGTCCCGCCGCTGTCCGCTCGATTGCAGGGACGATGACCCTGCACGTAGAACTGGAAAAGCGCCTGGCTCAATTCAAGGGCGTGGAAGCGGCGATCACGTTCCAAAGCGGTTTCACAGCGAACCTGGCAACCGTGCCGGCGCTGGTGGGAAAAGAGGATGTGATTTTTTCGGACAGGCTCAACCACGCTTCGATCATTGACGGGTGCCGGCTCTCCGGCGCGAAGATCATCGCCTACGAACACAACGACGTGAAATCGCTCGAAGAACAGATCAAGGCAAACCTGAGCCAGTACCGCCGCGCGCTCATCATCACAGACGGCGTCTTCAGCATGGACGGCGACATCGCGCCCCTGCCCGATATTTACGAAGTGGCGAAGAAGTACGACATCCTGCTCATGGTGGACGACGCGCACGGCGAAGGCGTGCTCGGCAAGGGCGGGCGCGGCATCGTGGATCACTTCGGCTTGCACGGCAAGGTGGACGTGGAAGTGGGCACGTTCTCCAAAGCCTTTGGCGTGGTGGGCGGCGTGGTGGCAGGGAAGTCGGTCATCGTCGAATGGCTGCGCCAGCGCGGACGCCCGTTCCTGTTCTCCTCCGCAATGACGGTTCCCGATACGGCGGCATGTCTCGCGGCGGTGGACCTGCTCGAAGATTCCACGCAACTGGTGGATAAACTCTGGGACAATGCCAGATATTTCAAAGCCGAAATGAAGAACCTCGGCTTCAACACCGGCGTGAGCGAGACGCCCATCACCCCGATCATGCTCGGCGAAGCGCCGCTGGCGCAGCAGTTCAGCCGCGAACTGTTCGAGGCGGGCGTGTTTGCGATGGCAATCGGCTATCCCACCGTGCCGCAAGGCAAGGCGCGGATACGGGTGATGATCTCCGCCGCGCACTCGAAGGACGATCTCGATAAGGGACTTGAAGCATTCAAGAGCGTGGGGAAAAAATTGGGTGTGATTTAGTTGGATGATTCGGCAGCCGGTTGGCTGAATGGCTGCCCGCCGCGGAGATTCGAGACAAACGGGTCCTGCGGCGGGTTGTTATGGTAAAATCGCCTCCGCTCTCGAAAATATCGGGACCCTGTGGAGGGATGGCCGAGCGGTTTAAGGCGCATGTCTTGAAAACATGTTTGGGTCACACCAACGTGGGTTCGAATCCCACTCCCTCCGCCAGGCGATTGATGATTTTCGATTTACGATTGCAAATTGTAAATGATATGGGGAGGTGCCAGAGTGGTCGAATGGGGCCGCCTGCTAAGCGGTTACCGGGGCGAAATCCTCGGTCGCAGGTTCGAATCCTGTCCTCCCCGCCACTGAAAAACACATCCTTGCCGGGTGTGTTTTTTTTATTTTTCGGTCGCACGCCCCCATTGAGGGGATGACATTCGAATCCTGCGCTGTCCCCGCCATTGAAAAACACATCCTTGTCGGGTGTGTTTTTTTTATTTTTCGGTTGCACGCCCCCATTGAGGGGATGACATTCGAATCCTGCGCTGTCCCCGCCGCCATGAAATGTAAACTTTGGTTTTATATCAGCCCTATCAACTCAACGGAAAGAAATTGCAGGAGGTTGGTTACGGTGGTACGCGCCCTGGCAGGGGATTGATCTTTCGACACGAGATAGAAAAGGGTTGTCAGCGAATGCGGCGCAACGAAACCTTGAATCTTTCCCGTTTCCGCATATGCTAATAGTTGAGCAGACGCCTCATAGAACGGCTCACGGTTTTGCAGAACATTCAGAATGATGTTCAAGTGGAGGAAAGCCTTAGTTTTTCCCGCCATATTTGGCTTCCAGGTGTTTTTTGTAATCGGTCACCGACACATTTCTGGAAAGCGTGCCTGACAGCCTGCGGACCATCGGCGCATCCTGCAACACATTCATGGAGGCGGGAACGCGGCGCAAATATTCGCTGATCAGGCTGGTGAGCGTGGTATTCTGCCGGCGTGCATGTTTCTTGGCATTCTCCAGCAGTTCACGCGGCACGCGAATGGTCAATTTCGTCTCTTGCATGGCTGCCTCTTGTGCCGTACAGAATAACAGGGTTTTGTACGGCTGCCAAGCGGTCGCGCTCCCTCATTTGCCGTCTTGCCAGGGTACGCATATCCGGTAAAGCGGCGGGGTAGTTGCATGAAGGACAGAGGGGCAAAATCAAAAACGAAACCGGGTTCAGTGATTCGCAGGGCGAAAGCCGCCTGCTCAGCACATGGAGGCTGTCGCCACGGCGATGCCTTGGGGCTGATGTGCGCGAGTCCGCTCAAGCGGACTTTCACGAACTGAGGCAGGGATTTATCCCGCTGCCGATGCAATCAAAAACAGGACCGGATCCAGCCGCAGCGCTGTTTTGTTATTGTACGTTTCTGTAAACATTCACCCAGACCGTCACACATGCCCATACAGCGGATGATTGGCGTTGATTTGCAGCAAATCCCATAGGTTCCCATACAAATCTTCGAACACAGCCACCAGCCCATACGCTTCTTCTTTTGGAGGTCTTATGAATTTTATCCCCCCGGAAATCATCTCGTTGTAATCTCTCCAAAAATCGTCTGTGTTGAGGAAGAGGAATACCCTGCCGCCCGTTTGATTGCCGATAAAGGGTTCCTGCTCCGGTTTGGATGCTTTCGCCAAAAGGAGGGTGGTTCCGCGCATGCCGGGCGGAGCGACCACGACCCAGCGCTTGTCCTGCTCCGGCTGATAGGTATCTTCCACCAGCGTAAAATGCAATTTCCCTGTATAAAAAGCGATTGCTTCATCGTAATCCCTGACCACCAGCGCGATATGGATGATGGATTGTTTCATGGTTCGATGCTCCTCTTTTTGTTTATGCTGCAAGGCAGCCAATGGAATCATTTCCGCCTGGTGGCTTCATGCCAGGGAAACCCGCATGAAAGCGGCGGCAAAGATAACGGGGAGAAAAGGTTTTTCGGAACAGAACCAGCCTCCGGCGGAGTCTGAAGCGGGATGGTGGAAGATAAGACTGCGGAGGCAGGAAATCCCTCCGCAGTCTTTTTTCATTATCCTTCTTTTTTTCGCTTTGCCCAGTGCAGGTTTGGCGCTCCAAACGGTGAAATGGAATCTATCTCCAAAGATGCCCGTAGGCGTATTCGCCTTCGAGCAGTTTCCCTTCGGCGAAGCGTTCAAAGCGGAAGGGCGTGATGTCCACGGTTTTGGGTTTGCCGTCGAGAATGAGCTCCGCCATGCTCGCGCCCGCGGCGGGGGAGGTTTTGAAGCCCGTACCGCTCAACCCGCAGGCGAGATAGAAACCTTCGGGACCCGCCGCGCTGTAGATGGCGCGCTGGTCGGGGGTCAGCCCGTCGCGCCCGACATGAATGGAGTGTAAGCCGCTCTCTTCGATCCTGGGAATGCGCCGGATCATGTTATCAATGAGTTTATCGAGGAACGCAGGCGAAGGCGTCTGGTCGTCGGCTTCGGGCGGTTCGTTGCGCAGGGAATCGTCTTCGCTTGCGGCAAGGATGAGCGCGCTGCCTTCGGGACGGTAGTAGCAGTTGACGATGTCGTCTATCACCGCGGGGAATTTGCCCAGCGACGGCGGACGATGCAGAAAGGCGACATCGTGCGTCCATGTTTCGAGCGGGACCTCGACGCCTGCCAGGCTGGCGACCTGCTTTGCCCACCTGCCAGCCGCGTTGACCACAATGGGCGCCGCAAACCCGCCTTTGTCTGTGTTGACGCCTGTGACCCTGCCCCCTGCCGTGTGGATGGCGGTCACTTCGCAGTTTTGAACGAGCGCCGCGCCGCTGCGCTTTGCGCCGTCAATGAACGAGTTGGTGGTGAGGGTCGCATCCGCATAGCCTGAATCGGGCTCGTAAGCGGCGAAGTCGAAATCGTCGGTGACCAGGTCGGGGAAGAGTTTGTTCACATCTGCGGCGGAGATGATCGAAGTATTGATCCCAATGCGCTGCTGGTTGGCGGTGTTGCCGCGCAATTTGTCCTCGTACTCGCGCCTGACGATTTTGAGAAACCCCGTGTTGATGAAGCCGCATTCGCCGCCGACCCTTTGCTTCCAATCGCTGTAGTAGTTTTTATAACTGACAAAGGTCAGTTCGGCTTCCACGGCAAGGTCGTAGTGCATGCGCACCAGCCCGCTGGAATAACCGGTGGCGCCCGAAGCGACGGTCCGGCGTTCGAGGATGGCGGTCTTGAGTCCGCGCTCGGCAAGGTGGAAGGCGATGCTTGCGCCCATCACACCCGCGCCGATGACGATGGCATCGCAGGTTTGAGTCATGGGGAGTCCTTTCGCTGGATGGATGAAACGATTGTAGCAGGTTTTACCGGCTATCCCAGTTTGATTTCCAAATCTTCCAGATGCTCGGATTCATGCAGCGCCAGCGAACGCGCCTTCCAATAAACGGATTCCTTCCGCCTCTTCCCGGACTCGCGAACTGATCTCACCCATTGAGCCTCGGTCAACGCCGAAAGGACTCGCAGCAGCGCCCTGCGGCGGGTTTTGAAATATGCCAGCAGTTCGGCGAACTCCAGCAAATCGAGGCGGACAAGTTTTCCCCAGTCCCGTTCCGGGTGGATATCTGCCACGAGCGGTTCATCCAGGAGCAGGGCAAGGTGAATCGCCTCCGAAGTCCGCGCTTCGCTGTTAAGCAGATGCACCAGCGTCTCCATGAACGAACGTTCCCCTTCGCCCAGCGGACGGCGCAATTCCTGCGCAGGCAACGGCTCGCCCAGCGCCTCGAGCCGAACCGGCGTTTCAGCGAGCAATCTGACGACTCGTTCGATATTGGCGGACGTACAAGCGGTGGAGATGGATGTTTTCATCAGTTGCTCCAATAACGTACCAGGCGTTTCCGGCGTTCCACCCGATTTTACATCGCTGCAACCTGGTTATCCAACCCGCCTCAAAGTCGGTTCATCGAAAACCAACCGGGTTTGGAACGGCAATCCTTTGTTTTTTTTCTTCATTTTCTGTCGTGACAATGTGCAGTATTGTCCGGTGACATTCAGTACTCGCATTTGTGAATATCATCACAAATAATAAAAATAGGTGGGGTAGATGTGATTACTATACAAGAGGTAAACACCGTTCCTTGTGCGGTTTTCTGGCCTGGCAGGAGAGGCGCCAGGCGAAGTTGATTGGAGGTCATCCATGACAGCCTCTGTGACAGTCGAACGACCCTTTTACGAAAGAGTCCTTGAGTCGACGCCCAGCGGAGAACGCCTCAGGCTTTGCCTTGAGTGCGGAAATTGCAGTGGAATTTGTCCATTCGGCTATCTGATGCTATATCCACCCAGCCGGATGATCGCCATGATGCGCGCCGGGCGAATCAACAAGGTGGTGGAGACCGACACGGTGTGGATGTGCGTTTCATGTTATGCCTGCACGGCGGTTTGCCCGTCCAAAGTGCCGCTCACCAGCGGGCTGATGGCGGGCATCAAGGAGGAATTGATCCTGGCGGGTAACGTCCCGACGGAACTGCACAACGCCTTGCAGAATTCACAGCGCTATGGCAACCCACAGGGCGAATCGCCGCGCAAACGGGCGGATTGGACCCTCGGCATCCAGCCGGAAGTCAAGATCATGGCGAAACACAAACAGCCGGTGGACGTGTTGTGGTTCGTCGGCGATTACGCATCGTTTCATCCCCGCGTCCAGGCGGCGACGAAAGCGCTTGCCCGTATCTTGAACGCGCTGGGCGTGGACTTCGGCATTCTCGGTTCCGATGAAAACAGCGACGGCGATTCGCAGAGATTGGCGGGCGAGCGCGGACTGTTCGAGATGCTGGCGGAAAAGAACGGGAAAGTCTTCAGCAAGTATCAATTCAACCAGATCATTACCACCGACCCGCACGCCTACAACGCGATCAAGAATGAGTATCCTGCTTTGGGCATCAAATACCCGGTGCAGCATTACACCGAGTTTCTTGCGGAGCAGATTGACGCGCTCAAACTGCTGATGAAACAGCAGGTCAATGCCAGGGTCGCGTACCACGATCCCTGCTATCTGGGTCGCGCAAATGGAATCTTCGAGCCGCCGCGCGAGTTGCTGTGCGCCATCCCCGGCGTGGAACTGGTGGAGATGACTCACAACCACATCAACAGCCTGTGCTGCGGAGGCGGGGGCGGCGGGATGTGGCTGGACGGCTTCCAATGGGAAAAGGCGCACGTCCGCCTCTCGGATTGGCGCGTGCGCGAGGCGATGAACGTCAGCGCGGATGTTCTGGCTGTGGCTTGTCCTTATGAGACCCCGCGCTTTGAAGACGCAGCAAAGACCATGCCCGGCGCAGAATCATTGAAGGTGCGCGACATCGCCGAAATCCTGGCTGAGTCCATGGGGGTGTGAAGGAGGCGGTGAGATGAATATCGTCGTTTTGATAAAACTCGTTCCCGACCTCGTGGAAGAGTTGACCATTGACTCCAGCGGCGCGGGTCTCGACCTGACCTTTGCGCGCTGGATCATCAATGAATTCGACGACCACGCGCTGGAGCAGGGAATCCTGTTAAAGGAAAAGAACGGCGGCACAGTCACAGCGATTGCGCCCGACCTCGAAGGCGTGGATGATGTCTTATTCACCGCCGCCGCAAGGGGCGCGGACCGCCTCATCAAGGTCAAAGGCGATTTCATGGCGGCAAACAATCATGCGCTGGCGCGCTCGTTCTCCGCGATCATCCAGAAATTCCAAGCCGACCTCATCCTGACCGGTGTGCAGGCGCACAATGACCTCGATGGCTCGGCGGGACCGCTTCTGGCGGAATGTTTGCAACTTCCTTATGTTGGTTACATCGCTGGTGTATCGGTCAACGACGGCAAGTCCATGTTGCGCAAGGAATATCCCGGCGGTTTGCTCGCTGAAATGGAAGTGACTCTCCCGGCCGTCCTGGGAATCCAAGCCGCGGAACAGCCGCCGCGTTATGTGGCAGTGAGCAAGGTGCGGCAGGCGATGAAGACCTCTTCCCTTGAAGAGATGGACGCATCCGACCTGGGCCCGCTTGGCGCTCCCACAGTTGGGAGGATGTTCCAGCCTGAGGCGACAACCCACGCCGAGATGATCGAAGGCAGCCCCGAGGAAGTCTCCGCCAAACTGGTCGGTCTCTTCAAAGAGTTGGGCGTGATGTAAAGGAGGCGATGATGAGCCAGGATATTTACGTCGTCATCGAACACCTGCGGGGGCAGGTCGCGGATATTTCGTACACCATGCTCGCCGCGGCGCGGGAGTTGAGTCAGGCAACGAGCGGCAAAGTCGTTGCTGTGTTGTTGGGACACAATGCAAAAGAATTGGCAAAGGATTTCGCCGCTAACCAGGTGCTTTATTTGAATCATGCCGCATTGACGGAATTCACCTCCGACGCGTATCAAAAAACATTGGCAGATTTGATCAGCAAAGATCAACCGCGTGCCGTGCTGTTCGGCAACACCTCCATCGGCGCGGATGTAGCGAGTGTGCTTTCGATGCGATTAAGTTTGCCGATAGTGAGTTCATGCCGCAGTTTTACCAGCGATGGGAAGTTTGTCGCGCAGATTTGCGGCGGCAAGATCATGGCGGAGGGTGGGTTGCCGAGTCCGACTGCGTTGGTCACAATGGTTCCGGGCGGCTATCAACCGGATCAAGGTCGAAGCGTGGAGTCGCCTCCGGTAACGGAATCAGCCGTCCCTGCGTTGGATGCGCTGCGCGTCACGTTATCCAGGTACATCGAGCCTGAATCCGCCGACGTGGATATTTCCAAAGAGCCGCTGCTCATCGCCGTCGGGCGCGGAATCCAAAACAAGGACAATATCGAACTGGCGGACGCGCTCGCGCAGGCAATCGGCGGCGTGGTGTGCGGTTCGCGCCCTGTGATTGATCAGGGCTGGCTTTCCACATCGCGGCTCGTGGGCAAATCGGGCAAGCAGGTGAAGCCGAAGATTTATTTTGCGTTGGGCATCAGCGGCGCGCCCGAACACGTGGAAGCGATCACGCAAAGCGACACGATCATCGCGGTCAACACCGACCCGAAGGCGCCGATCTTCGATATTGCGAAATACGGCATTCAAATGGACCTCTTCGAATTGGTCGAAGTGCTGACCGAGCATTTGAAAGCGAAAGTTTGAAATGAACTACGAAGCGTTGAAGTCCGTTATCGTTTTGCTCGCGCTGTTGACCGCGACAGGCGTTTTCGTCTGGCGCGCCTATCGCTTGTTATGGGTCAACCTGCGGCGCGGGCAGCCGAGCGGTCGCTTTGATCGCTGGGGCGAACGCATCAAAGGCGTGCTTGTTTACGTCGGCGCGCAGTTGCGTTTGTTTCGCTTTCTCGTCCCAGGCACGGCGCACTTCTTCGTCTTTTGGGGTTTCCTGTTCCTTTCGTTGACCATCCTGCAAGCCATCGCGGAAGGTCTCGCGGCGTTTGCGAATTCGCATTACGTGTTGCCGATCATCGGTGAATGGGGTCCGCTGGCGTTGATTCAGGATTTGCTTGCGACAGCCGTCGTCATCGCGGTCGCGTACGGATTGTATTTGCGGCTGGTCGTTGACCCAGAACGTTATCGTGGGAGTCACAAAGGCGCGGGCGTGAAGGTGCTGGGATTCATCATGACGATCATGCTCAGCCTGCTGGTGATGAACGGACTCCGCATCAACCTGAACGAAGACCTGCTCGCCGCGTGGAGACCTGTTTCCACGCTGACAGGGCGACTCTTCGCAAGTCTCAGCCCTGCCGCACAGGGTCTCATCGAAGAGATCGCCTACTGGATTCATCTTGGCGTTGTGATGCTGTTCCTGACCGAGTTGCCCACTGGCAAGCATTTCCACATTTTCACTTCCATTCCGAACGTTTTGCTGCGCAATCTCGAACCGCGCGGACGATTGCCCGCGCCGCAGTCAGCGGATGGAACGGCAGGCGTCGGTGTGATGGAGGGATTCCGCTGGAAGCAGATGCTCGATTTCTACACCTGCTCCGAGTGCGGACGCTGTCAGGAGATGTGCCCCACGTGCAGGAGCGGTTCGCCGCTTTCGCCCAAACTGTTGATCATGGATTTGCGTCGCAACCTGGAGGAGCGCGGCGCGGCGTTATCCGCGAGTTCAAAGAATGGCATATTGTCCAAGTCGTTGGCGGGCGATGTCATCACCGACGAAACGCTGTGGGCTTGCACCACCTGTTACACCTGTGACCAGGAATGCCCGCTGTTCATCGAACACGTCAATCCGATTGTGGAAATGCGGAGATACTTGATCGTCGAAGGTCGTGTGGACAAAAAATTGCAGGATGCGCTCGCCAACCTGGGACGCTACGGCAACTCGTTCGGTCAATCCGAGCGGATGCGCGCCAAATGGACACAGGGATTACAGCCTGCGATCAGAGATGCGCGCAAAGAACCGGTTGAATATCTGTGGTTCGTCGGTGATTATGCTTCCTACAATCAAACATTGACCGATGTCACGCGCAAAACAGCGGAGGTCTTCCAGCGGGCTGGTTTGAATTTCGGAATCTTATTCGATGCCGAGCGCAACTCCGGCAACGACGTGCGCCGCGTGGGCGAAGAAGGCTTGTACGAAATGCTGGCAGAGAAGAACCTGCAAGCCTTGTCCAAATGCAAATACGAGACCATCGTCACCACCGATCCGCACACCTATAACACCTTGAAAAATGAATATGCGTGGAATGGAAATCGTCCGCGTATTTTGCATTACACCGAATTGCTCGATGAATTGATCGTTTCGGGCAAACTCAAGTTCAGTAAGAAACTGGATACTCGAATCACGTACCACGATCCCTGCTATCTCGGTCGGTACAACGGCGTGTACGATGCTCCGCGCCGCGTCCTGCACGCAGCGGGATGTGAACTGATCGAGATGCAACGTCACGGCGATCGCGCTTTCTGCTGCGGCGCGGGCGGCGGTCGGATTTGGATGGAGGAAACTCCCGGCAGGGAACGTCCCGCCGAGATTCGCATCCGCGATGCCGCCGCGCTGACAAACGTTCCGAACTTCGTCGTGTCCTGCCCGAAGGATGTGACCATGTTCCGGGACGCGGTCAAGACCACAGGCAACGAGAGCAGGTTTCAAGTCAAGGATTTGATTGAAGTGGTTTATGAGGCAATGTAATTCCCTCACCCTAACCCTCTCCCGAAGGGAGAGGGAACTCCCTTCCCCCTTCGGGGGAAGGGTCGGGGATGAGGGCAAAAGGAGACATTCAACATGAACGCGGTGACACAAGCCGCATCGCAACGGATTAAAAAGATCAGGCTGCCCATCGCAACGAAGTTGACCCTGAGCTTTCTATCCATCATTCTGTTGAGCAGTCTCATTTTCACCATCGTTGGAATTCAGCTCATTAACAACCGAATCATCGCCGAGGCGCAGGATCGGGTCCGCAACGACCTGAACGCCGCGCGCGAAATCTACCAGAACCAACTTGAACACGTCGAGGATGCGGTGGAATTCACCACCGTGCGGCTGTTCATGGCGGACATCCTGCGCGGAGACATCCGCCAGGAATACCTGGATGAACTGACGCGCTTCAAAGAGAGCGAGAACCTCGACGTGCTGACCATCACCGACGCCGCCGGCAAGGTAATCCTCCGGGTGAACAATCCCACCCTCGCGGGAGACGACCAAAGCCATGACGAGATCGTGGCAATGGTCTTGAAAACGAAAGCAGCCGTCTCGGGAACCACGATCATATCGGCGGAGGAACTTCAACGCGAGTCACCGTCGCTGGCGCAGCAGGCGCATTTCGTCCTCATTGACACGCCCATGGCGAAACCCCGTCCCGAAACCGAAACAACCTCGGGCATGATGCTCAAAGCCGCCGCCCCGGTCTTCGACGCGCAAGGTCGAATGGTCGGAGTGGTGTACGGCGGAATCCTGTTGAACCGCAACTACGCCATCGTGGACAAGATCAAGCAGACGATCTTCCAGGGCGTCGTGTACGAAGGCAAGGACATCGGCACGGCAACCATCTTCCAGGATGATGTGCGCATCTCGACCAAT
>QMIW01000058.1:0-26532 GCA_024434165.1 Chloroflexota bacterium | reverse complement strand
AAGGACGACAGCGGCGCGCGAGCCCTTGGCACCCGCATCGCGGCGGATGTGTACGATTACGTCATGGTCCGTCAGGCAACTTGGGTGGGACGGGCGTACGTGGTCACCGACTGGTACATCACCGCGTACGAACCCATCCGCAACATCAGCGGCAGGATCATTGGCATTCTGTATGTCGGCATTCTGGAGCAGAAATACACCGACATCCAGAAGCAGACGGTCTGGGTCTTCGTCGGCATCACGCTGGCGGGCGCAGCGCTGACCACCATCATTGCCTTGTGGGTCTCGCGCCAGATCTCCAACCCGATCCGCAAACTGGTGGCGGCGTCCGAACAACTGGCGGAGGGCAACCTGGATGTCAAACTGGAACTGACCAGCGGCGACGAACTTGGAAAACTGTCCTACCGTTTCAACCAGATGGCAGAGGCATTGCGCCAGCGCGACGAACGTTTGAAGGAGTTTACGAAACGCAAGATCATGGAATCCGAACGGCTTGCCATCGTCGGTCAACTGGCGGCGAACGTGGCGCACGAACTCAACAACCCGCTGCAGGGCATCGTCACATATTCGAGCCTGCTTCTCGAAAAGAACGTTTGCGACGACCCTTCGCGGCAGAACCTCGAAAAGATCGCCATTCAAGCCAATCGCTGCCGCGAGATCATCCGCGGACTGCTGGATTTTTCACGGCAGAAAAAACCGCAAAAGTCGCTCACCGACATCAACGCCCTTCTGCGGCGCTGCGTTTCGCTGGTGGAGAACCAGGCGCTCTTTCACAACATCGCTATCGTTCAGCGGCTCGATGAGAGCCTGCCGATGATCGTCGTGGACCCGTCGCAGATCGAACGAGTTTTTCTCAACCTCATCATCAACGCAGCGGAAGCAATGAACGGCGGCACGCTCACGCTCACCACAACGTATGGGTTGAATGCAAAAACCATCGAGATCGAAGTGAAGGACACCGGTCACGGCATCAGCATCGAAAACATGGAAAGGATCTTCAATCCGTTCTTTACCACCAAGGAGATCGGTCACGGCGTCGGGCTGGGGCTGGCGATCAGTTACGGGATCGTGAAAGAACACAACGGCGAGATTACGGTCGAAAGCGAGATCGGCAAAGGCGCGAAGTTCATTGTCAGTCTGCCGGTCATAACGAAAGTCAGTGAAGAAAATGGAAACAAAGTCGCGGATTTTGCTCATTGACGACGAGGAGGTCGTGATCGACTCCTGCTCGCAGATTCTGGCGGGCGGACCTTACGAAATCGCCTCCGCCTCCGACGGGACGGCTGGTCTGCGCCTCGTGAGCGAGTTCCACCCCGACCTGGTTTTCGTGGACCTCAAAATGCCGGGCATCTCCGGCTTCGAGGTGCTCGAAAAGATCCGCGAGATGGACCCAACCATTGTCACAGTGGTCATCACCGGCTTTGCCACTGTCAGTTCCGCGGTGGACGCAATGAAGAACGGCGCGTATGACTTCCTGCCCAAGCCCTTCACGCCCGACGAATTCCGCATGATCACGCGGCGCGGACTCGACAAACGCAGGCTGGTGCTGGAGACCATCGCCCTCAAACGCGAAAAGGACATGCTGCGCGAGCAATTCGCCGCCATCGTCTCCCATGAATTGAAATCCCCGCTCAGCGCGGTGCAGCAAAACCTGTTCGTGCTGGCGGAGGAACTCTCCGGCGCGCTCAACGAAGACCAGATGAAACGGATCGAACGCATGAAGATCAACATCGGCGATCTGATTCAACTGATTCTCACCTGGCTGCGGGTGCTGTCGGTGGACGTCAACAAGATCCGCGACAACTTCAAGCCAACGTCCATCGCCTCCGTTTTGACCAAAGCCATCGAGACCGTCCAGCCTCACGCGAAGCGCAAGGATATTGAACTGATCTCATCCATCCGTGAGCCGCTCGGCGACGTGAACGGCGACGAGGGGACGCTGGTCGAGGTGGTGGTCAACATTTTGGGAAACGCGATCAAGTATTCGCGGGCGGGAGGCGAGGTCGTTCTTCGCGCCGAAAAAACAGCCGGCGAACTGCAAATCGCCGTCGCCGACCACGGAGTCGGAATCGCCCGGGAAGACCTGCCGCATATCTTCAACGATTTCTACACCGGAAAGGCGGATCGGGCGGGCGAAGCAAGCAGCGGCATCGGGCTGGCAATTGCCCGGCGAATTATCGAAGCGCACGACGGTTCGATCACGGTCGAAAGCGAGCTGGGCAGGGGCAGTACGTTTGTCATTCATCTGCCGTCCCTGAAAGAAGAACCAAACCCCGCGTCTCACGCGGAACTGGCGGCGGCTAAATCGTGAGTCAAGGAGATGTCCATGAATACGGATAAAAAACTGATCATCATTGACGACGACCCCGATTTCGTCGGGGCGATCCGCTCCATCCTGGAGAAAGCGGGCTACCGGGTGGATGCCGCCTACAACCCCAAGGATGGGTTCCAGGCATTGCAAGCCCGGCATTATGATCTGCTGCTCCTCGACATCATGATGGGACGCGGAGCGGAGGGCATTGCGCTGGCGCGGAAACTCCGCAAGGATCCCAAACTCAGGGAAATTCCGGTCTTGATCATCACCAGCGTCCGCGAGCAGATCGCCTTTCTCTTCCCCGGTCAGGCGGTGCACCCCAATTTCGTGGATGTGGATGAACTGGTCGAGAAGCCGGTCGAGCCGGGTCTTCTGCTGGAAAAGGTAAGCGCCTTGTTGAAGGCGGCGGAAGAAAAACACCTGCAACCCCAGTGACGAGGAGAATGTATGGCTGCCGAACTATCCTTCCATCAAGAAATCGCCAACATGATGTACGCCACGCACGGCAATCCGATCTCGCATTGCCTGCAATGCGGCACGTGCAGCGGCACCTGCCCGGCGGCGGATTTCATGGATTACACGCCGCGCGCCATCATCGGCATGATCCGCGAGAATTTCAAGGACGAGGTGCTGGCAAGCAATACCTACTGGTCGTGTGCCTCGTGCTATCACTGCACGGTGAGGTGCCCGGCGGGAATTGACATCGCAGACATGATGTACGCCCTGAAGCGTTACTCCATGTGGAGAAGCCGCTACAAGGAGGGTCTGATCGGTCCCGACTTCTCGGAGGGCTTCGTCAAAATGATCGTCAATTCGGGTAAGTCCTTCGAACCGATTCTTGCCACCACCTACCTGCCCAAATTCACCGCCGGGCAGCTCGTCCAGGAGGCTCTCACCGCCACCGGCTTGGTACTGAAAGGGAAGATGCCCCTGCTCCCGAAGAAGATCAAGAGGCTCAAGAACTTCCAGCGCATGGTGAAACGAATCATCCCGATTGGAGAGCTGTCATGAAACAATATGCCTACTACCCCGGATGTTCTCTTGAAAGCCTGGCAAAGGGTTATGACGTTTCCACAAAGGAAGTTTCGCGGGCGCTGGGTCTGGAACTCAGGGAGATCGAGGACTGGAACTGCTGCGGCGCCACGGCATACTTCCCTGTGGACGAACTGCTGGCTTACACGCTCGTGGCTCGCAATCTCGCCATCGCCGAAAAGACCGGGCTGGCAGATTTTGTCGCGCCGTGCAGCGCGTGCTTCAAGAACGCCTATTTCACCAACGCCTACCTCAAACAAGACCCGGACCTGGCGGATCACATCAACTTTGCCCTGGAAGAAGACAACCTGCACGTTAATGGGACGTTGAAAGTGCGGCATCTCATTGAAGTGTTCATCGAGGACGTGGGGCTGGAACAGATCCGGAACAAAACCACGCATCCGCTTACGGGACTGAGAGTTGCTCCAAACTATGGCTGCCAATTGATTCGACCGCGCAGGGGGAGGGAGGATGTCGAAAACCCCCGCTTCTTCGAGGAGCTCCTGTCTGCCATTGGCGCCGAACCGGTCGAATATGCCACCAAGACGCGTTGCTGCGGAAGTTCCCTGATCATCACTAATCGTCGGGCGGCGCTGGAGATGATTCGCATCCTCCTTGAAGACGCCATCAATTCAGGCGCCCACGTGATTGCCACAACCTGCCCAATGTGCCACGTCAACCTGGAGGTTTACCAGACGCAGGTCAATCAGGAGTTTGGCACCAACCTGTCCATCCCGGTGATTTATTTCACCCAGCTTATGGGTGTGGCGCTGGGGCTTAGCACAAAACATTTAGGGATTGATAAAGCAATCCTTGCAAGAACACCAATGCTCGCCTAGAGACAAGGAGAGAAACCTATGACTGAAAGAATTGGCGTTTATGTCTGTCACTGCGGAACGAACATTGCTGGCGTGGTGGATGTGGCGGAGGTCAGCAAATGGGCTGGGGAAAGACTGGCTCATCAGGGCGTGGTCGTTTCCCGCGATTACAAGTTCATGTGTTCCAGCCTGGGTCAGGAGTTGATCCAGAAGGATATCAAGGAATTCGGCTTGACCCGCGTGGTGGTGGCGGCTTGTTCGCCGCACCTGCACGAAGCCACCTTCCGCAATGCGTGCAAGGAGGCGGGACTCAACCCCTACCTGTGCGAGATGGTCTCGGTGCGTGAGCAGGTCTCATGGGTGCACACCGACAAGGAAGCCGCCACCGAAAAAGCCAAGGCGCTGATCGCGGGCGGCGTGGCGCGGGTGGCGCACAACGAGGCGCTCGAACCCCTGCGCGTGCCGATTCACGCCGACACACTGGTGGTCGGAGGCGGCATTGCGGGCATCCAAGCCGCACTGGAGATCGCCGATGCGGGCTTCCATGTTTACCTGGTGGAACGAGAACCGTCCATCGGCGGTCACATGGCGCAGTTCGACAAGACCTTCCCCACGCTGGATTGTTCAGCCTGTATCCTCACGCCGAAAATGGTTCAGGCGGGCAGCCACCCGAACATCACCCTGCTGACGTGGAGCGAAGTGACCAAAGTGGACGGCTATGTGGGCAACTTCGTGGTCAGCATCAACAAGAAAGCCCGCTACATCAAGACCGAAGACTGTACCGGCTGCGGCATCTGCTGGGAGAAATGCCCGTGGAAGGTGACGGATGAGGTCTTCGAGGTCGGGATGGCGAAACGCAAGGCGGTGTATGTGCCGTTCCCGCAAGCCGTCCCGAAATACCCGGTGATTGACGCGGTCAATTGCGCCTACTTCCTCAAAGGCACCTGCAAAGCCTGCGAGAAGTTCTGCCCCACCAATGCGATTGATTTCAACCAGCAGGATGAAACCATCACGGTGCAGGTCGGCAACATCATTTTGGCGACCGGCTACGATCTGTTCGATGCGAGGCGCATCCCGCAATACGGCTACGGCCGGCTGGATAACGTTTATACCAACCTGGAATTCGAGCGGTTGTGCAACGCGGCGGGTCCCACCGGCGGGAACATCGTTCTGCGCGACGGGAAGACCGTTCCCAAAGCGGTGGGCATCGTTCACTGCGTCGGCTCGCGCGACCAGAACTACAACGCCTACTGCTCCGCAATTTGCTGTATGCAGAGCCTGAAGTTCGCGCATCTTGTTCACGAACGCACGGGCGCGGATGTGTACAACTTCTACATTGACATCCGCACGCCCAGCAAGGGCTACGAAGAGTTCTATCAGCGTCTGCTCGAGGAGGGGACGCACTTCGTACGCGGCAAGGTGGCGGAGGTGACCGACTTCGCCCGCACGCCGGAGGAAGAAGGCAGACTGGTCATCCAGGTGGAGGATACGCTCATCGGCAAACAACGCCGCATCCCGGTGGATATGGTGATTCTCTCGGCGGGATTGCAGCCGCGTCACGACGCCAAGGAAACCGGGAAGATGTTCGGCATCGCGTGCAGTTCGGACGGCTGGTATATCGAACGGCATCCGAAACTCGACCCGGTGGCAACCATGACCGAGGGCGTCTTCATCGCCGGCTGTGTGCAGGGACCGAAGGACATTCCCGCCAGCGTGGCGCAGGGGGCGGGCGCAGCAGCCCGCGTGCTCGGCAAGATCCAGCAGAAGGAAATCGCGCTCGAACCCGTACGCGCTTCGATCAACGAGGCGCAATGCTCCGGCTGCCGCATCTGTAACGGTTTGTGTCCGTTCAGCGCCATCCTGTTCCACGAGGACAAGATGGTCTCCGAGATCAACCCTGCGCTTTGCCAGGGCTGCGGCACCTGCGTGGCGGCTTGCCCGGCGGGCGCGATCAGCGGAACCTGTTTCAGCAACGAGCAGATCCTTTCGCAGATCGAAGGTTTGCTGCTGCTCAATCTCGATGTAAAGGAGGAAGCGGCTGTGTAAATGGCAATTACGTAATTACCATTTACACCTGCCCGGAGGAATCCTTATGAACGATAAAACTTTCGAACCCACCATTATCGGTTTTACCTGCAACTGGTGCAGTTACCGCGCCGCCGATACGGCTGGAACGGCGCGCGTGAAATATGCGCCCAACGTCCGCCTCATCCGCCTGATGTGTTCCGGGCGGCTCGACCCGACCTTCGTCTTCAAGGCGTTCGCCAACGGCGCAGACGGTGTGCTGGTCACCGGCTGCCACCCAGGCGATTGTCATTACGTCGAACAAAATTACAAAGCCCTGCGCAGGTTCATCCTGATGAAGCGCGTGCTGGTGCAGATGGGCATAGACCCCGGGCGAATTAAACTTTTATGGGCAAGCGCCGCGGAAGGCGCCATCCTTGCCGCGGAGATCAACAAGTTTGTCGAGGAAGTGCGCGCGCTCGGTCCGCTCAACTGGCCCGCGACCTATCAGGAAGCCGTTTCCACCCCTGCCATGAAGGAGGTGATCGTATGACTGCAAAACCGAAATTCGCAATGTATTGGGCGGCGTCCTGCGGCGGATGCGAGATTGCCGTCCTGAACACGCACGAGGTCATTCTGGATGTGGATGCGAACTTCGACGTCGTCTTCTGGCCCGTCGCCGTGGATACGAAATACAAGGACGTGGAAGCGATGGAAGACGGCTCGATCCTGTTGACGCTCTTCAACGGCGGCATCCGCAACGACGAGAACGAACACATCGCCAAATTGCTGAGGCGGAAATCGAAGATCCTCGTCGCCTTCGGCTCATGCGCCTGTGAGGGCTGTATTCCCGGTCTGGCAAACCTCAGCCCAGTGGGAGACATCGTCCACACCGCATTCAACACGCTGACGACCGACAACCCGCACGAGATCTATCCGCGTACTACGTTCGATGTCCCCGAAGGCGAACTGCACATCCCGCGGCTGGCAAACGTCCTGCGCCCGCTCGACCTGGTGGTGGATGTGGACTACTACATGCCCGGCTGCCCGCCCGAGTCACATCAGATCGCGGCGGTGATTGACCTGGTTGTCAAGGTGCTCAAGGGTCAGGCGGAACTGCCGCCCAAAGGGGCGGTGATCGGCGCCGGCGATTCGACCGTCTGCGACGAGTGCCCGCGTGCGCGCAACGTGAAATCCATCTACGAGTTCAAACGCATTCAGGATATTGCGCCCGTGGACCCGAACCTGTGCCTGCTCGAACAGGGCATCCCGTGCAACGGTCCCGCCACACGCAGCGGCTGCAATTCGCGCTGTCCGAACGCCGGGGCGCAGTGCATCGGCTGTTACGGTCCCGCCGAAGGTGTGCTGGATTATGGCGCGCGGCTGATCGCCGCCTTCGCTTCCGTCATTGACGCGAAGGAACCGGCGCAGATCGAGCGAATCCTGGACGGCATCCCCGACCCGGTTGGGCAGGTATACCGCTTCAACCTGGCAGGGTCGCTGTTGAAGGCGAACAGGGAAGCGTGGAGGGCAAGGATGAAGGCGGAAGGATGAAGGTTGAACAAACCTCCCTTCTGCCAGTCCTTCATCCCTCATAATTCATCCTTTGTGAAAGGAGGCTGACATGACTGCGAAACCGGTTGAAAACACCGAACCCGCCGAAGATCGCAACGCGATTTTGGAGAAGGCGCTCATCGAAGAGTATCTTAAGGAAAAGGGCTACACCCTTGAGACCCTCAAGAAACTGCCCCCCGCAGCCGCTGGGAAGTTGATGAAGGAAGCCTTGCAGTATGCCTCGCTCAAATTGGAGGAAGTGGCGGCGCGCGCGCATTTCGTCAAAGAACTGCACGACGACAGCTCGCCGCTGGAGAAATGATTGGAGATCAGGAGATTGGCAAAACGGTCCAGACGACCAGTGTCCAATCACAAATCTCCAATAACTAACAGGAGTTCACATGACTCAACGCATATCCATAGACCCGATCACCCGCCTGGAAGGACACGGCAAGATCGAGATCTTCCTCGACGAAAAAGGGAACGTTGCCAATTCCTATTTTCAAATCCCCGAACTGCGCGGCTTTGAGCGTTTCGTGGTGGGCCGCCCCATCGAGGAAATGCCCTTGCTGACCAACCGCATCTGCGGCGTATGCCCGGAGGCGCACCACATGGCGGCATCCAAAGCTGCGGATGCGGTCTATCAGGTGGATCCGCCGCGCACGGCAAAAATGCTGCGTGAACTGCTCTACTCCGCGTTCTACTGCACCGATCACACCACCCACTTCTATGCGCTGGGCGGACCGGATTTCGTAATGGGTCCCGATGCGCCCGTCGCCGAACGCAACATCCTCGGCGTAATTCACAAGGTCGGGCTGGAGATCGGCGGCAAGGTCATCCAGATGCGCAAGTACGGTCATGCCGCCGTCGAAATGATCGGCGGGCGCAAAGTGCACCCATGCACGTCCATTCCCGGCGGGGTAACCAAGGGCATCACCGAGGAACAACGCAAAGAACTGGAGGACATGGCGCACTGGGCGATTGAGTTCGCGCAGTTCAGCCTGAAGATCTTCAACGACATCGTGCTCGGCAACAAAATGTATGTTGATCTCATCCTCGGCGATGTGTACACCCACCGCACCTATTCGATGGGCACAGTGGATGCGAACAACAAGGTCAATTTCTACGACGGCAAAGTGCGTGTGGTGGACCCGAACGGCAGGGAATTCGTCAAATACGCGCCGCACGAATACATGAATCACATCGCCGAACACGTCGAACCGTGGACGTATCTCAAATTTCCATACCTCAAGAACGTCGGCTGGAAGGGCTTCGTGGATGGCGAGGAGTCGGGTATCTACACCGCCACGCCGCTCTCGCGCCTCAACGCCGCAGACGGCATGGCGACCCCGCGCGCGCAGGAGGAATACGACAAGTTCTACAAGACCCTCGGCGGCAAGCCCGTACATCAACGCCTCGCCACACATTGGGCGCGCCTGATCGAGCTGCTCTACGCCGCAGAACGCTGGCTGGAACTGGCGACCGACCCCGAAATCACCTCGCCGGATGTGCACGCCAAACCGACCCGGATTCCGACGGAAGGAGTCGGCATTGTCGAGGCGCCGCGCGGCACGCTCACGCATCACTACTGGACCGACGAGCGGGGCGTCGTGACCAAAGCGAATCTCATCGTGGGCACCACCAACAACTACGCCCCGATCCAGATGTCCACGAACAAGGCGGCGCGCAGCCTCATCAGGGATGGCAATGTAAGCGAAGGACTGCTCAACATGGTCGAGATGGCGTTTCGCGCCTACGACCCGTGCTTCGGCTGTGCCACCCACTCCCTGCCGGGACAGATGCCGATGGAGATCGTCATCCGCGACGCGGAGGGGAATCCGGTGGAAGTGTTGAAACAGTTTTGTTAATTCGTTCAATATATGTCATTCGGAGCAGCAGATGTAAACGAGAATCCAACCCAGTTTCGAAGTATCGGTTATGCAACCCGAGGTTTGGAAAGGAGAAAATCGTGAACAAGAATGTTTCGATGATCTGTTGTCTGATCTTGAGTTTGGCTGTTTCGGGTTGCGGGGCAGGCGGGGTATTCGGACCAACGTTGACTCCCACCTCAACGATTACGCCTGTCCCTACATCTACTCCCACATTCACTCCCACACCGCTGCCGCCTGCGATATCCAACGAAGTATGTGAGTGGACATTAAAATCCGCGACTTTATCAGAGACTTCCACATATGCACCCCAACTCCGTCCCAAGGAAGGCATCCTATTTTTAACAATCGAGTTCAACAACAAGGAAGGTTGCAGTTTAGCCGGTATCGCATTTGGCGGTGACGGGCGCGACGCGGTATTTGAGAAAGCCACCCTGCCTGGCGGAATACCATCCATCTGGGTGGTTGACAGCCAGGGTAATCGCTTCCTTGCAGTCGAAGTTGGAGAGAATTACATACTGATGGGAGTAAATAAAGAGTCCTCCGGGTTTGTACTTAACGTTGGCGATTTACCCCCGTTGGATCTCGAAGGGCACATCTCCAAATAATTATGCCGCTTCAACATCCAACCAGCGCGTATCCGGCGGCGGCCATAATTACCTGGTTGCCGGGCTAATCAATGGAAAATACATCTTCGAGAACGTTATCATGAAAACCATCATCGTGGGTCTCGGCAACCCCATCCTGGGCGACGACGGCGTCGGATGGAAGGTTGCGGAGGAGGTAAGGAAACAATTACCCTCGTTCCCATCCCCTCTCTCCGAAGAAGAGGGGCGCAGGGATGAGGGTAACGTGGACGTGGTTTGTCTTTCGCTCGGCGGGCTGGGGCTGATGGAGCATCTCATCGGCTACCAGCGGGCAATCCTCGTGGATTCCTTTGCGATGGGCGAAAACGACCAGCCCGGTTCGATCCTGATCTTGAACCTGCACGACATACCGAATTACTCGGCGTATCACACCACCAGCGCGCACGATACATCCCTGCAAAACGCGATTGAACTGGGCAGGGTGATGGGCGCGCAGCTGCCGGAGGAGGTGGAGGTGGTGGGCATTGCAACGGGACGCATTCACGAATTCAGCGAGGAGCTTTCGTCGCCTGTTGCCGACGCCGTGCCGTTCGCGGCGCGGATCGTGCTCGACCTGCTGGCGCAGACGCCGAAGCGCAAGGACGAAGTTCAATTGCAGCAGTAAGGGAAGGTTGAAGGAGGACAACCCCCGGCGGTTCACCGGGGGTTGTCTGATTTTACGGGATTCATCCGCCGTCTCATGCGGAATATGCCGGGGACGCCGTTTATTCCTTCAAATTCAACTTCATCCCAACGTGGGCTTTTTTGAATCCCAGCCGTTCGTAAAAACGATGCGCGTCTTTGCGCGTTTCGTGCGAGGTGAGCTGCATCACGTGCGCGCCGCGTTCCCTGGCGCGCGCGATGGCATATTCCATCATCTGCGCGCCGATGCCCCTGCCGCGGTGTTTTGAAGCCACGCGCACCGATTCGACCTGCGACCTCAGCCCGCCCTGAAAACTGATGGAGGGCAGGAACATCAAGTGAAGCGAGCCGACCACTTCGCCGTTCAGTTCTGCCACGATCAGTTCGTGGTTTCCATCGGCTTGGATCGCGTCGAGCGCCTTGAAATAGGCTTCGGGCAACGGGTTTTCGAGCCGCTCGCGCCGGCTGCCCAGTTCGTCATCTGCCAGCATGTGAACGATGGCAGGCAGGTCGGCTTGTGTTGCGCGGCGGAAGAGAAGCTCGTTGTTCATTGGCTGTCTACTCACCCAAAAAATCTCCCTGCAGACTGCGTGGTTTTCTCAAAGCGGACTGCTCTTACTTATGGTGAAGCAACCCGCCATAGCGCGGATTCCTTCGGATGTACGCCGCAACATACGAGCACATCGGGATCACGCGCAGGGATTTTTCCTTTGCGTATTCGAGCGCGGCTTGCGTAATCTTTCCCGCCACGCCCTGCCCGCGAAACTCATACGGCACGCCGACGTGCATCATCACGATGGTATTACCGTCTTCCATGTAATCGAGTTTGGCGAGCCGGCCGTCAATCCAGGCTTCGAAGCGGTTCTCCGCCGGGTTATGAAAGACTTCCAGCTGATCGAGTTCGACCTGCATTTCAACCTTTTCTCTGCCGCTTGCGCGCAATGACGGCAATATATTCCATGATGATTTTCAAACCGGCGAACACCGTCGCTTCGGAGGGGTCGAGCGGAGGCGCGATCTCCACCACATCCAAGCCCGCCAGCGGCAGATCCTGCATCCCCTTGAGCAGCGTCAGCACGTCGCGCGAGGTCAGCCCGCCAAATTCGGGGATGCCCGTGCCCGGCGCAGCGGACGGGTCGAGGCAGTCAATATCGAGCGAAATGTGCACGGCGTCGCAATCGTTGAGGATGTTATAGACGCTGTCTGCCACGTTGCGGATGCCGCGCTCGGCGACATCGGCGGCGGTGTACACGTGGATGCCGCCGTTCTCGATCAGGTCAATCTCCTGATCCTCCCATGAGCGCAAGCCCACCATGCACACGTCGTGCGTTTCGATCCCGAATTCCAGCGCGCGGCGCATGGTGTTCGCGTGCGAGAGCTTGGAGCCGTCGAAGAAATCGCACAGATCGGGGTGCGCATCCACCCACAATACGCCGAGGCGCAGGTCCTTGTAACGCTCGCGCTGTCCCTGCAAAATGGGAATGGTCACCGAATGGTCGCCGCCGAGCAGAATCGGCATGTTCGGCAGGGCTGCCACCTGCCGCCGGACTTTCACAAAATCCACTTCGGGATTCACGATTTCGATGTCTCCGAGGTCGCACACCTTCATATCCATTAGCCGCGTGCGGTCCTCGCTGAACGGAGTCAGATGCCGCGACCAATAACGCAGGCGTGCGGGCGCGAGCGCCGCTCCCTTGCGCGCGCTGGCAAGCCCGTCGAACGGAATACCGATAATGCTGAAATCCGCCTCTTCGGGTGTGATGCCCGGGCGGTGCAGGTCGCCCCAATAGCCGTGATTGCCATCCTCGGTCATGTCGTCTCTCCTTGCGCTGATTTTACCGTTAAAGAAAAAGGCGGACAGCGCTCACTGTCCGCCAATATCATTGCAAATCATCTTCATTTCGAATTGATGAACGCAATCAACGCTTCGATCTCGGCTTCAGATAAATTCAAGTCCGGCATTTTCGTATTTGAGTTGACGGAAGCCGGGTCTTTCAACCGCAATCGCAACACCTCTTCACTTGCAGAAAAACTCGTCAGATTCGGCGCGCCCATTTCGATATGGACGCTATCCCTGGCTTGTGCCTTGTCATTGAGATGACAGGTAATGCAGCCTTTTGCGATGAACAACCGCCGGCCAAACTCCGCTTGAGAGATGGACGCTTCGCCCGCGGCTTGGACTGGCAAATCGTCCTGCGCCTCCACCTTCGGGACGGTTGATCCCGGTATGAAGGAAGCGAGTCCAACCGCCAGGCAAAGAGCAGTGACGGCGAAGGCAGCGCGGCTTTTGGTTCGCAATGCGAAGAACAAACCGAGCATTCCCAGCCCGAAGGCAGCCATGCGAATGATGAGCATGTAAGGAACGGGCTCGGCGGCAACAGGCTGACTGACTGCCGTCGCAGTCGGAGCAACAACTGTGATGACCGGCATGGGTTGTGGGAACGAGTATGCTTCCACAATCCAATTCCAATCCCCTTCCTTTGGCAAGGTGACTGTCGCGGAATAATGCCCTGTAATGTCATCTTCTTTGGCTGTGACGGTGAACTGCTCTTCTTTGGGCAATGTGAATGTGATGGTTGGAGATAAGCCCGGGGCGGGCGAAATGCCATGCTGGCGAACCATGAAGCCGATCGTCAGCGGCTCGCCAGCCACAACACGTACCGGCAGCCCATCGAGTGTGACAACCGCCCATCCGCCCGCGAAGGCTGGGATGGAAACCGCCAACGAAAGAATCAATGCGACAGCAATCGCAACACGAAATCGGGAACTCATATCAGCCTCCAGTAAGTTGATTTACAGGAGTACACCGCCAAATGCAGAATGGTTCCCGAGTTCTTATGGCTCCACCCAAACGATAAAGTTAATTTCCTTATCCGCTGCTTTTGCGTTGACTTCCCAACAGCCTTCCGACGGGAAGTACAAGCCCGTTGCCTGGAAACGGGTCGGGTAACAGCAAGGCACATGCGATTCGAGCGCGGGCGCATCGCCGTCCAGCCGCCTGCCCGTGATGATCAACTCGGCGCCCTCGGGGCGAAACCAGCCCACTTTGATGCCTTCTTCGAGGACAAGCGGGAAATCCTTTTGTGACCCAGCCCACCAGGCAGATGCCATTATGGAAGAGTCTTCATTGACAAAGTAATACTCAAACTCCGGCGTGTTCAGCACGGCGGCATCTTCGGGCGGTTTGACCCAGACCGGTTCGGTAACGGGACAGTTCCGTTTGGCGGAGCAGCCGTTCAGGAGAACGGCAAGTATCAAAGCAAGGATTAAACCGAATCGAATGCGCTGGTTCATGTTCATTACCAATTGCTCCTTGCGCCGGGGACTGCGGCTTGAGCGTGCCATGTACGGTAGAAAGAAAACAATCGAATATGGCGGTTCATGTTCATTACCTCTTTCTCTCAGGGTTCGAGCGACTCCGCAATCTTGAGGGCTTCTTCAAGTGACAAGTCTGTTTCGAGGCGGTAAGTGACGGTATCGTCTGCCCAGATGAGGACGTTGCCATTTACGATGCGGGTGAAATCCAGGTCGCCGTTGGTGAAGCGAAGTGGGTAAGGTCCCACCGCCCAAATGGCGCGGACTCCGTCCACGGTGGTTTCTTCAATGAGGGTAGGTGAGACTTTGGTGATCGCCCAACTTCCGGGCGGGACAAAGTGCAGGCTCATCAAAACAGATTCGGGATTCTGCGGGTCGAGCCAGACGAGGATGGTCATATTCCCGTCGGCATTTTGAACGAAAACATAATCCGGTTCGCCAATGTCCGCTGGATATGCGGGAAGCAGGATCGGGTAATTGACTCGTTTCTGCGCGTCTGCGAGCGTGGTCTTTCCGGCAATGGTTTCAAGAAAGGGCAGGGATGAAATGGGTGTGGCTGTGCTGGGAGCGATGGTTTGAATCGGTTCTGCCGTCGGCTCGATGGGCTGCGGGAAGATGCGCACGATTCCAATTTGGATGAATTCAAGGATGGCGGCGCGCGCAGGCGGGATGAGCAAAAGGCTGAGGAGGAGAATCAGCGCGATGGTCAGCGACCAAGCCCAGGTCTTGGAAATGAGGCGCGGTGACCTGGCAGGGCGCAGACGTGCGGAGACGAATCCGGCAATGTCGGGCGTGGGCGGATAGTCCATCCCTTTTGCGATCTCGGTGAGTTGCTTTTCGAATTCGTTCATGCCTCGCGTCCTTCGGAGAGGAGGGGAAAATCCTGCTTGATGATCTGGCGTAATTTTTCGAGCGCGCGATTCAAACGCGATTTGACCGTGCCTTCCGCAATGTTCAAGGCTTGGGCTGTTTCATGTACAGGAAGTTCGAGGAAATAACGCAGGTAGATAATTTGCTGATCTGTGAAGTCGAGCGTTTGGACGGCTTGCCAAAGCGCATCCGCTTCCATGTGTTGTGTGCTTTTTTCTTCGATGGTGGTGGATGATGATTCGTTGCGGAAGGCGCGTGTGAGCGCAGCAAGATAGCGGCTTGCAGAACGCCGCCGGTTGCTGGCTAGGTTGGATGCGATGCTCAAGAGCCAGGGACGCAGCGGGCGCGACGGGTCGAAACGCCCTAGATATTTCCAGGCGCGCAAAAAGGTTTCCTGGGCAATGTCTTCGGCTTCGTCGGGGTCGCCCAGGAGCAGGTAGGCAAACCGGAAGACCGCCTGCTGGTGCGCCAGCATGAGCGGCTCCCAGGCTGCCGTGTCGCCGTTTGCAGCATGGCGGGCTAGGGTGGATTCATCCAAATGCGCCTCTCCGGAGAGGTATTCTATTCAAAAATACTACACCGGCTGGCTGGCATTGGTTCCATTAATAGGGTCATTGACCCTCCCCCTGTTTGCTCTTAAAATGACCCCATGCCGAAAATCGCAGGTTTCTACCTCCCTGACCACGACCCTCCAGCGTGAGCGGCTGTCTTTTAATTGTTTCCAAGTGCGTCGCACCTTAATTATCTCAAGTTGCCACCTTCCAATAGACTTTCCAGGTTTCCCGTCAAAAACCCTCACCCTGCCCTCTCCCACCGGGAGAGGGGGAGTCGTCCAAGGAAAAATAACCTTCATTGGGGTGAGGGAAGACCCTTGAAACCAAGCTAGCAACTTGGGTTGATTAATTGGACTCGTCTCAACGAGTAGATTTGCCTTCTTTATCAGACAAAACCAACCCGTCTGGTGCGACGCATTATTTGCCTTTAGTTAATAGTATGGAGGAACCATGAAAACCGAGTTTGTTTCCAAACGCGCCAAGATCTACGCCGATGTTCCCGACGAAAAGTGGAACGATTGGCGCTGGCAGCTTTCCAACCGCCTCAATTCCGTTGAGGACATTGAAAAAGTCATCCCGCTCACCGACAGCGAACGCAAGGCTTTGCAAACGCAAGGCTTGTTCCGTGTGGATGTGACGCCCTACTTTATCTCCCTGATCGACCCCGAAGACCCCAACGACCCGACTCGTTTGCAGATCATCCCGCGTGCGGAGGAGATGCAAGCCTTCACCGCCATGATGGAGGACTCCCTCGCGGAAGACCGCCACTCTCCCGTACCAGGGCTGGTTCACCGTTATCCTGACAGAGTGCTCATGCTGGTCACGACTCAGTGCGCCTCGTACTGCCGTTACTGCACCCGCTCGCGCATCGTCGGCGACCCGGGGCAGACCTTCAAACGCGAAGAGTTCGAGATGCAGATCGAGTATCTCAAGCGCACCCCGCAAGTCCGCGACGTGTTGCTCTCCGGCGGTGATCCGCTCGTGCTGGCTCCGAAGATTCTCGAAGAATTGCTCTCCCGCCTGCGCGAGATTCCGCACATCGAGATCATCCGCATTGGGTCACGTGTGCCGGTCTTCATGCCAATGCGTGTCACCCAGGAACTGGTGGACATGCTTGCCAAATACCACCCGCTGTGGATGAACATTCACGTCAACCACTCGAACGAGATCACCAAGGAACTCGCCGAAGCCTGCGACCGACTCACCCGCGCGGGCATCCCGCTCGGAAATCAGTCCGTGCTGCTGGCAGGCGTGAACGACAACGTTCACATTCAGCGCCAATTGGTGCAAGACCTCGTCCGTATTCGCGTGCGCCCGTACTATCTCTATCAGTGTGATCTCGTCGAAGGCGCGGGGCACTTCCGCACGCCGGTGGCAAAAGGCATCGAGATCATGGAAGGTCTGCGCGGACACACCTCCGGGTATGCCGTGCCACAGTTCATCGTGGATGCGCCCGGCGGCGGCGGTAAGATTCCACTCATGCCGAATTACCTGCTGAGCATGTCCGACCATAAAGTCATCCTGCGCAACTACGAGGGCTACATCACCACCTACGAGGAACCCACCGACTATGTCCCATCGGATGCGGCAAAATTCAAGGGACTCAAACGCCCCGAACCGGGTCAAACCGGACTCACGGGTCTGCTCGACGGCGAGGAGATGTTCATCAAGCCAGAAGGCTTCGACGAACTTCACAACCGCGGCGGCATCCAGCATCGCTTGAAGGACGAAAACAAGTGGAAGCCGCTGGGCATCGGCTCCGGCGAAACCAGCGACGATTAATACGGCAATGTACAGGGGCTGATATACTTAGACCTGACGGGCGGATGGAGTCGTCCGTCAGGTCTATTCAATCAAGGAGATAATCCATGTCCAAAAAACTGCCGTTACTGATCCTTCTTGCCATCCTGCTCTCATCCTGCCTGCCTTCGCAGCAGCCCACCGCCGACGTCCAGTCGCAGGTCAATACCGCCGTCGCAGGGACGATGCAAGCCAACGAACAGATTGCCCGCTCTGTGGAAGAGACAGTCTCCGCCCAACAGCCGGAAGCCGCACCCCCAAGCGAACAACCCGGCACAAGCAGCATCGTCTTCCAGGTGAGCGAAACGCCGACCTTCACCGCCACACCGTTCACGGTTGCATCCGCCACCCCCACCAACACACCCATCCCGTTGAAATATACCTGCACGGTCATCAGCCGCGCGCCGAGGGACAATACCACCTTCCGCCAGAACGAAGAGTTCGAGATCAAGTGGACGGTCGTCAACACCGGGACGCGCCCCTGGTACGAAAACGTGGACATAAAATTCGTGGGCGGGACGAACTTTGCCGGGTCCAAGCGCGTGGAGATCCGCAAGGGATTGCAGCCCGGCGAATCGTTTGAAGTGCGGCTCGACGGCAAGGCGCCCAGCAAAGCGGGGTATTACGTCATGACCTGGCTGGTGGACGGTCCCATGTGCTATGCGTATGCCGCCATCAATGTAAAGTAAAGGCTGTTTGAACCATGCTCCGGCGTAGATCCAGAACTTTCCTTCTTTCCATCGTTACAATTCTGGCGCTGGCGTGCGTTCCCACGCTCAGCCCTGCCTCTGCGCCCATTCCCACCCTGGACCCGAACGCCCCCTTTACGGCAATCGTGCAGACTGCGGGCGCGGCGGCAACCCAAACGGCATTGTTCGCTCCGCCCACCGCCACACCCACCGTTACACCCACGCGCACGCCCACCGAAACGCCAACGCCAACCCCCACGTTCCTGTTCCTCGTTCCGCCCACCCATACGGTCCCGCCTACGTTGATTCCGGTGGGCAGTTCAGGCTTGGAATTTGAATGTCAGGTCATCTCGCAGGAACCGGCAAACGAGAGTGTTTTGACGGCAGGCGTCCGCTTCGAAGCGCGCTGGATCGTGGCGAACGTGGGTAAGGCAGCCTGGGATTCCGACAACGCAGACTATCGTTACAGCGAAGGCACGCGAATGTACCTGCAATCCATCTACGATTTTCCGGCGACCATTTCGCCCGGCGTAACGGTGGAGTTGTCAGCCAGTATGCAGGCGCCTTCCAACCCGGGCACATACACAACGACATGGACCATCACCATCGGCAAGAGAAGTTTCTGCCCAATGAAGTTGACCATCAACGTTCAGTAGATGCAAAAAATCCTCCGAGTTGCTCGGAGGATTTTTTGTAAGGGTCGGTTAACTGCGCAGTTTTGCGCCCAGTTCCTTTTCCAGCCGCTTGACGATCTTGTTGCGGATGGCGGCGGCTTCGGCGTCGGTCATGGTCTTGTCTTCGGCTTGGTAGGTCAAGGCGTATGCCAGGGATTTTTTGCCCGCGCCGATCTGGTCGCCGCGATACACGTCGAACAGGCGGACGTTCGTCACGCTTCGACCTCCCGTCTGGCGAATCAGCGCTTCGACGGATTCCGCCAGCACCGCTTCATCCACAATGACGGCGATGTCTTCGTAAATGGGCGGAGTTTCAGGGATGGTTTTGATTCCGTATGCCGGCTGGATGCCGCGCAGCAGGTCGAGGTCGAATTCCGCGACGAGGATGGGGGAATCGCCCAGCTCGTACTGCTCCTTCACCAGCGGATGCAATTCACCAAACGCGCCCACCACCTGTCCGTTCACTTTTAGTTCGGCGGTTTTGCCAGGGTGGAGATGGGAATAGGAATCGCTCGCAGTGTAGGAAACGTTCGGGAGGCGCAGCCCGCTCAACATGAGTTCGATGCGTCCCTTCAGGTCATAGAAATCCAGTTTGGGGGAATCCTTTACATCCCATGCGGTCGCTTCGCGCAAGCCCGTCATCGCAATGGCAAGTTTGCGCGACTCGTTGGGGAGATCATTCTTGACGGGTTCAAAGATCGGACCGATTTCAAAGAATGAAAACGAGTCGCTGTAACGGATGTTTTTCTCCAGCGTATCCAGCACGGAGGCGATGAGGCTGCGGCGCAGGACGCTCTTTTCGGGCGCGATGGGATTCGTAAGTCGGACGTAGTCGTCGTGATGCGCGATGCGCGATTCCCTTTCCACGGAAGTCATGCGATACGTGACAACCTCCTGGAAGCCAAGCGCAACGAGCAGGTCGCGCAGGTGCTCCTCCCACTCGTGGACGGGGTTGCCGACCTGCGGCGGGAGCGCGTCTGCCATGGTGGTGGTGGGGATGTTGTCGTAGCCGTAGACGCGGGCGACTTCTTCCAGCACATCCGCCATGCCGACGATGCCTTCGCCGATGTCAAGGCGGTGCGGCGGGGCGGTGACTTGCAATTTGTTGTTGGTAATTTTGCATTTGAATTCGAGGCGCTTCAAAAGATCGGCGGTTTGTTCGAGCGTGAGGTCAATGCCGAGCCAGCGTTTGACATCATTGACGGTGATGTCCACCACCGCATCCTTCGGCGGGAGCGGATACGCATCCACAAGGTCGGGGGCGACTGCGCCGCCGGACCAATCCGCCATGTATTTCAAGCCGAGGCGGACGCCGTGTTCCGCGAGCGAGGGATGCACGCCGCGCGAAAAACGGAACGACGCCTCAGACGGCAGGTTGTGTTGTTTCGCCGTGCGGCGGATGTTGATGAAGTTCCACGCCGCGCCTTCGAGCAGGATGTTTTTGGTGGAGTCGGTCACTTCGGATTCCGCGCCGCCCATCACGCCTGCGAGGGAGAGCGAGCCTTTTTCATCGCAGACCAGCACATTCGTCGCGGTGAGCGTGCGCTCGACCCCGTCCAGTGTGGTGAGTTTTTCGCCGTCCTTCGCGGTGCGGGTGATGATTTTTATCTTTTTGTTAGGCAAGTTGGAAACTTGCCCTACACGGCTTACAAGCACGTCGTAATCGAAGGCGTGGAGCGGCTCGCCCAGTTCGAGCATGGCGTAGTTGGTCGCATCCACCACGTTGTTGATGGGACGGATTCCCGCCAGTTTGAGCCTGCGCTGAATCTGATACGGGCTGGGCTTGATCTCCACATTGCGAATCAAGCCAACGACAAAGCGCGGGTTGAGTTCTGGCTCCGTGATTTCGATCTCGACCAATTCCTTCACCGACTGACCACTGGTCACTGGTAACTGATCACTGATCACTGGCAACTGGTCACTGCTCTTCTTCAACTCCCGCCCCAACATCGCCGCCAACTCGCGCGCAATCCCAACGACATTCACGTTCCTTGCCATGTTCGGCAGGATGGAAATATCCAGCACGGCGTCGCCCATGTAATCCACGAGCGGCATGCCCACGGGCGCATCGTCGTCGAGGAGGATGATGCCTTCGTGTTCCTCGGTGATGCCCAGTTCCTTTTCCGAGCAAGCCATCGAGTACGACTCCACGCCGCGAATCTTGGCGCGTTTGAGCGTCATCAGCACCTGACCTTCGGCGTGACCGTCGTAGAGCGTCGCGCCTTCCTTTGCGTACGCCACCTTGATCGGCTTGGGTAGTTTACCCGTGCCTTTGAGGTGGAAGATGTTCGGCGCGCCTGTCAACACCACCTGGTCCTGCTGACCGTCGTACAGGTCGAGCAGGGTTAACTTGTCCGCGTTGGGATGAGGCTTCACCTCGCGGATTTCGCCCACCACGATCTTTTCGCGGTCCCAGGCAATGCCGCTGGTCTTGAACTCGTGCCTCCCGCTGGAGTGCATTCCCTGCGCGGCGTGGTTGGGCATCGGCAAGCCGACGTAGCGAATCTCGTCCACCTCCATGCCGGCGAGGGTGAGTTTGCGCGCAATATCTTCGACGGACAGACCTTCGAGGTCAATGAAATCTTTTAGCCATGAGAGAGGTATTTTCATAATCAACTCCTTCGGAGTGCGATATTCGTTATTCGATACTCGAGTCTGAAGACGATAATAAATTTTCTTCGAAGATGTAGTCGGTAGACATTTCGCGAACCGAATAATTCGCCCCAGGTTCATTGGCTCCCTGTTTACTTTTCTTCAAAAAGCCAATGTATCCATTGATGAGACGATTTAGATTTTCACCATCCACTGTCAGTGCCTGGTAGAGGACTTCAGGAATGTAGCCGACTTTGTAGGCATGAACGATGTGACTCAATGTCTCTTCGAGAGAGCCGCGTGCAATATAGCAAAACCGCACATTATCTTGAAAGTAAAAACGTCCGTGTCCTTCTGCGATATTGGCAGGAATGCTTTGAGAAGAACGGCGGATTTGCTGACTGAGCGCCCATTTCTCATCCAGCGGAAGCAAAGGAAGCAGTTCCTTGTGAACACGCACGGCAAAATCTCTTGCCCTGCACCAGACATCCAATTTTTCCAATCCGCTAACACTCATAATGATCTCCATCTTGCATCATCTAATATCGGCCATCAAATATCGCATTATCGAATTTCTAATCTCGAATATCGGCTGTCGGCTTTTCTAGAACTGCTCCAGGAACCTCACATCGTTCCCCCAGAAATAACGAATGTCGCCGACCTTGTTCCTCAGCATCAACTGGCGTTCGGGTCCCATGCCCCAGGCGTAGCCGGAGTAGATCGCCGGGTCGTAGCCGCCGTTTTGCAAAACGACCGGATGCACCATGCCGCAGCCGAGGATTTCCAGCCAGCCCGAATTTTTGCAGACTGCACAGCCCTTCCCGCCGCAGACGAAGCATTCCACATCCACTTCGGCGCTCGGCTCGGTGAACGGGAAGTACGAAGCGCGGAAACGCAGCCTTGCGTTCTCGCCGAACATGCGGCGGACGAAATCGGCAATTGTGCCTTTCAAATCCGCGAAGGTGATGTTCTTGCCGACGGCGAGTCCCTCCACCTGGTTGAACTGCACTTCCGAACGCGCCGTGATCTGCTCATAACGGAAGCACATGCCCGGCAGCGCAATGCGAATCGGCGGCGGGTCGCTGGGGTTCATTGCCGCAAATTTGCGCATGGCGTGGATTTGCCCCGGCGAGGTGTGCGTGCGCATCAGGATCGGATCGTCGCCGCGTCCCTCCGCTTCGATAAAGAACGTATCCTGCATGTCGCGCGCGGGATGATGCGGCGGGAAGTTCAATAATTGGAAGTTATATTCATCGGTTTCGACTTCACGAGAGGTAAAGACCTGGAAGCCCATCTCCGCCAGAATGTCCAGCACGCGGCGCAATTGCTGGGTGGATGGGTGCAGCCGCCCGACGTATTTCTTCCGCCCAGGCAGGGTCACATCCAGCACTTCCTCTTCGAGGGATTTCGCCAGCATGGCTGCTTTCACCGCCTTGGTGCGCTCCTCCAATGCGGCTTCCAGCGTCACCTTGACGCGGTTCGCCGCCTGACCGATGACAGGTCGCTCTTCTTTGGAGAGTTTGCCCAGCCCGGAGAAAACCGACATCAGCGGCGAACTCCGCCCCAAGTGCGCCACACGCCACGCTTCCAGCGCGGCGGGGTCCGTGATGGAACTCAACGAATCCAACGCCGTTTTTTCGATTTCGTTCAGTTTGTCCTGCATACATGCCTCCAAGATTTCATGTCGTTGCGAGTGGCGCTTTCAGCGCCCCGAAGCAACCTCCCGGTTAATTAGGAGATTGCTTCGGGCGGGCGAACACCGCCCTCGCAATGACATAATGTACAAATAAAAACCTCCCGCCCACAATGGGACGGGAGGCGCTTTCGCAGTCCCGCGGTACCACCCAAATTAGCGCTCGCCGTTTGAGGCTCGCGGCTCACTTTATGCCGACGAAGATCGGCTTCCCCGATAACGCTGGGATGGCGGTTCGCACTACCCGGTAACGCGAGATGCCATCTCGCGTTACTTTCACACGAACGGCTCGAGAGGGAACTTCAACTGGTTTCGGTCGGGCGCAATTTCACCGCTTGCCTTGCGCGTCTCTGGCGGCTTCCGCCAGCCTACTTTCCTCTGTCACAGCCTTTGCCTGGTTGGCTGTAATTATCTGCGGAATCGAAGCCGTGTCAAGGCTTGCGCTTCGGGGTTTCTCGAAACCGGCGGTGATGCCCGGCGCGGTCACAAATTGCGCGGCGCCGGGGGAATGCGCAATCTGCAGCCGCAGGCATACTATAATCACGCCATGCCAAAACTCACCCCCAAGATCATCCTGGAAGGCACACGCCTGACGTTCAAAACCGATATCGCCTTTGCGCTCAACGAACATCCGCGCATGGTGGGTCCGCGCAAGTACCGCTATCACTCGCCGCTCGTCTCCGGGGAGTGGTGCGCGTTCACGAACTTCCCCTGGGGGCGGGGATTGATCAACTTCGAGCCGCAGGAGGAGGCGCTGGCGATGGAGACCTACGCCACATGGGTCAAACTGTTCGAACTGCAGCGCTATTACTCATGGATCGTGGACCGCTTTCACCTGTCCACGCGCATGTACCAGTGGATGAAATACAACAAGGATTACGATTTTCGCTGGCTGGAGGAACGCCTGCTTCCGCTTAACTTCCGCCTGGTGATGATGACCCGCTCGCCCGAGTCGTTCGAAGCGGCGCGCGCCGAACGCCTGAAGGTTTCCGGCAATCCTTCGCAATACGATGATCTGAACCTGTTCGTGGAGGAGCAGGCGTTGATCCGCAGGCTCTTCGATGAGTCCATCCTGCCGAAGATCGAGATTGACATCTCGGACAACGACATCCACGCCGCAGTGGAGCGCATCGCAGACTGGATGGAATCCACAGGCGGGTTGTACATGAACTCCTGAGGGCGCCGCAGGATTGCAACGCAATTTTCTTGCGCGCGCCCTTTTGAATCGGTATACTAGACCTCATGGTTCCCGAAAAGATTGGGCGTTACGAAATCAAGTCTGAATTGGGGCGCGGCGGGTTTGCCACCGTCTATCGCGCCTACGACCCGCGCTTCGAGCGCGAGGTCGCCATCAAATTCCTGCCGCCGGAACTAATTCACGCCGACCCGCAGTTCCGCCTGCGTTTCGAGCGCGAGGCGAAGATCATCGCCCAGTTGGAACATCCCTCCATCGTGCCGGTCTACGACGTGGGCGAGGAGAACAACCAGCCGTATTTCGTGATGCGCTACATGGGCGGCGGTTCGCTTTCGGAGCGGATCAAGGAGCATACCTTCACCATCGAAGAGGCGCTGAAGGTGCTCGAACAGATCGCGCCCGGACTGGATGAGGCGCACTCCAAAGGTATCATCCACCGCGACCTCAAACCGGCGAACATCCTTTTCACCAACAAGAACGTCCCGCTCATCTCCGATTTTGGAATCGCAAAATTCAGTCAGGCAGAGGCGGGCAACGTCACCGGCAGCGCCATCATCGGCACGCCCGCCTATATGGCTCCCGAGCAGGCGGCTGGCGAGGCGGTTGACGGGCGCGCGGACGTTTACGCGCTGGGCGTCATCCTCTACGAAATGCTGATCGGCAAACAGCCCTACAAGGCAGATACCCCGCTGGGGCTGGCGCTCAAACACATCACCGAGCCCGTGCCGCGCATTCTGGAAGCCAACCCCAACCTGCCGGCGTGGATGGAAAAGGTCATCTCCACCGCCATGGCAAAAGACCCGGACGACCGCTTCTCGACTGCGGTCGAGATGGTCGAAACCATCAAGGCGTTCCTGCGCGGAGAGAACCCCAACATCCGCAGGTCGGGCGATACGCTCAAGGTCTCGCCGTACAACCAAACGGCGGTTGCCAAAAAGGGACGGGTTCAAAGAAAACGCAGTCCTGTGCCTGCCATCCTGGGGGGCTTGCTGTTGGCGGGATTAATCGGCGGCGGCGCATTCCTCTTTCTCAACGCCGGACAATTCCCGTTCACGATCGAAGCGCCCGCGTCCACCTCCACCAGCGAACCGTCCACGGCGACATCCGCCCCATTGCTCGAAGCGACGGCGACGATATCCATCACCGAAACGGTCATTCCCACCGAAACCCAGCACGCTGCGCCAGCCCTGCCCGTCATCGGCGGTGCGGATAAGATCGCCTTCCTGCGCAACAACGACATCTACGTCATGAACGTGGACGGCTCGGATTTGCAGCAGGTCACCACCGACGGCGCGGCGAAGTTCAACCTGCAATGGCTGCCGGACGGAAAAACCATTCTGTACCTCACTGGCAAAACCGCCCGCACGGTGGATATCGAAACCCTGCGCGAAGACATCATCATCAACTTCCTCTCCGCCGAGTATTTCGAATCGTTCAGCGTCTCGCCCGACGGCGCACAGGTGGCGCTGGCGTTGAACCGCGAACTTTTTGTCGTGCCGTTCGATATCGAAAAACTCAAAACGGTCAACAAAAAGAGCGCCCTGCTCGATATGAAGGGCTGTCTCTTCTTCGACGAACTTGCAGTCAAGGATGCGCTCTGGTCGGACGACGGCACACGGCTCGCCATCAAGTATCTCGCCAACGCGAGGGGCACGTTTGCCGATACCATCCGCATCATGGATATTTCGAAATGCGGCGGCGCCGAACCCGCGCGCATTGACGACTTCCCCGGCGCGTGGTTCCAGTTCAGCAACGAGATCGTCAACTTCGACTACGACGGCGACATGGTCTTCTTCATCAACAGCGGCGTGCGCAACGCCGGTTTCGGCGACCTCGTTTTCTACAACGCCCTCACGCACAAATTCGAAAAAGCCGCGCCCTACGAAGGCAACTGCTGTTACCGCGACGCCGCCTTCAGCCCCGACGGTACATACGTCATCTTCGCATTTCAGGATATCCGCCTCGGCACCGAAAGCCCCATCAAACTCTATTACATCCCGTCGGATTCGATCTCGACCAAACGCATCCTCGAACCCCTGCCCCTGCCCGAAGGCTTCTTCACCAAACGCAACGACGCTCCCATGCCCGTTTTGCGTCCCGCCCAACCATGACCCGCAGATGAAACAGATCGAAATCATCTTTGTATTAAGCGCCCAGCCGAATAACCAATCCTGGTCATGGAATCAGGGAGTTGCTCCAAAAATACGCCGGCAAGCCGGCTGACTCCAGAGTTATATGGAATCAGGGAGTGCTCCAAAAATACGCCGGCAA
>QMIW01000057.1 GCA_024434165.1 Chloroflexota bacterium | reverse complement strand
TGCCCTCTCCCATCGGGAGAGGGGGAAGTCATCCCAGAAGATATAACCTTGTTTGGGATGAGGGAAGCCTCTTGAAACCAAGGCAGCAACTCGGGTTAAATTCGACTTCTTGCAAAAGTCACTTTTTACCTTGCTCAAGGCGGCATCCCCGCCGCAGTCCTCGGCGGCGGGAGCGAGCATAAGGTGAGTGAATTATTCTTTTCCCGTTCTCAGTCTTACATACGACTCATACCGCTCCGGGTGAATCCTGCCTTCCTTCAATGCCGCGAGGACGGCGCAGCCCGGTTCATGACGATGCGTGCAATCGCTGAACTGGCATTTCGCCACGAGGTCGCGCAATTCGGGGAAGTAGGCATCCATCTCTTCGGGTTCGGTATCCCACAACGCGAGCGATTTCCAGCCGGGCGTATCTGCCACGTATCCGCCGCCGTCGAGCGCGAACATCTGGCGCGTGACCGTGGTGTGCCGCCCCTTGTTCACCGCCGCGCTCACTTCGTTCACCGCCAGCCCAAGTCCGGGTTGAAGCGCGTTCAACAAACTGGATTTGCCCACGCCGCTGGGTCCCGCCAGCGCGCTGACCTTTCCCTGCAGCTGCGTCTTCAATTCATCCAAGCCTGCGCCGGTGACGATGGACGTGTAAATCGTGCGGTAGCCGAGCGGCTCGTACAGTCCGAAGATTTTTTGGGGGTCGTCCACGAGGTCAATTTTATTGGCGACGATCACGGCGGGGATTTTCTGTTTCTCTGCGATGACGAGGAAGCGGTCGAGCATTTTCAGCCTTGGGGCTGGATTGGCGCACGCGAAGACGAAGACCGCCTGGTCTGGATTCGCCAGCAGCACCTGTTGATATTCGCCCTGCGGGCGCGGGTCGAGCCGGACGATGGCTTTGTTCCGCGCTTCGACGGCTTCGATCACGCCGGTGCCGTCTCCCAACACCGAAATTTCGACCCGGTCTCCCAAAGCGGCGATGTCGCCTTTGGCTTTTCCCTTTTTGAGTTTGCCGCGCAGTTGACAAACAACAACGCCCTCCCCGGTTTCCACCCAGAAGAAACCGGATTGGGCTTTGATGATGAGACCGCGTTTGGCGAAGTGGGTCGTCATTTGGACGATAGACCGCAGACCGTAGTCCGTAGACGATGGCTTATTTACCGTCCACCATCTACGGTCCATCGTCTCTAAGGAACCACGCCGCCGCCAGCCGGGGTGGGCGTGTACGGCGGATACCCGATTTGTCCCCAATCGTAGAACTGACGCTGCGGGCTGCCGTAGTAATACGTCTCCACCATGGCGCGGAAGATCGGCACGCCATACTCGGAACCCTGACCGATGTTTTCCACGATCACGACAATGGCAATATCGGGCAGGCCGGTATTTTCTTCATTGTTCGTAAAGCCTGCAAACCAGGCGTGCGGCAAACCGCTGCCGGATTCCGCTGTGCCGGTTTTGCCCGCCACCGAAAACTGCAAGCCGCGGATGTCCCTGCGCGCAGTGCCGTCGGGACCGGTGACCATGAACATCGCTTCGCGGATGGTATCCAGGTTTTCGGCGCGCACCGGCAGCACGCCCTGCGCCTCCGGTTTGAACACGAGCACGGGGTCGCCGTCCACCGGTTGAATCTTCTCCACAAGTTGGGGGCGATACAACGTCCCGCCGTTGGCGATGGCGGCGATGAAGCGCGCCACCTGCAGCGGAGTGACCTGCACATCGCCCTGCCCAATGGCCTGGTTGACGGCATCCACCTGGCTTTGAGGATCGAGGATCTGACCGCTGGCTTCGGGAATCTGCTCGATGCCGGTCGGGGAGCCAAGCCCGAACCCGCGCGCCATGTTGGCGATGTCATTGGGACGATCCCAATTGCTGTAGAGGTCGTTGCCGATGTGCCAGAAGTACGGGTTGCACGAACGCATCAACCCTTCCTGCAAGGTGAGCAGCCCCCATGGGCGCGTGGTGACCGTGTTGCACGCTTCACCGCGCGCAATTGCCTGTTGGCAGTACTCGTACGTCCAGTCGTACAGGATGCGGTCGGGCAGTTCGGTGAATTCATATTGACAGTCGTACGGAGAATCTTTCAGGTATAAGCCGCTTTCCAAGCCTGCCGCCATGGTGATGATCTTGAAGACCGAACCGAGCGGATACTGTCCCTGCGACGCGCGGTTGAGCAGCGGGGTGCGGCTGTCGTTGATCAGGTTTTCCAAACCGGAGTTGTTCGGGTTTTCGGCTTCGAAATAGTTCGGGTCGAAATTGGGACCGGATGCCATCGCAAGGATGCGCCCCGTATCCACCTCCATCACCACCACCGCCCCGCGGAAATACGCAATGGCATCCTGCGCGTATTTCTGCATGTTGCTGTCAATGGTCAGGTAGACCGAATCGGCGGGTTCGGGAGCGCTCTGCCCAAGCGTGGAGAGAATCTGCCCGGTGGGGCTGACCACGCGCAGAATACCGCCGTGCTTCCCGGCGAGGTAATCCTCCGCCCACTGCTCGATGCCTGCCTGCCCGATGCGCTCACTGCCGCTGTAGCCTTTGCGGCGGTATTCATTCAATTGTTCCGGCGAGATTGCCAGCGTGTATCCCACCGCCTGGGGGGCAAGCCCGCCCTTGTGGTAGTAACGCGATTCGTATTCACTGATGACCAGCCCGCCGGGATTGATGGAAAGCAAACGCTGCGCATCTTCGCGCGTGCCTTCGCACATGGGCAGATACCAGCCGGGACCGGAAGCGTCAATTTGATCTTCGATGTCGAGCGGGTCAATGCGGCACAGGCGGCCCAGTTCCGTGGTCAACGTGCCGCGCAGATCCGGGTCAATTTCGCCTGTGGAAACGCCGAAAGCCAGCGCCTTCGACTGGGTCGCAACCGGCAGACCTTCGCGGTCGTAGATGTCGCCGCGCGCCGGGATGCTGTATTCCATTTTCAATTCGTTGCCGCCCGCCAGTTCCGGCAGGATCAGCGCATCGTCCCATTGCACTTTCCAGGCGTTGTCCTCGTTCACGAGCCGCATCACGGTATTGCGCTGAATGTCGCCCGCCAGCGTGGTCTTGTACGTGATGCTGTATCCGACTTCGGCGTTGCGCGGGCTTACGGTCGAGGACGAAACCACAAAGTCGAGGCTCGATGCGCTCATTTCGTTCAGGGCGTTGTTCCAGCGTTTGGAAAAATCCTCGAGCGTGATTCCCTCGCGGCTGGTTTGCGAAAGCATGTTGTACATGATCTCGAAATCGTCCCGCTGCAGAGCCTCCAAAAATTCGGTCACTGCCGCCTGCGCGTCGGGCGCGGGTGTGATGCCAGCCTGCGCCGTGGGCAGGGGGGTGGGCGTCTCGAAGATTCCCGCAATGCCGCTGCTGGAGGAACAGGCGGAAACGAACAGAAACAAGAGGAGGATTTGAATCCGGCGTAGTGGCTTCATTACTTTCCTTTCAAGAGACAAGCTCGCCGAGCAAAATCGCAGACGAAACCGGGCATTGATATTTCAAAAAGGTCTGGCACGCCGAAGGGACGTCCACCGCGGGTGCGATGTCGAATTCCCGCAGCGCGCGCAGGATGTGGCACAGGGGCAATCCCATCACGCTGGCGAAGCAGCCGCTCATCGAGGCGGCGGGTTGAAAACCTGCATGTTGAATAGCATACGCGCCCGCCTTGTCCATCGGGTCGCCGGTTCGGATGTACGCGGCGATTTCCTCGTCGGAATAATTCCGCATCGGCACGTCGGTGATGGATAACCCCGTTGTCAGTTTGGAATCGCCCGCGCGGCAGGCGGCAATTCCCGTGTAGACCTGATGCGTGCGCCCGCGCAGCTGCTTCAACATGCGTTCGGCGTCCGCTTCATCAACGGGTTTGCCGAGGATTTCGTTCCCATCCACGACGGTGGTATCCGAACCGATGATGACCGCATCAGACTCCGCCCGGGGCTGAACCGCCAGCGCTTTGGCTTTTGCCAGCCTGAGAACGTACTCGCGCGGCGATTCGTTTGGAAGCGGAGTCTCATCCACATCCGCGGCGATGACATCGAAATCCCAGCCGCCGAGCGCGAAGAGTTGGCGTCTGCGCGGCGAATTGGACGCGAGTATCAATTTACAATTCACGCGCGAGATTCTAACACAGTCCCTTTTCATGGCTTAAAGAGGAATGAGGGGGAGATTGGTAATTGGGTAATTGGGAATTCTTTCCTCTTTCTTCTTTCCCAATCCGGTTGTAAAATACCTCCCGACCACAAATCTGTCCAGACAATCGGAGGCGCGATGAACGAACTGCAACAACGCATTTTGAAGGAGGGGAAAGTACTCGGCGGCGGGATTCTCAAAGTGGATAGTTTCGTCAATCATCAAGTGGACCCCGCGCTCATGGATGCCTGTGGACGCGAATTTGCGAAGCGCTTTGCGAACCTCGGCGCAACCAAAATCCTCACCGCTGAAATTTCCGGCATTGCGCCCGCGCTTGCCACCGCCATTCACATGGGGCTGCCTGTCGTTTACGCCCGCAAGACCAAACCCATCACCATGCCGGACCAGGTCTATCTCACGCTCGCGCCGTCGCATACGAAAGGGCGCATGGTGGAATTGATCGTCTCGCCGGAATATCTTGCCAACGGTGAGCGGGTTCTTGTCATTGACGATTTCCTTGCCAGCGGGCAGACCATCCTTGGTCTCGTGCGGCTGGCGGAGGCGGCAGGCTCGAAGATCGTGGGCATTGGCACGCTCATCGAGAAGATCTTCGAAGGCGGACGGGATGCGTTGTCGTCCGTCGGTGTACCCATCGAATCGATTGCTTGCATCAAATCACTGGATGATGGGAAGATTACATTCGTTGATTGATCTTTACGGATCACGAATTACGTAATACGTGATGCGTAATCCGTAAAAAACCATGCTCCGTAAAATTCTCCGCTTCCGAGTTATTGTCTTCCTCATCGGCTGGATATTCACACACATGAGCTTCGCCATCCCTGTCAAACGCCTCCGCGAGACCACAAATCTGCTCGCCTTCCATCATCCTTCTCCCAGCTATAAGGTTCACATCCTCCTCGTCCCGAAGCGACAGGTTCAAACCCTGGCAGACCTCGACCCGCAAGACACCGCTTTCCTGACGGATTTATATGCCACCGTGCAAAGCCTGGTGAAAGAATTCGACCTCAAAGCCTATCGGCTCATCGTCAACGGCGGCGAATATCAGGACTTTCCGCATTTACATTTTCATCTTATTTCAGACAAATAAGAGTCAAAGGTCGAAGGTCAAATGTCAACAGACCTTCGACCTACGACTTTCGACCTTCGACTCAGGATAGTCACATGACCCAATCAATAGCAATTTTGGATTTCGGCTCTCAATACGCTCAAATCATCGCCCGCCGCGTGCGCGAGGCACAGGTCTATTGCGAGTTGTTCCCGTGGGATGCGCCCAGGGAAAAGATCCTTTCGATTCGCCCGAAGGGATTTATTTTGTCCGGCGGACCCCGGTCTGTGTACGAAGAAAACGCGCCTTACATCCAGAAATTCATCCTCGAAAGCGGATTGCCCATCCTCGGCATTTGCTACGGGATGCAAGCCCTGACCCACGCCCTCGGCGGCAAAGTGGACCCAGCCGCACAGCGCGAGTACGGTCACGCCGAAATTCAACCCCTAATCTCTAATTCTCTAATTTCTAGTCTCTCCTCGGTCTGGATGTCTCACGGCGATAAAGTCACCCAACTGCCCGATGGGTTCGTTGCCCTTGCCAAAAGCGAAAACAGCCCCTATGCGGCGATGGGCGATATGAGAAGGAAGTACTTTGGCGTGCAATTCCACCCGGAGGTGCATCACACCCCGAACGGGAGCGAACTGCTCAAGCATTTCGTCGTGGATATTTGCGGCGTGACTCCCGATTGGACTCCCGCCAACATCATCGAAGAAAGCGTCAAACGGATCCGCGAACAGGTTGGAAACGAGCGGGTCCTCGCGGCGGTCTCCGGCGGCGTGGATTCATCGGTGGCTGCCGCGCTGGTGCACAAAGCCGTCGGCGACCGGCTCGTCTGCATGTTCGTGGATACGGGCTTGCTGCGCGCCAACGAAGGGATGCAGGTCGCTTCGGCGTTTCGGGAAGGTCTGGGCGTGGAACTCGTGACTGTGGATGCCGGCGCGGAATTCCTCGGTATGTTGAAGGGGATTACGGAGCCTGAACAAAAACGGAAGATCGTGGGCGAGAAGTTCATCCGCATCTTCGAACGCGAGGCAAAGCGGCTTGGTCAGCCGAAGTTTCTGGTACAGGGGACGATCTATCCCGATGTGGTGGAATCGTCCGCGCCGGATCGCAGCAAAGCCGAAAAGATCAAGACGCATCACAACGTGGGCGGGCTTCCCGAAGACATGCAGTTCGAGCTCGTCGAACCGCTGCGCTATTTGTTCAAGGATGAAGTACGGTTGGTGGGCGAAGCCCTGGGCTTGAATCAAGGCTTGGTGTGGCGGCAGCCGTTTCCCGGTCCGGGGTTGACCGTGCGCTGTCTTGGGGAGTGTACGCCGGAGCGCCTGTCCCGCCTGCGGGCGGCGGATTCAATCCTTTTGGAGGAATTATCCAAAGCCGGTTATCTGGGCAAGGGCGCGCAGACTTCGCAGGCGTTTGTGGTGCTGCTGCCCGTCCGCTCGGTGGGGGTAATGGGCGACCAGCGCACGTACCAGGAGGCGGCGGCGATTCGCGCGGTGGTCACGGACGATTTCATGACCGCCGATTGGGCGCGCCTGCCGTATGAATTATTGGCGAAAGTTTCCAGCCGCATTGTCAATGAGGTGGAAGGCGTCAACCGGGTGGTGTATGATGTAACGAGCAAGCCTCCTGCGACGATTGAATGGGAGTGACAATACGAATTGAGATTGGGAGAGTGAAATGAACTTCGATCTTGGCGAAATCCTGACCCGCATGTGGAAGATCGGCTGGAATCATAAAACGTTGTGGTTGTGGCAGATGCTGCCCGGCGTGTTGATGGCTGTGATCATGCCGGTCTTTATCCTTGCCAACCCCGGTTTTCTGATGCTCTTGCCGGAGCCGTTCAACCAATATGGAGATGAGCCATGGATCATGATCGCTTTTGTGGGGATGACCTTCCTGCTGGTTATCCCTTCCATGTTCCTGCAAGTGCTCGTGCAGCTGGCGACGACCTGCGGTGCGGTAAAGGTTGAAAGAGGCGCAGAGAAGATCGCCTTCATGGAGTTGTTCCGCGAAAGCCTGCCGTATTTCTGGCGTGTGTTTGGGTTGTACGCCATCTTCGCCGGCGGCTGGATGGTCATCTGGGTTGGGTTTATGGCGGTCTTTATGGCTGGCTCCATGCTGACCATGGGGCTGGCGGCGTTATGTTTTATGCCTCTATTCTTTCTGGTCGTTCCCGTTTTTCTCGTCGGATATTCCATTTTGGAACTGGCGCAGGCTGCCATCGTCGCGGACGACATGCCGCTGATGGACGCCATTGCGCATGGCTGGGCGCTTTTCCGCGCGAATGTGCTGGGCGTGGTCGTCCTGATGCTGATCCTGTACTTTGGGTTATCCACGCTTTCCAGCCTGTTCGTCTTTCCCATGATGTTCCCGATGATGCTGCTGCCGCTGGGGCTGAATTCGCAGGGCAACCCCGGCAATATGATGTTCGTTTTCTTTCTGGTGTTTTTCCCGCTTATGGTTGTCGTGATTTACGCGGTTCAGGGAATCCTTATGGCGTTCTTCCGGGCGGCATGGGCGGCGTTGTATCTGCGCCTGAGCCGCAGCACGCCGATGATGGCGGAGGGACAATGACCTTCGATTACGGCAGCGTCCTGACCCGCTCCCTTCAAATCACGTGGAAGCATAAGTCCTACTGGCTTTTTTCCATCGTTCCCATGTTGGTTTCCTTCGCCGGTTTTTTCTTTTTCATCGCCCCCGTTTTCTTCCTTGAAGAAGACAGCAGCCTGATGGGGCTGGTTATCGCAGTCTGGCTGGCGGGGCTTGCGTTTTTCTTCATTGCAAACTTTGTTTTGGGAACGGCGGGCAGCGCTTCGCTCACGCTGGGGATCATCCGCGTCGAACGCGGCGGAGGTTCGACCGCGTTCATGGACCTGCTGCGGGACGGCTTCCCCTATTTTTGGCGGTCGCTTGGGGTGATCGTGCTCGTCCAGATGACGTTCGGGCTGGTCATCAGCGCGTTTTTCCTCGCTGCTTTCCTGCTCATTCTCGTAACGATCGGCATGGCAAGCATTTGCCTTCAGCCGGTCATCCTTTTGATGACGCCGCTTTCGTTTCTCGTCATTGCCGTGATGGATGGGGCGCTGGCGGCGGTGTCTGGCGAAGACCTGGGCGCGGTGGATGCGGTCAAACGCAGCCTCCAGGTGGTGCGCGCGCACTTCTGGAAGTTCGTCATCCTTGCACTGATCGTATACTTCGGCGCTTCCGCCGTCTCCAGCGTTATCGTCTTCCCGGCTATGCTTCCTGCAATGGCGTTCCCGATCATGATCGAAACCGGCGTGGAAATGAGCGGGGAGATCATCGCTCTGACCGCCCTCCTGTTCGCCTGCCTGTTCTTTCCGCTCCTGGCGCTTCTCTCCGGCGTCACCGGCACGTTTGCGACCGCCGTGCTGCAATTATCCTATTTGCGTTTATCCGGCGCGGATGCGCAGGCTGAACCAGCAGGGATGGATGCGCCCTCGCGCTAACCCTGTGTGGACGGATTATTTCGGGTAAGGTATGATAGTGCGCGTTACGGGTAATGCGTAAACTTTTCCTTTCCATTTTTGCATTAAGTCTGATTTGGGGTTTTGTCGTTCCTGCACGGGCACAGCAAAACTCCGCTTCGGTGATTCTCTACAACGTGGATACGTCCGCCTTCCCGACCGTGACCGGACTGGTGGATGTGTTCGACCCCCAGAAGATCTTCGCCTCAGGACTCAAGCCGGAGGCTGTTTCCGTCATCGAAAACGGGCAGCCGCTGCCGGTGGATTCGCTGACCGAGACGGCGGTTCCCCTGCAGCTGGCGGTCGCCGTCAACCAGGGCGAGGCGCTGGACGTGCGCGACGCCAACAGCATCTCCCGTTTTCAGCGGGTGGCGCAGGTCATCGTCCAGTGGGCGCAAAGCCGCCCGCCAGACCTGCCCGACGATCTCAGCCTCGTCAGCCAGGCGGGACCGGTCATCAATCACGCCAAAGCCGAGGAATTCATCGTCGGTCTGAACGGCTTCCAGCCGGACATGCGTACCGCCACACCCAACCTGCAATCGCTCGCCACCGCCCTGGATGTGGTCAGCGCGCAGACTCCGCGCCTGGGCATGAAGCGCGCCGTGCTCTTCATCACGCCGCAAATGCAGGACCCGAACCTTGCCGCCTCCATCGAACCATTGATCCAGCGCGCCATTCAGGGGAATATCCGCGTCTTCGTCTGGTACGTGGATGCGAACACCACCTTTACCAACACCAGCGCCGCCATCTTCAACAACCTTGCCATCCAAACCGGCGGGAGCATGTTCCAGTATTCGGGCGTGGAACGCTTTCCCGACCCGGAGGCGTATTTCTCCGGCTTGCGCCGAATCTATTTGCTCTCCTACACCTCGCGCCTGACGTCTTCCGGCGAACATGCGCTGGCAGTGCAGGCGAACCTGCCAACCCTCGGCGCGGTCACATCCGCCGAGCAGCGCTTCACGCTGGATATCCAGCCGCCCAACCCCTTCCTGGTTGCGCCGGCGCTGCAGGTGACGCGCCAGGCTCCCGCAGACGACCCCTTCAACACCGAGATACTCCTGCCGGAAACGCTGGAGATGGAAATCATCGTCGAATTCCCCGATGGACACCCGCGCGCGCTTACACGCACCACCCTCTACGTGGACGGCGCCATCGCGGATGAAAACACGAGCGAGCCGTTCGACAAATTCACCTGGGACCTGACGGCATACTCCATCAGCGGGGAACACCAGGTCGTGGTGGAGGCGGTGGACGCGCTCGGCTTGAGCAGGACCTCCATGCCCGTCCCCATCACCGTGACGGTCATCAAGCCGCCCAGCGGACCCGCCGCGCTCCTCGCCAAATATCGCACACCCATCACCTTCGGCTCGATCATTTTGGCGGGATTGGTGCTCTTCCTCATCCTCCTCAGCGGACGTGTGCGCCTGCCCACCCTGCGCCGTGTGCGCGAGGAACGCCGCGCGCAGAACGACCCGCTCACCCAGCCGATTCCCGCCGCAGTGGAGGAGCCCATCACCGCGCCCGAGGCGAAGAAGAAAACCCAAAAGCGGCGCACACCCTCGAAGAAAACAGGAGCAGACTCAAAGTCCGGTGTGGAGGCGGCGGCTTCCCTCATCCGCCTCAACCCAGACGGGCAGTTTGCCGCTGTCCCGCCAATTCCCCTCGCTGAGAAGGAGATTGTCCTCGGCACCGACCCGGTGCAATGCACCCTCATCCTCGACGACCCTTCGCTCTCGCCGGTTCATGCGCGCATCCGGCAGACGGACGATGGCGGCTACCTGCTTTTGGATAACAATTCCATCGGCGGGACGTGGGTCAACTACGAGCCGGTGCAGCGGGAGGGCTATCGTTTGGCGCACGGGGATATGGTAAACTTTGGACAATTGGCATACCGTTTTATGCTCAAAACGCCTCCGCCGAAATCCTCCCCGAAAGTTATCGTTCAACCCGCCGACGAATGATTCGAACCACGCTTGCACACGTGCATGTTGCCGCGCTCAGCAGCGCTGGCATGTCCGGCAAAAATAATGAAGACCGTTATGCGGTCTCTTCATTTCAGTTGAGCAAGGACGACCCGCGCCCCTCGGTCTTTGCCGTGGTGGCGGATGGCATTGGCGGGCATCGCGCCGGGGAAGTGGCGGCGGAACTGGCGGTCAACTACATCAGCATGCATGTGGCGGAGAGCAACGCCAAAAAGCCCATACGCATCCTTGAAAACGCCATTCATGACGCCAGCCAGGCAATCGCCTCGCATTCGGCGGGCAAGGATGAAGAGCAGGGCATGGGCGCCACCTGCGCCTGCGTCTGGATCATCGAAAACAAACTCTACACCGCCTACGTGGGCGACTCGCGCATTTATCTTTTGCGGGGCAAGTACATCCAGCGCCTGACCATTGACCACACCTGGGTGCAGGAAGCCTATGAGAAAGGCATCATCAGCGCCGAGCAGATGCGCGATCACCCCAACGTACACGTCATCCGCCGTCATTTGGGCGGCTTAAAACTGCCCGAGGTGGATTTCCGCCTGCGCATTGACAACGAAGAGACCGACGAAGAATCCATGAACAACCAGGGCTTCCACCTCCAGCCCGGCGACACCATCCTGATGTGCACCGACGGGCTGACCGACCTCGTTTGGGACGATGAAATCCAAAAGATCGTTCGGGGGCAGAAGGATTTGAAAGCCGCCGCCGAAGCGCTGGTGAATCTCGCCAATCAGCGCGGCGGACACGATAACATTACAGTCGTTTTGCTGGCGATGCCGAGGGTGGAGGAGACCAATCCGCGCAACCTGTTTGGGTGGTTGTTTGGGGAATAAGAACCCGCTTCTTTCCCCGCCCGCGCCTGCTCCCGGCTTGCAAGCCAAACCTACCCGTTGGTTTTTCCCGGTCTCTCCCGGTCCAGCCACAGTTCCCGATACCTGCGATTCCAATCCACCAAAAAGCGGACGGCAATCACCGCGCCCGCGCCTGCCGCCGCCCACAGCGCCGCATCGCGGATGTTGAACAACCACAACACCGGCGCGATCAAGATGCCCGCAAACACGCTTGCCCGCGCCGAGTGACGGATTCCCAGCACAAGAATCAGCAGCACACCGAAACAGATCAAAAACGCCAGCGGGTTAACCGCCAGCAGCGCGCCGCCCGCGGTCGCCAGCCCCATGCCGCCGCGGAACCCGGCGAACAGCGTCCAACAATGACCGATCACCGCACCTGCGGCGGTCAACGCGACGACCCAGGTCTCGCCGGAGTATCGAACGGCAAGGAGGGTGGGGATGAATCCTTTGGCAATATCCAGGAGAAGCACCAGCGCACCCCAGCCGAATCCGGCTTGGCGGATGGTGTTCGTCGTGGTGGCGTGACCCGATCCCGCATCGCGCACGTCCACGCCTTTAACGAGGCGCGTGATCCAAATCGAAAAGGGGAGCGAACCGAGCAGGTAGCCGAGGAGGGGGAGGAGAAGATTCATATCCGTTATAACCCCGATGAGTGGAAAAGTAATTCACTTCTGGGATGACTTCCCCCTCTCCCGATGGGAGAGGGCAGGGTGAGGGCTTTGGGCGGGGAACCTAGAAAATCTATTGGAAGGCGGCAACTTGAGTTAAATAGTGATCAGAAGCCAGTAATCAGTTGTCAGGTGGTCAATACGCATGACCCAGCACCCTGGCGCGGGAGACCAGCCTGCGAGCGAGACCGTCGAAGAGCGGCTTGTGGAAGGGCCACATGGCGTACCAGTATAAAAAGCCGAACAGCCCGTAAGGCGCAAAATACGCGGTGACGGTAAACAGCGTCTTCGTTTCATCCTCCGGCGCGGGCACGGACTCGAATTGCAGCCACGCCTTGCCCGGCAGTTTCATCTCCGCCCGCAGGCGCAGGAGACGGTTCTTCTCCACGGCTTCCACGCGCCAGAAATCCAGCGCTTCACCGGTGTGAATCTCGTCGGGGTGGCGGCGTCCGCGCCGCAAGCCCACGCCGCCGATGGCTTTATCGAGCCAGCCTCGTAAACCCCACGCCCAGTCCATGTAGAGCCAGCCGCGCCCGCCGCCGATGCCCGTGTAGGAGCGGAAGATGGTCTCCGGCGGCAGGTCGAGTACTGCCTGGCGGCGTTCGATGAACAACCCTTCTTCGACCGTGAATTTGTAGGGCTTCACATCTCCCTGGGCGGTGACCAGCGCGTCGGACCAGCTCGTCTCCACGTTGTCGCGCATGATGCGCCCAAGCGCGAGATGGACGGCGGTCTGGTAATCAATCGGCTGAATGTGCGGGAACAACTTCTTCGCCGTCTCATCGCGGACGATGAGTTCGGCGCGCAAGCCCTCGATCAGCGGCGCAACCACCCGCCAGTGAATCGGCGTAACCATGTGCACCCAGTAGGCGGAGAGCCGCGGGGCGTGGAAGGGAGTGCGAATCAGCCATCGGCGGAGATTCCGCTCTTTGGCATAGCCCAGCAGCATGTCTGCGTAGGTGAGGCGGGTGGGTCCTCCAATTTCGATCACCCTGCCGAGGGCATCCGGCGTTTTGAGCGCATCCACAAGATAAGCAAGCACGTCCCGAATGGCGATGGGCTGGGCGCGCGAGAAAAACCAGGCGGGACAGATGAGGACCGGTTCGCGCTCGGCGAGGTAGCGCATCATTTCAAAGAGAGCCGAGCCGGAGCCGATGATCATGCCGGCGCGCAGTTCGGTGACGGGCGTTTTACCGTGCCGAAGCACGAAGCCCGTCTCATGCCGCGAGCGCAGATAGGGGGAAAGGTTTGCGGTCGGGTCAACGAGTTCGCCGAGGTAGACGATTTGCCCGATACTCTCGTCCTCGGCGGCGCGTGCAAAATTTTGCGCGGCTTGCAGGTCGCGTTCGGCGCTGTCTCTGCCGCCCTGCCTGCCGTGAATCAGATAATAGGCGGCGGAAACGCCTTTCATGGCGGCGGTCATTTCAGCCGAATCGAGCGCGTCGCCTCGAACCACTTCCACGTTGTTGAACCAGCTGCGTCCCTGCAGGCGGGATGGGTCGCGCGCGAGACAGCGCACGCGATAACCCGCCTCGAGCAGTTTCGGCACAAGCCGCCCGCCTACGTATCCGGTCGCGCCGGTGACAAGGATGAGTTTACCCGGGGTCATGATCGTGGATTATATCTTTTCCGATTTGGGCGGAGCGTCATTGTTTTGGAGGAAGGTTGTCAGGTTTTGCCGCTGCCGCCCCGCCTCACCCCGAACGGACGGCTGCTCCCCAGTCCCAAACCGACTCCAACCCCAAAGCGCGTATTGATTTTGCGCCGTGTTTTCCATACAATAATAGGCAGCGAGAGGAGAAGCCAATGGAGCCGCAAAAATCGTTCGATGAACTGCTCAAGGAAGGTACGGAACTTTTCGACGCAAAGAAATACGACGAGGCGCTCGCCGTGTTCATGTCTGCGGTGAAGTTGAACGACAAGAGCCCGGTCGCGTTGTATGACGTGGGAATTACGAACTCCTATCTTGGGAATTATTCCGAGGCGGAAAAATGGTACGAAAAAGCGGCGCAGGTTTCGGAGCATTATCCCGACGCCTATAATTCCTGGGGCGTGGCGCTGGAAAACCAGGGCGAATTTACGCGCGCCATTGAAATGTACAGGAAAACCCTGGAGCAGGACCCCCAATACGTCTATGCGTATTCCAACCTGGCGCGTTTGCTGATGGATAAACTCGAAAAACCGGACGAAGCGGTCCGCGTTTGTGAAGAAGCGTTGAAAAAACTGACGGACGAAAAAGATAAGGCGAAGTTCCACGTGCAGATGGGGAACGCGCTTCGAAAGAAAGGGCTCGACAAGGAAGCGGCGGAACACTACGCCGCCGCCGTCGCCATTGACGAGACGAATTGGTTCGTCTATCAGGATTGGGGGGCGGAGTTGATTCGAAAGCCGGGCAAACTCGAAGAAGCCCTTGCGAACTACCAGAAAGCGATTGATGCGGCGAAGGATGCGGCGCAGAAGGCGGAAGGGTTCAAAAAACTGGGCGATGCCTGCCGCGAGGAGGGATACTACGACGAGGCGATCAAAGCCTATGAATCTGCGCTCGCCGAAAACGCGGAAGACACCGAGCCGCTTCTTTTCCTCGGTCACTGTTACAACAATCTGCGGAATTACCCCAGGGCGGAGACGTATTACAACCAGTTCATCGAAAAGAACCAGGACAAACAGGACGACTGGAACCTGGCGACCGCGTACGGTCAATTGGGGTGGATTTTTTATTACAGGAACGAGTACGAAAAAGCCCTGGAGAATTTTGCCCTCGCGGAGGAAAAATACAAACCGTACGGCTGGGGATTGATGGGCAGCGCAAGGGTCCGGCAGGACCGGGGCGAGTACGATCTGGCGATGACGGACATTCAAAAAGCGGTGGAACTGCGACCCGACGCCCACAACTTCCGCATCGAGTACGGGTATCATTTTGAATTTATCGGGGAGTACGAAAAGGCGCTCGAGCAGTACCGCCTTGCCGCCGACAACCTGCCCGATGCCCCCGCTCCGTTCTTCCGAATGGGCTATGTGCTGAACATCCTGAAACGTTACGACGACGCCATTGCCGAGTACGAAAAAGCGCAGGCAAAGAAACCGGATGGCGCCCTCGATTTCGATCCGCTGTTCGCGTCGCATAACATTGCCGACCTCCTGAACCTGCAGGGGAGGTACAGGCAGGCAAAAAAGAAGTGGCGGGAAACCTACGAGAAATACCTTGCCGCCGAGCCCATCGTCGCCCGCCTGCGCTACCCGGATATTTATCAATATGCCGGGGCGATCTCGTGGGAATTCTTTCAGATGTTCGATGAACAGAAAAAGGCATTCAAGTGCGAACTGCTCTTCAAACAGGGTCTGACTTACGACCCGGAGCATGTCGGTCTCCTGCTTGCCCTGCTTGAGTTTTACATGGAATGCCGGAAACTGTTGGAGTACGGCGGGGCAAAACAGAATTCCCGGAACAAATGGCTGGCGCAGGTCATCGCAATTCTTGAAACCGGCGACGACTCGACCCTGGTCCGCAAGAGCATTGATATCAACTGGCAGGGCATGCAGGTCTTCCAGAACCTCGTCCGCGTCCTCGATAAAAGGCTGGAGACGGCGGAGGCGCAGAAGTTGAACGCGAAGATCAAAGCCCAGTATTTCCTCAGCCGCGCCAAGGCGCACATCGCAATCGAGCGTTATGCAGGCGCCAAAAAGGATGCCGAGAAAGCCGTCGCCTGCGATGACCGTTACGCCGAGGCGTATTCCACGCTGGGGGTGATCTGTATGCGCCTCGAGGATTACAAGTCTGCCATACAGAATTTCAGGCTTGCCATCGAAAACGACACGGACAATCTCGCCTATTTGAGCAATCTTGCCGAGGCGTATCTCAAAGCGGAGATGCTCGATGAGGCGCAAAAACAATACGAGACGGTCTTGAAAATCTCCCCGTTCCACCTCGATTCCATCATCGGGCTGGCGGAAACCTTCGCCGCCCTTGGAGACATCCCCAAGGACGGCAAACGCTCCGAAGATGCCGAGGAGATGTACACGCAAGCCATCGAATGTTACTCGAAGGCGCTCTCCCTCGCGGACAGCGACGACGCCTCGAAGGTGTTGAAGCCGCAGGAGATCGCCGCCATCCGCTACGCGCGCGGATACGCCCGTGTGATGCTCTTCGAGTCGCAAACGCAGCGGGACGAACGGATTTTGCGCGATGCCCGCCGCGACTTCGAGTCCATCCCGCCGACGGATAAAAACCACCAGAAGGCGAAGCGTTCGGCGAAGAAAATCACCGAAAAACTCCGCCCATTTTCCCCCTCCAACCTCGAACAGCGCGCCGGCGGCTGGGTGATCCTGATCGCTTTCATTGCCTTCCTGGTCGGGCAGTTTATGTTCTTTTGGGGGCAGCCCGTCCGCGTGCCGCCGGGCTTCCGGCTCACCGAAGCAGGCGTGGATGCGCTTCAGGCGGCTGGCGTGCCGGACGAACTCCTGCTTGGCGCCGAAGCGCTCGTGGCGGAACGTTTCGATTCGCAAAAGGAGCTTCTGGATGCCGTCGCTGCGTTGTTCGGCGACGCGATGACTCTGGATATCCACAGAACGCTCGTTGCGAACATCGAACCGGTCCCTGCCGCGCTGGACTTCCAGCAGGTGGACGTGGGTTTCTACGCCTTGTTCACGTTCGGCCCGCTCATCTTTTTCGTGGCGGGAGCGTATCTGCAGCAGATTTCCAGGCTCAAGTTTGCAGGCATCGAGATCGAGAAAAGTTCCGTGGATCAGATTTCCACGTCCGGTTCGCTGGGCGTTTCGAAATAGCAGCCCGGCGGTAAGAACTCCATCCAGCCATGCAGGACGGGATGTCGTCCCGTCCTGCATGGCTTGCTTCCTGAGGCGATTGAACCGTTCCCGGCGGCGGGGGAGTTGACGGGTGGTCCGAAGCGGGAATTTGATTCCTCCCAACCCCTTGACAAAATCCATTTCACAGATAAAATCTGTCATATCATTTAAAATAATTTAAGCGATAGAAGGATGTTTGCCAATGAAAAATGACAAAACAGACAGGCGCTTCCGCGTTTCGGACCTCGAAACCCTGCGCGCCATCGCCGATCCCCTGCGCATCCAGATTCTCGAACTGCTGGAGGGTAAGGCGCTCACCGTCAAGCAGGTGGCGGAGAAGCTCGGTCTCGCTCCCGGCAAGCTGTATTACCACTTCGGCACGCTTGAGAAACTGGGGCTGATCGAAGTCGCCGAGACGCGCATGGTCGCCAACATGGTGGAAAAGACCTACATCTCCGCCGCCAACGCATTGGATGTTGACCCCGCCCTGTTCAAATTCTCGAAGGAAGGCGACAACGAACCGTTCAATATCCTGCTCGCCTCCACCATAGACACTACGCGCGAAGACATCATCCGCAGTTTGCAGGCGCGCCAGTTCCAACTGGAACAGGGCGCCGAGGAAAGGGAGCGGCGCATGATCATCAACCGCGTGGTCAGCCGTGTGTCCGAAAAACGCATCGGGGAGTTTCAGGAGCGCCTCCTCAAACTTGTTCAGGAATTCGAGACGGAGGATAAAACCTCCAAACCCGCCGACCAGCCCTACGCGCTGACCGTTGCGTTCTATCCGAGTTTTTATTTCGACAAGACCGTCAGGAAAGGAAAAAAGAAATGACATCCGCCGCTGTGGAAACATCCGCCATCGAAACCCCGCACACCATGAAGACCTTCTTTACCATCTGGGTTGGGCAGCTCATCTCGATGCTCGGCTCCGGCTTGACGAACTTTGCGCTGGGCGTATGGATCTACGACCAGAGCAAACAAGCCACGCCGTTCGCTGTTACCATCCTGCTTGGCTCCCTGCCGCGCATTTTGCTCCTGCCTTTTGCAGGCTCCATCGCAGACCGTTTCAACCGCCGCATCATCATGATCGCCGCGGATACGCTCAACGCCCTCCTGACCCTGGCTGTTTTCCTTCTGCTCGGTGCGGACCGGCTGCAACTGTGGCACATCTACGTCATCGCCGTGCTTGGCTCCATTTTCAGCGCCTTCCAGGAACCGGCATACAGCGCGTCCGTTACCATGATCGTGCCGAAGGAGAAACTTGGCAGCGCAAACGGCATGGTGCAAATGGGACAGGCGCTCACCTCCGTGCTGACCCCGGTGCTGGCTGGCGCGCTCTTCGTCTTCATCGGTTTCAACGGCATCCTGATGATTGATTTCGTCACCTTCTTCTTTGCCGTCGGCGCGCTGTTGATCGTCCGCATTCCCCAGCCCGCGCGCGCGCCGGAACACAAAGACTTTACCTTCTTGCAGGATATGTCCTTTGGCTGGCGTTACCTGCGCGAACGCAGCGGCTTGTTCGGCCTGCTCCTGTATTATGCAATGATCAACTTCCTCCTGAACTGGTCTGCCGTGCTGATGGTTCCCATGGTATTGAGCAACTTTTCGGCGGATGTGCTTGGCGTCGTCCAGACCGTGATGGGTGTGGGTATGCTGGCGGGCAGCATCATCATGAGCGTATGGGGCGGACCCAAACGCCGCATCCCGGTTGTGATCGGCTTCATCGCCCTGGCTGTGAGCGGCTTCATCATTGCCGGTCTGCGCCCCAATCCCTTCTTCATCGGCGCGGGAGTCTTCGTCCTCATGTTCTTCATCCCGCTTGCCTCGGGCAACAGCCAGGTCATCTTTCAATCCAAGATTGCGCGCGACGTGCAGGGGCGCGTCTTTTCCGTCCGCTCCGCCATTTCGCAATCCATGATGCCGCTTGCCTTCCTCACCGCCGGTCCGCTCGCCGATAAATTCTTCGAGCCGCTTATGATGGAAGGCGGCGCGCTCGCGGACACCTTCGCCGGTCAACTCCTCGGCACGGGCGTGGGACGCGGCATCGGCTTGATGTTCATCCTCTCCGGCATGGTCGCGCTGATCGTCACGGCGCTGGTGTTCGCCAACTCGCGCATCCGCAACGTGGAAGACGAACTGCCGGATGTGTAAATTGCCGCATCCCTCCTGACCGGAAGTTGGTCGGGCAAATAAAAATTGACCTCCCCTTTGATTTTTCCGCCTCCCTGCGCAGACACGGCTTCCCGCAGGGAGGTCTCTCTTTTGGTAGTGGATGTGTGTAAATGTAAGTAGTCGGTCGAAATAAATTTTACAAAAATACGCTCCCGGCGGCATGAGCAGGAATTTGTTTTCTAAAAACTTATGACCGACTACTTAGTACGAGATACTATTTCGCTCACATCATTTATTTTGACCCATCACCTCTCTTTTAATCCGTATGAATTTGTGAAACCCGCGCCTGAAGCCGGGTTCGTTGTTGACTTGGGAGGGTTAATCCCGTATGATGATAAAAACCCGAACAGGGAGATCGCCATGAGCCACATCTTTACAAGTTATTCGCGGCGCGATTCAGAAATTGTTGACAGAGTGGTAAATGCCATCGGTCAGGCGGGGGTCGAAGTCTGGCTCGACCGCGAAGATATCATGGCGGGCAATTCATGGCGCGTGCAGATCGTCAAAGCCATAGACGCCTGCGATGCGTTCATCCTCATGCTTTCGGAAAATTCCGCCGTTTCGGTCAACGTCCACAAGGAAGTCATCCTTGCCCAGGATTCGGGGAAGACCATCTTCATTCTCATGCTGGAGCCGGTCAAGGTCCCGGCTGAGATCCGCTATCCACTGGCGGGCTTGCAGTTCATTGACTTGAAAATGCTGGGCTTCGACGCGGCGGTCAACCAGCTGCTCTCCGCCCTGAAAGCGCATCTAAAAAAAATAAGACCGGCGGGTGACGAATCTCACAAGCAGGTTGAGCTTGTCATTCAGGGCGTTGACCTCAATTCCTTTACGCCCGAAAAACAACAGCAGCTCCTCGCCTTCATCTCCACCCTGACCGGCGCAAACCAATCGCGGTTGAGCATCGCAAACATGACGGCGGGCAGCGTGCATATCTTCGTGGATATGGACGCCGATGCCGCCTTCCAATTGAAGACCCTGGCGCTGAACAGCGATCCGCGTTTCAAAGAGATGGGGATTGCCTGGCTGAAAATCACAAGCGACAAGCATTATGTCCACATTGCGCAGGGCACGCTGGCGCCCGCTGCTGTAGCAAGCCCGTTTGCGGCTTTCTTCTCATCGGTCATCGGAAAGGCTGCGATCTTCCTCGCCTTCCTCGTTTTGATCGGGCTCGGATTTGCGCTCTTCTCCGGGAGGAATTCCGCCGCCCCGCCCGTTACGGAGACGCCCACCGCCTCGCTCCCCGCCGAGAGCGTCCCGGCAAAAGCGACAGCGACATCCTCCCCGACCGTTGCCGCTCCCACAGATACTTTTACCCCCGAGCCGGCGTTCACGCCCTCCGCCGTGCCGGTTGTGTATCAGGTCCTGAAAGGCAAGGTCGCAAACGACCGCTCCGCCTGCCGCTATGGACCGGGCGATTATTATCTCGATAACGAGACCCTGCGAAGGGACATCAAACTCGAAGTGCTTGGGCGCGATGTCAACTCCGGCTGGGGCTACGTCCAGGCGGACGGATACAAAGAGCCCTGCTGGGTGGATTTCAAAAACATCGAACTGGACGGCGGGATCGCCTCTCTTGAACCGGTTTATCCCGGCAAAGTGAGCCTGCCCCTTTCCTTCATTTGGCAGCCCCCAACGAACATTGAAACCGCCCGCACTGCGGATGGCGGCACGATCAATATCTACTGGGAAGGCGGCGATCACCCCCTGGCGGATGGGGATCTGGAAAGCCCAGACAGCCCGCGCTTCCTGTTGGAACTCTGGCTGTGCAGGGATGGAAAATTGACGTTCACCCCGGTATTCGTTTGGGAGACGAGCGCCAGCGTGAAGGATAAAGCGGGTTGTTCGGAACCTTCGAGCGGCGTGCTTTATCTCATCGAAAAACACGGCTATACCGGTCCCCTCGAAATTCCGTGGACGCCGCATCCGTAACCACCCGCGCTATTTACTGCAGCCCACCGACACATTTTCCACCGGCAAGCCGAACGCCTCATAGACCGGCACGCCGTCCCATTCGGCGGGGATGGGCAAGCCGAGCGCAAAGGCGGCGGTGGCGGCGGTATCCACCGTGGTGATGGGCGCTTCCAAAACCGCAGGTTGAATCCCCGCCCCCGAAGCGATCCAGGGAATCGTCATGTCTTCGGGCAGGCTGGAGCCGTGCGCGGCGCCGTGTCCGCCATGGTCGGCGGTGATGATGAGGAGCGTCTCATCCCGCATACCGCGCGAGTCGAGTTCCGCCAGCAGGCTGGCAATGGCTTCGTCCGCGCGGAAGAGCACGCTCAACTGCTCGCCCGAAAGCCAGCCGTACTCGTGCCCCATCCAGTCGGCGGTTGGGAAGTGGACGAACATCAAACCGAAATCGGCGGGGAAGTTTTGTATAAGCGTTTCGGTGATCACCAAATCGCGGTCGTTGATGTATTCAAAAATATCCGTGCTTTCGGGTTCGGTGATCTGCCGCAGTTTTTCCTTGCCCACATACATCACGGTTTGCAGACCGGCAGCATGGGCAAGGTCGAAGAGGTCGGTGACGGGGGCGTACCCATTTTCGGGAATGTAATCGTTCCAGTCCACGCCGTGCTTATCGGGGCATTGCCCGCTCAGCATGGAGGTGTGAGCCGGGAGCGTGGCGCTGGGATACACCGTCTGCGCGGTGAGTGAATAGGCGGAAGCCTGCATCAGGGCGGTCAGGTTCGGCATGGGCGCAAGCGGAATGGCGTCGGGGCGGAAACCGTCAATGGACAGAATCAGAGCCCGGCGGGCAGGAGGCGCGGGCGTCGGAGGGGGAGTCGGCTCGAGGGTGGGAGTCGCTGTGGGGGGGATGGTCGCCGCGAGCGCCGCTGTCGGCGTTTCCGTCGGCGCCTCCGGCGGGACCTGGGACTGACACGCAAGGACCGAAAGTAAAATCGCCGGGAAAAGGATTCTTAATCGTGACATTCGTCCATTATATATTTTTCTGCGACGGGATTATGATTTTGGCATGAATACTCCACGTTCACTTCATGAAGAGTTGATCCATCATAACCTCACCGACCCGCACAGGCGCGGCTCGGGACTTTCGGATTTCATTCTGGGTGCGCAGGACGGATTGGTCAATGTGCTGGGGGTGGTGCTGGGAATCGCCGCGGCGACCAGCGATGCGCGCGTGGTGCTGGTGGCGGGGCTTGCCACCACCTTCGCCGAATCCATTTCGATGGGCGCGGTGGCGTTTACGACCACGCTCGCCGATGCGGATCTGTACCAGAGCGAGCGCGAACGCGAGTACCGGCACATCGTCGAAGCGCCGAAACTGGAGACGAAGGAAATCCGCGATATCTACGAACGCAAAGGATTCAATGGAGAACTGCTCGACCGCATTGTCGAAACCATCACGGCAAACGAGAATGTGTGGGTGGCGGTGATGATGGCGGAGGAACACCAGCTCTCGCCGGTGGATCGAAAGACCGCGATGCGCGCGGCATGGGTGGTGGGGCTTTCCGCCATTGTCGGCTCGCTTGTGCCGATTGCGCCGTTCATGTTCCTGCCAATTTCCACCAGCATGTGGATGTCTGTATTGGTGACAGCGCTGGTCTTGTTTGCCATCGGCGCATACAAGGCGCGCGTGACGGTGGGCAAGCCCATGCGCAGCGGAATGGAAATGATGCTGATCGGAACGATCAGCGCGCTTGCCGGTTATTTAGTCGGCGTGCTTCTCAAGGTCCCGCCCCTGCCGTGACGGTCTGCTGAAATACAGATTTGCCAGCATTCCGAGGAAGAAGACGAACGCCATTGCGATGATGACTTCCGCCCCCCAGCCGATGACGGGAATGAAGAAAAGGATTTCGAGCGCGGCATCCTTCAGAATGGTGGAAAGTCCGTAGAGCGCGACGGCGGCATAACCGATTTCCTTCAGTTCCAGCCGCGCGCCGTTCGTTTTGGCGATATGCACAATCATGTAAACTTCCAGCGCGGTGAGCAGGAGGGATGTGCCGGGAATGGGCGCGGTGAGCGCGGAAACTGCGCCAGCGATAAGCGTATAGATCAGGATGAGTTTCATCTGCCCATGAAATAAAACACCGCGATGGCGGCGGCAGCCAGCGCAAAGCACAATACGATTCCAAGAATCACCCACAGGAACATCCCCGCTCCCTGATCCTCCTGCACAACCGGAGAGCCCTGCGGCACAAAAGGTCTGGATTCGAACTGCGGTTCGCGGCTGGCTTGCGAAGTTTGCGCGGCGAAGTCCCCCGGCAGGATGCCCGTATTGGAGAGCAGTTTGAAGGCGGCATCCACGCTCTGGCGCAGGTCGGGGGGCAGGTCGTCGAGGGTGTGGATGGTTTTCCCGTTCGCGTCCATTTTTGTGGAATAGGCGGAGAGCACGTTCTGCACCATGTCGCCTTCCAGAAAATCGGGAATGCCGTTGCCGTTCTCGTCCACGAAGATGCGCATCATCTGTTCGTACGCCTGTCTCTCGTGCGCGGGCATTTCATCGGGATGGTTGTAGGTCTTGCCGTTGAAGATAATGGCGGGCATGAGCGCTCCTTTGTCCGCCTTCAATTTTACACGCAGACCCCAAAGGTCTCCGAGTCCTTCAAGGTTTGAATTCAGCCCAGCCAGTTGACGAGCACGTGCGCGATGTTCTTCATGACGATCTTCAGATTTTCGTCGAAGACCACCGGCGCCTCGTGATTGGCTGTATCGGTCGCGCCGCGCAGTTCAAGATACGGCGCGCCGGACAGCCTGTGAAGTTCGCGTCCGCGTTCCATGTCAATGACATCCTCGTCGCCGCTCGCCATCACCCCAAAGTGGATGTTGACCCCCGCCTCCAAACCCAGACCTCGCAGCTGCTCGATGCTCTTCGAGTGACCTTCAAACTGCGGGCTGGCGGGATTGCAGCATCAGGCGGCGGCTTTCAAGACCCGCAGCGCCCGCAGTGTCACCCATTTGTTGGGCGTTTTCTTTGCGCCGAAATCCACCCAGGTTTTGCCGCTGTAATCGTAATCCAGGAGCCAGCGTCCCTGCTCATTCTGTTTCCTGCGGATGAACTCGATGGTGTTCCCCAGCCGCCTGTCCCTGCCATATCCCAAACCGGCGAGCGCTTCGGCAATCTGCAAAATGTCCGATACGTAAAAAACGGGGAAGCCGAATTTCCACCAGTTGGGGCTTGGCTTGCCTGTATTTCCGCCGGGATATTCTGCGGTGACGGGATCTATACCGAAGAAGAAATCCACGCCCATTTTGATGGCTTTTCGAATCAGCGGCGTTCTCCGGTTCGCGTTCCATTTGCCGAACGCCAGCAGGACTTTGCATCCGCCCCATGCGCACGATAAGCCCTCGTTCACCCCGCAGGCAAAGACGGGCCCGCATTTATATGCGTAGTAACGGATTGGAGCGTCCCTTTCCTCCTTCGACGCGATGCCGTCGCCGGTGACCGTTCGCGCCATCCATTCGTAGGCGGAACGCAGGTGGGGATGATCGTAACCCAGTTCCATCAGCGACCAGCACAAATTTCCCTGGAGACAATCCACCGTACCGGAGGGCGCGCCGGAGTTAAGAGCGGTAAACTGACCGCCTTCCGTCAGGTTGTGTTCCGTCAAGTACCGGCACGCCTGCTCGATGCGTTTATCGTCCTGGGCAGATGCGCCCAGCTGGGCGAGCAGGATGATTGCCCAGACCGTCGAACGATACTTCGGGTTGTAGCCGGGTCCCGCCTTGACCCAGTACCCCGTGTGTTCCATGTGAGCAAGAACTTCCGTGATGGGTCCTTCTTTATGCGCCTTGCGCCGCGCGGAGTTCAATTCTGCATCTTCATGAGAAAGCCCCACCAGGTCCCGCAGCGCCAGATAACGTACCCCCGGTGAATCGGGTTCCAGCAACCACGCAAGAGAATCCCCCCTTAATTGGGTTTGCCAGGACATACCTTCCTCCTGTCAGGTTCAACCTTTTCAGTCTTGCAGTCTTCCTGAATCAGTATAGCACTTTCAAAGCCGGGCTTCCACTTTTCCAAATACCGATTCAAATCGGCGTCATGTTGATTCCACATGGCAAAATGGCTATACTGTTCATAAAAGGAGAATGTATCATGCCAGCCATATCAGACATCGAGGGGATCGGTCCTGTCCATGCCGCCCAACTTCGTAAGGCGGGCGTTCGCTCCACCGATGCGCTTTTGAAAGCCGGCTGCACCCGAAAAGGACGCCAGGAACTGGCGAAAGCCATCGGCTCCACTCCAAAGGCGATCCTTGAATGGGTCAACCGCGCGGACTTATATCGCGTGAAAGGCATTGGCGCGCAGTATTCCGACCTGCTCGAAGCTGCGGGTGTGGATACAGTCCCTGAACTTTCCATCCGCCAGCCCAAGCCCCTGCTGGAGACCCTGGCGAAAGTCAACGAGAAGAAGAACCTTGTCAACCAGCTGCCGGGGCTGGGCCGGGTGCAAGCCTGGATCAAATTTGCAAAATCGTTGAAGCGAATCGTGGAATACTAAGTAGTCGGTCGAAATAAATTTTACAAAAACATGCTCTCGGCGGCGAGGACTGCCGACCACTTAGACTTCTTGCAAAAGTCATTTTTTTACCCTGCTCAAGGCGGCGTCCCCGCCGCCGAGGACTGCGGCGGGAGCACTTATACGTTGAAGCGAATCGTGGAATACTAGACTTCTTGCAAAAGTCATTTTTTTACCCTGCTCAAGGCGGCGTCCCCGCCGCCGGGGACTGCGGCGGGAGCACTTATACGTTGAAGCGAATCGTGGAATACTAAAGAAATTTGGGTCTTCCGTAATTAATGGGAAAGAGCCTAAACACGAAGGACACCAGATACACAAAAAGCGAAGGGCGGCTATTTTATGGGCGTTTTCCTTCGTGGCCTCCCCGGCACTTGCACCCGGGGCAAGTGCCGTGTACTTTGTGTTTGAAACATGCTGCTATCCCTGCATCCGTTCCCACTCCGTCAGTTTGGCGTCCATTTCCTTTTGCACACGCTCGTACTCCCTGCCGATCTTCACCACCTCATCCGGCTTGACCATCGGACTCTCCAACTGTGCGCCGAGATTCGCCAGAGTCGCTTCGAGTTCGGCAATCGTGTTCTCCAATTCCTGCAACTGCGCGACCCTTCTTCTTTCCTCCCTTCGACTTTGCTCACCTGTGCCTGCGGCACTGGCGCGGGCAGGGCGGGTTTTCGCGTTCGCGCTTGTTTTTGATTTTTGATTTTCGACTTTCGGCTTTTGACCTGTCACCTTCGGCTGATTTGCCGCCATGAACGCTTCATATTCCTTCCGTTCCCGTTCCGCGCGCAGTTCCGAATACGTACCCTTGAAGGCGGTCAACTCTCTTTCATCGGGGTCAATTTCCCAGACCTGGGTCGCCAGCGCATCCACGAGATAACGGTCGTGTGAAATGAGCAAAATCGTGCCGGTGTAATCCTCCAGCACAGACTCCAACACTTCCTGCGAAGGGATGTCGAGGTGGTTGGTCGGTTCGTCCAGTAACAACAGGTTTGTATCCTGCAGCGCGAGTTTTGCCAGCGCCAGCCGTCCGCGTTCGCCGCCGGAGAGCATGGAGACTTTCTTGTAAACGTCGTCGCCGCTGAAAAGGTACCTGCCGAGATAATCGCGGATCTGCCCCGGAAGCCAGTTCGGCATGACCGAATCGATCTCCTGCAAGAGCGTTTTCTGCGGGTCGAGCCCTTCATGCGCCTGCGCGAAATAACCGATGTGCAGACTCGCGCCCAGAATGACTTCCCCAGCCAGCGGTTCGAGTTGACCGAGGATCGTCTTCAGAAACGTGGATTTGCCCGCGCCGTTCGGTCCGATCAGCGCGGCGCAGTCCTGACGGCGCAGCTCGATGTCGGGCGCTTTGAACAGGAACTTATCGGGGAAACCGACCTGTAAATCCTTCGTGCGGATGACCAGATCGCCGGAGCGTTTTCCCGAGCCAAGCCGCAAATGCAAATGCGGAAGAGTCCGTACGGGCGACTTCAACGCGCGCACCCGGCGTTCGGCTTCCTCCACGCTGAACGAAGATGTGGTCACGCTGACCTCTTCGGCAGTTTCGCTCCATTTTTGATTCAACGCGGCTTCGAAGCCGATCTGCTCAATCGCCTGCACCAAACGCGAAAGCCGCTTCAACTTGCCTTTGGCTTGCAGGGTATTCTGCCCGGAAATGTTGCGCTTGATGTATTCGACCTCCTTGAGCAGTTTTTCCTTTTCGCTTTCGAATACTTCCTGCCTGCGGGCAATGCGCTCCTCGCGCTGTTTCAGGTATGCGGTGTAATTTCCGGTGTACGTCTCGTACGCGCCGGGCAGCATTTCCAGAATTTCGGTGCTGACCTTATCCAAAAAATAGCGGTCATGCGAAACGATCACCGCCGCGCCTTCCCATTGGTTCAAATATCCTTCCAGCCACTCGACGGCGCGAATATCGAGGTGGTTGGTCGGCTCGTCGAGCAGGAGCAGGTCCGGGTCCGAGAGCAGGAGGCGCGCTAAAAAGGCGCGGGTGCGCTGTCCGCCGGAGAGATGATCCAAAGAGAGTCCATAATCCCCGGCGCTGAATCCCAAACCCGTCAGCACCTGCTTGATGCGCGTCTCGAACGTATATCCGCCGCGCCGTTCGAAATCCTCCTGCAATTTGCCGTATGGCTCGAGCACGTCCGGCTGGGTTGCCATCAACTCTTCGAGACGGTGCAGTTCCTGTTGTTGTTTGACGAGATCCGCGAAGACGGAATGACACGCCTCCCAAAGCGTGCCTTCCATTTTGAAATCGGCTTCCTGCGAGAGATACCCGCTTCGGACTCCCCGCGAGCGGGTGACTGTGCCCGAGCTGGGTTCATCCTCCCGGGCAAGGATTCGCAACAGCGTGGTCTTGCCCACGCCGTTCGGACCGACGATCCCCAACCGCGAGCCTTTCCCGATGGAAAGCGTCAGGTTGGCGAAGATGTCGGTCGCGCCGTAGGATTTGGTGAGGTTGGAAACGAAGATAAGGGACATGGTGATTCGTGTTGCGTGAAAGAAAAAACGCGGATGGATTTTAACCCATCCGCGCGGTTGTTTGCCGGGGAGGATGCAGGGGCGTTCGATTGCGGGCATCCCTCCAGGGTGAATTCTATGGCATGTAATATTCGATAACCAGTTGCGGACGCGCCGATGCGCTCACGCTGCCGCTGAATATCCTCAAAATGTCTGCGCCGTTATCGTTGTTGTCGTCCCTTGAAAACCGCAGGCGGAACTGGGTAATGCCGCTCTTGTGAATGAACGGGAAATACCCTCCGTACAAGGATTTTACGTACCAGCGGTTGACAGGGGGCGCATCGAAGAACATTGCGCCGTTTCTGTGTGCCTTCACTTTAAAGTCGGCGGATTGAAGGGCGGGATTATTGCTGAAAGCGCCCCGGCGAATGTCAACCAGGATATTTCCATGCGTGTTGAGAGGATTTGTGCCGGCAATGCCCGCATGTTTGAACTTGAGCGTGACCGAGGTAATAACGGCATTATCGGGCAGGCTCGAAGTATCGAACGAGAGAATGACGCGGTACTGACGGTTGGAGGCATCATCTCCCAGGAGGAGCGTCCTCCCGCTGCTGTTAAGTGCGCCGCCGGTATTGGTGGTTTCGGCGGTTTCCAGAACGTAGCCGTCATAAGAGGCCGCGGAGGTAAAGGTTTTCCTCACAATGACCGGATCGCCCGGCTCGTCAACGTTTGTAACCGAGACGATAAAGACCTTTTCGAATGTCGCGCCGCCCAAATCGGTCACGCGCACACGGATGGAGTAGCTGGACTTGGTCTCGTAATCGAACGAATACGGCGAGTAGAGGTTATTTTCGTCAATCAGGAAGAAAGCGTTATCCGTATCGCCTGCTCCGCTGACCAGGCTGAAGTTGTGGTAATCGTTCGCGTCGCTATCCGCTGCACTGAAGAAACCGATGTTGGTATCCGGCGGGGTGTTCTCTGCGATGGAGGAATTGGAAAGCGTGATATTCGTCGGGGCGGAGTTGCCGCGGGTGGTAAAGCTCCACTCCGTGCCGGAATCTGCATAGGTATATCCCAGCGAGTTGCCAGCCCGCGCCTGCCAGTAATAGGTGGTGTTGGGTTGGAGCGTCGGCAGCGAATGACCCGGCGAGGAATAACTCGGTCCGCCGTGCCAGGTGGCGGTGCCGTTGGTGCAAGCGCCCGCCACCGTGGAATAGCACCAGCCGTAATACTCGGCTTCGGTGGTGGAATTCCAATTCAACCAGACGTTCGTAAGCGGCAGGCCCGTTGCGCCGTTTTCGGGCGAGGTCTTGGAAAAATTATGAGGCAGGGATTCGGCGACATTGGCGACGATCAAGGTCATCGCCCGTTCGTAGGTTGCGCCGCCTGAATCCGTCGCGCGGACGCGGATGGAATACGAGTTCTTCACCTCGAAATCAATGGTGGTTTGGACGATCAATTTGTTGCCGCTGATCGAGAAGGAGCCGTTATCCGTGCTTCCATCGCCGGATACAAGGGCAAACGTGAATGTATCGCCAGAATCCGGGTCGTTTACAACGAAGGCGCTGGCTTCGGAACCAATGGACGAATTTTCGGTGACCATGCCGGGGTTGAGATACATGTAGGTGGGAGCGGAATTTGCTCTTGTGGTGAAAATCCATTCCAGGCCGTTGTTGGCATACGTGGTGCCGTAGGAGTTAACCGCCCGTATCTGCCAGTAGTAGGTGGTATTCGGCGACAGGTTGTTCATCATCCAGGTGGTGCCGGTGGCGTTTCCGTGCCAGGTGCCGTCCCCGCCTGCCGAGCATTCGCCCGATGTGGAGGATATGCACATTTGATAGTAGGATGCGCCGCTCGAAGCCGCCCATTGCAGATAATTATTCCCCGAAAGCGGCTGGTTGGTTGCGCCATACGCCGGAGAAGTCTTCGAGAATGCCGCCGGAGGCGCCCCGGTGACGAAGGACCAAATGCCGCCGCTCGCGGGTCGAGGGGTTCCTTCCCAATCTTCCGCTACCACCTGCCAGTAATACGTTGTGCCGGCTGTCAGCCCCGTAAAGGTCACGGAATTGTCTCCTGTGTTTGCAGAATAGGCGCAAGTGCCCAACGCCGAATCAGTGGAGAGGCATACGTCGTAGAGAATGGCTTGCGCAGAGATGTCCCACGACAGGGTAACGCTGGATGCGGTAATGCCCGTTGCGCCGTTTGCGGGGGAAACCTTGCTGAAAGCGGAGGGAATCTGGGCTGGCGCGGCTTTTGCGGGGATCACGTTTGCGAAAAAGATCAGCAGTGCGGTCAAAGCCGCAGCCCGCCAGCGATAAGAAGTTTTGTTTTTCATTTTGTTTTCCTTCTGCATTGAAATAATCGTGTCGGACGAAGGACTGTATCGAAAACGTCAGCCTGTTTTATCCAACATGGTGCTTGACCGATTTTTTATGAAAAAAGTTCCATCGCTAAAGGGACGGGATGCCTGCCGCACCGGGGCGCGATTCCATGCCGCCTGAAAATCGTTTCCAGGCGCGGCGTTCCTATCCGGCGGGAAATGCAAATTCCCGAAGATACGAAAGAATCTAATTTGCGGCTTTTGGGATACCTGTAATTAATCGCCCACAATGAAACTTGTGGAACTCTAACGCGCCATTTTTATCGCCGGATGCAATCCGCGTCAATGGTACTCTGCGGCTAATCATCATCGGCTTTTGCTCCATGCGCTACAACGACCTCGATATACGAGCGCCCCAATCACTTAAAAGCGAAAGGACAAAAGCCGAGAATTTCAACCGCTTTTGCCCTGCATCTTCATGTTGTTTGGGTACGAGGTCGCATGGTTACGCCTTCACGACGCTGAATTTGTCCTTGCCGATGCGGTAGTTGCCGCTGTGCTTGAGAACCTGATTCACCACATCTTCGGGAACGTCCACAAACGAGACCTTTTCTTCGATGCGAATCTTGCCGATGGTGTAGCCGGGGATGTTGGCATGGAAAGCGATCTGCCCGACGATGTCGCTTGGGCGGATGTTGTGCAGTTTACCCTTGTTGATTCTCAACCTCACCATCCCTTCCTCGTGCGCGCGGCTCCCTTTGACCCTTTGCCTGTCGCTGTGACCGGGACCTTCCCTGCGCCCGAACGTTTCCCGCTTTCCCCTTTCCCCTTTCGTTCGAGGTTCGTCACGCACTTCCGCCAGTTCGGCAATGGGACGTTGTTTTTCATCGCCGCGTGAAATCTTGATGGCGGCGGCGGCGATATTCAACGGATCGTGACCGGCGGCGATCAACTCCTGCACCATTTCGAGCTCGCGCTTGAACCGTCCGCGTCCCAGCCAGACTTTAAGTTTCTCCACCACTTGGGTTTCACGGTGTTTAGCGATCTCCTCCGGCGTGGGAAGTTCCATTTTGGCGATGGGCTGTTTGGTCAGCGCTTCCACTTCGCGCAGACGGCGTTTTTCCTTCGGGGAAAGCAGGGTGATGGCGACGCCCGTTTTGCCTGCGCGACCCGTGCGTCCGATGCGATGCACATACACCTCGGCGTCGTCGGGCAGGTGGTAGTTGAAGACGTGGGAAATGTCGTCAATATCCAAACCGCGCGCGGCAACGTCGGTGGCGACCAGCACCTTCAACTGGTTGGCACGGAAACGTCCCAGCACACGTTCGCGGGCTTGCTGGTCGAGGTCGCCGCTGATGGCTTCGGCGGGGATTCCGCGCACGACCAGTTCGTTGGCGAGCGTGCTGGTCTCGGCGCGGGTACGGGTAAAGATCAACGCGCTGTGGATGGGTTCCATTTCAAAGAGGCGGGTGAGCGCGTTGGTTTTGTGATTCTCATGGACGAGGTAATAACGCTGTTCGATGGCGGAGGCGGTGAGCGTGCTCCGTTTCACGGTGACAGACTGCGGGTCCCGCATGAAGCGGTTGGCGAGGGCGCGGATGCGCGGGGGCATGGTCGCGCTGAAGAGAGCAGTCTGCCGGGTTTCCGGGGTCGAGGCGAGGATGAGTTCCACATCTTCGATGAAGCCCATGTTGAGCATTTCATCCGCCTCATCGAGGACGACGGTCCGAACCTCGCCCAGCACGAGGACGTTGCGTTCGAGCAGGTCGTTCAAACGCCCCGGCGTGCCGACGACGATATCCACGCCGCGCTTGAGGCTGTTGATCTGCGGTCCGTAGGGCTGACCGCCATAGACGGCGAGCACGCGCACGTTGAGATATTTGCCGTACTCGTTCATCGAGTCGGCGACCTGCAGGGCAAGCTCGCGCGTTGGCGCGAGGATCAATGCCTGCGGGTGGCGTTGACGTTGAAAGTTGTTGAGGATCGGGAGGGCAAAGGCGGCGGTTTTGCCTGTGCCGGTTTGGGCTTGACCGATCACGTCCACGCCGGTAAGCATGAGGGGAATCATGCCCGCCTGGATGGGTGTGGGCTCGGAGTAGCCGAGTTCGGTGATTGCCTGCGTGATCTCATCGCGCAGGTTGAGGGAGGAAAAATCGGTTGTCATCAATTGTCCTTTTTTAATGTCGCTGCGAGGGAGCAATAGCGACCGAAGCAGCCTCCCGGTTCAACGAGTAGATTGCTTCGTGGCGCAAAGCGCCGCTCGCAATGACATGATATGGGATGTTCTGATGACTCTTTCAATAATCTTCCTGCTCAACAGGGTCCGCCTTTGCAGGCAGGACCCGCCCAACAAAAAAGCCCGGGAAGTTTCCTCGGGCTGCTTACTCAGAGCGATCAAAACAAATTCCCAGAAATACAACGGGCGTGAGTGTACCACAGATTTGGACGATGGACGATAGTCCGTCACGGTCTATCGTCTTATATCGTCATCAACACAATGGCGGTCAGCGCCGCAAAGACGCCGACCCACTGGCTGCGGTTGAGGCGCTCTTTGAGGAAGATCCATGCCAGGATGACGGTTGTGCCGGGGAAGAGCGAACTCAGCACCGAGGCTACATCCAGCCTGCCCGCCTGCCCGGCGAGGATGAAGAAGAAGTTGCCGCCCAGATCGAGAATCCCGTTGAGCGAAATGATCGGCAGGGCGTTCCATTCGATCTTCCATGTGGAGCGCGTCAGGAGCAGGTAGGCAGTGACGAGCGTCATGCCGCCTGCGCGGGAGAAGACCATGGGCCAGATGACCGCTCCGCCGCCTGTCGCTTCGTGTACGAGGACAAAGTAAAAGCCAAATCCCAGGCCTGCGAGCAGGGGCAGTTTCAAGTCCGAAAGATGCGAAAGGATGTCCTTCACGCCTTCGCCGCTTTGAGAGATCATCCAGATTGCGAGGAGGGCGAAGCCGAATCCGATCAGGGTCGGCACATCCGGCAAGCCCTCGGTGAAAACGCCGACTGCAACCGGCAGCGCCGCCGCCAGCAGGGCGGAGACCGGCGCGGCAATGCTCATCATTCCAACCGCCATGGCATGATAGAGCAGCATCAACCCGATCGTGCCGAATGCGCCAGCCAGCGCGGAGAACAGCATCACCCGCACGCCGGGCAGGTCTTCGCCGATGAGCGCGATGACCAAAAAAAGAAAGAGGATGCCGACGACTTCCGCATAGAACACCGAGCGGTATGCGCCCACACGGCGCGCGGCGAGCCCGCCGGTAAAATCACCCGCGCCCCAACTGAGCGCGGATGCGAGACCGAAAATGATGGATGCCATGTCTGTGATCTTACTTCCCCGCCGCTTTCGCGCGCGTCAGAACTTTCTGGGCGTTTTTCAACAGCGGCATGTCTATCATTTTACCGTCCAGGGAGTACGCGCCTTTGCCTTCCTTCTGACTGGCTTCGAAGGTTTCGACGATTCGTTTTGCATACGCAACCGCTTCATCGGACGGAGTGAACGCCTCCTGCACCACCGGGACCTGGTTCGGGTGAATGACCTGTTTCCCGCTGAAGCCGAGCCCGGCTCCCTGCTCCGCTTCGACGCGGAGGGATTCCAAATCCTTGTAGTCAATCGTGACGATATCAATCGCCTGCAAGTCGTTTGCCGCACACGCGACCAAGACCGCCTGCCGCGCATACAACAACTCGACGGCGTCCTTCGTGCGCGCCGCGCCGATGGAAGCGGCAAAGTCTTCGCCGCCGAAGATGATCGCATCCAGGCGCGGGTGAGATGCGATCTCCTTCAAATTCAAAATCCCCTTCGCGGTTTCCACGCCGATCAAAATGCGAATCGAATTGACCTGCCAGCCGTATTTCAATTCGGCGTCTTCGATGATTTTGCCTGCCCATTCGACGTGGTCGTAGGATTCCACTTTGGGAATCACGATCCCATCCGGGCGGTACGGCAGGACGGCTTCGATGTCGTTCTGCTCCCAGCCCGAACCGACCGAGTTGATGCGCGCCAGTTTTTCGCTCGCGCCGAAATCCAGTTCCTGCAATGCCTTCGCAATCGTGGCGCGGGCTTCGGCTTTTTTGTTGACGGCGGTGCCGTCTTCCATGTCCATGCAGATCGAATCCACGCCCAGGGTGACGGCTTTGGTGATCATCTTCCAGTTGTCGCCGGGCATGTAGAGTAAGGCTCGTCGGGAACGCATAAAGCTCCTTGTCGGGTTGAAGGTTACAGGTCGAAGGTTGCAGGTTGAAAGTTACAAATCTCTGACCTTTGACTTTTGACCTGTGGCTATTTTTTCAAAAACAATGCAGTTCTCTCAAATTCCACAACCACCGTTCCATCCGGCTTCCTGCCTGTGCATTTTATTTTCACCAGCCCGGCATTCGGTCTGGACTTTGATTCGCGTTTTTCGATGATCTCGCTTTCGGCATAGATCGTATCGCCGTGAAAGACGGGGTTGGGATGGTTGATTTTATCGTAACTCAGGTTTGCCACGATGGTGCCTTCGGTCAGATCGGCGACGGTCAAACCGACGACCAAGCCGAAGGTGAAGATCCCGTTCACCAGCCGCCGGCCAAACTCGGTGCGGGAGGCAAAATCCTCGTTGAGGTGAAGCGGTTGGGTGTTCATCGTCAGCGCGGAGAACAGCACGTTATCCATCTCGGTCACCGTGCGCCCGCCGTGTTTGAACTTCATTCCTACTTCCAGTTCATCGAAATATTTTCCAGCCATCAGCCCTCCATTTCTTCATGCTCATGCCGCCGTACCCATTTTGGCACTTTCCCCGGCGGCGAGACGCCGCGGGGAGCGGGAAGAAATATTTTCCAGCCATCAATCCTCCATCTCGATCAAAATCTGTTCGCGTTCCACCGTCTGCCCCTGCGAAACAAAAACGGATTTGACTTTGCCGTCGCGCAGCGCCTGAATGCGGATTTCCATCTTCATCGCTTCCAGCGTGAGCAGGGTTTGACCTTTCTTTACGACATCGCTCGCGCCGACGGAAACGCTTCTTACCTGACCCGGCATCGGGGCAGTCAACCCTCCGGCATGTTCGTGGCGGACGCCCAGTTTCGCGCCCGACGTTTTCGTGAGCACGATGGTTTGTCCGTCCACCGTCACCCAGCGCTTCGCCAGGTCAGACGAAACATACGCCGTCACCCGCTGACCGTCAATCAGCAGATCCATTTTTCCGTTTTCCGCGCGCAGGACCTGAACCGGAATGGTTTTTCCGTCCAACACGGCAATAAAATTATCGCCCGACGGGTTAATCTCAATGGTTTGTGTGCCAAAGGTGGTTTTCATATTCTGTAGTTGTTCGTCTGCTTCCACGGGCTGAATGGATCGGTCTCGTTCGATACCGCCGGCTGTGCCTTCCCGCTCACGAAGACCACGTCTGCCAGTGCGGCGGCAATCAACGCATGGACATCGGATCGTTTTTGAAGATTCGGCAGCAGGCTGCCCGACTCCATATTTTTCTCCACCCACCGCGTGGAGACTTTGCCCTGCCTAAAGTCTTCCGTCTCCAGCACGGCGCGCATGAAGTCAATGTTGGTTGCCACACCATGCACGATGAAATCGCGCAGGGCGGTTTGCATCCGTTGGATCGCCGCATCGCGGTTTTCGGCATGGACAATCAACTTCGCCAGCAGGGGGTCGTAGAAATGCGTCACTTCGCTTCCGGCGGTAAAACCCGAATCCACGCGGATGCCCGGTCCGTGCGGCGGGATGAATTGCAGGAGTTTGCCCGTGCTGGGGAGAAACCCGGCGGCGGGGTCCTCGGCGTAGACGCGGCACTCGATGGCGTGTCCGTGCTGGTGAAAGTCGCTTTGTGCAAAGGGAAATTTTTCTCCCGCCGCGATGCGAATCTGCCACTGGACGAGGTCGAGCCCGGCGACGAGTTCGGTGACGGGGTGCTCCACCTGCAGGCGGGTGTTCATTTCGAGAAAGTAAAAGGAGGGTTGAAGGTCAAAAGTCGAAGGTCGGGGGTCGAAGATGAATTCAACGGTTCCGGCGTTGTAATATCCGACCGCCATCGCCGCATTGACCGCCGCTTCGCCCATCTTGGCGCGGAGTTCTGGGCTAAGCAATGAAGAAGGGGATTCTTCGATGATCTTTTGGTGCCGGCGCTGGACGGAACATTCGCGCTCGAAGAGATGCACAAGGTTGCCGTGCTTGTCGCCAAAGACCTGAATTTCGATATGATGCGCCTCGGCAAGATATTTTTCGATCAGCAGGCGCGAGTCGCCGAAGGCGTTTTGCGCTTCGCGCTTTGCGAGTTCAATCGCTTCGCTCAGCCCGCTTTCTTCGTGGACGATTCGCATCCCTTTGCCGCCGCCGCCCGCCGCGGCTTTGACCAGAACGGGATAGCCGATTTCCTTTGCGGCGTTTTTGAAATCGTCGAGCGAATCCAAACCTTCAAAACCGGGAACGGTCGGCACGCCGGCTTTTTTCATCAGAATCTTCGCTTCGGCTTTATCGCCCATGGCGCGGATGGAATCGGCGGAGGGACCGATGAAGGTCAGCCCGGCAGATTCCACTGCGGCGGCGAATGAGGCGTTCTCCGAGAGGAATCCATAGCCTGGATGGACGGCGTCTGCCTGGGAGTCGAGCGCGGCGCGGACGAGTTTATCCACGTTCAAATAGGATTCTCCGGGCGCGGCATCGCCGAGGAACACGGCTTCATCCGCAAACTGGACGTGGGGTGAATCTTTATCCGCTGCGGAATAGACGGCAACGGTTTTGATTCCGAGTTCGCGGCAGGCGCGCATGATGCGGATGGCGATCTCGCCGCGGTTGGCGATGAGGACCTTATTGAACACGCAGCAGCTCCAGCAATTCTTTTTCGCGTTCGGGTTTCAAGCCCGCTTTCATTTCGTAATCGGCGGGACGCTCGCCCGCCCATTCGAGCGTGTCCCTGATGGTGGTGGCAAGGGACGAATACGTCAGCCCGGCTTTGACGGCTTTGGAAACATCCACGCGCGTAAAGCCGGCGTCTTCGCCTGCATCGGGCATCCAGGCGGGCATGTCGCTCCACGGCGCAACGTTGTTTCGTTGGAGAAACTCGAGCGGCGCCCAGACAAACCTCGCATTGCTGCTGCTGACCATTTTGCAGGTATCGAGCAGCGCGCCGAACGAAAGCGGCGTTTCGGGTCCGGTGACGTTGAAGACGCCCGACATGTCGTTTGCGATCAAATTGATAATGAAATCGGCAAGGTCGCGCGCGTCAATGAACTGCGTAAGCGCTTCGGGTTTATCGGGCGCGAGCACTTCGCCGCCGCGCGCTGTGCGCATCACCCAATACGTGAAGCGGTCGGTCGGATCGTGCGGACCGACGATCAGACCGGGACGGATGATGAGCGAGTTGACCCCGTACACATCCTGCACCGTTTTTTCGCACAACGCCTTCAATGGACCATACGTCCCGCCGGTGATCTCTTCCACCGTTTCGTCTTCGAGTTTTCCAACGGGGTCGCTCTCCTTGATTCCGAACCTGCTGAAATCGGCATAGACCGAAATGCTGGAGATGAAAACATATTTCTCGACCTTGTCCTTCAACGCTTCGGCGGATATTTTGACGATGCGCGGGAGGTAGCCGCAGGTGTCAATGACCGCATCCCACTGACCCGGCAGTTGGTCCAGGTCCCGTTCCCGGTCTCCCTGGTAGCGTTTGACCTTGCGGAACAGGCTGGGATTGGTCTGTCCGCGATTGAAAAGGGTGAGGTCGTGCCCGCGCACGCGGACGGAATTGACGATGTGCCGCCCGAGGAAGCGTGTGCCGCCGATGATGAGAATCTTCATGGTTTCACCTTTGTCAAAAGCGCTTCGGTTGCCTTCGCTTCGGCGCCGTCCGGCATGATATTGTAGGCGGTGATGCGGAGATGGTCGGGGTCGGTCAGTTCCACCTCGGTGCGCCAGCCCCAATCGGGTCCGCCGCCGGGGTCGGGGTAACTGCCGGTGACGTAGAAGCCGTTGTCTTTCGGGCTGCCTGTGCAGAACATGATGGCGGTGTTGTTGTGGAAGGAATCCAGCCAGGAGGCTTCGAAGCGGTCGAGCAGGGTGTTGTAACCGAAGGTGAACATGCCGTGCTGGGGTTCGCCTTCGATGGAGGATTCGTAGAGGAGGAGGGCGAAGCGCCCATCGAGGATGAGTTGGATCGTTCCGGCAATGGGCGATTCCCCGGCGAGTTTACCGGGCTCGAGCCAGAGTTTGGATGAGCCTTGCCAGTGACCGGCAAGTTGTGCGAGGAAGCGGTGGGGGGAAGAGGATTTGTGGGACATGGATTTTTAGAAAACAAATTCCTGCTCATGCCGCCGTCCTCGGCGGCGGGGACGCCGCCGGGAGCGTATTTTTGTAAAATTTATTTCGACCGACTACTTAAGAATTTTGATGATTTGTGTGAGAACCTTCATACGATGTGAAACGACTTCAGATTCATCCCAGGTAATATCTGCAATGAATAAGTCAGGTCGGTGAACATCCAATCCCCAAAGCGGGTCTTGGGTAACTGATGTTACGCGGCAGGGCGCCCCAACTGCATTCTTTAGAAAACTCTTCGCAAAGGGCGACCCTTTCTTGTTGATTGAAACTGCGTCCAGCCTTGGCGGGCTGCCCCTTTGGTGAATTTGCGTAACATGAGTTGGGTAATTTCCTCTGATACTGTCTTCAGCCATTCCTGATAATTCATCTCATCTCACTTTCTACTTTCCACTTTCTATCGTCATCTACATTCTAAACACCCCAAACCCGCCTTCTTCCTTCGGCGCGTTCAATACAATCGAAAGCGCCAAACCTAAAACCTGCCGGGTATCCGCCGGGTCAATGATGCCGTCGTCCCAGAGACGGGCGGTGGAGTGGTAGGGACTGCCTTCGCGTTCGTATTTGTCGAGCAGGGGGCGTTTGAACTCTTCCGCTTCTTCCGGGGTGAGGAGCGGTTTGCCTTCGCGGGCGAGTTGATCCTGCTTGATGGTGAGCAGGACGTTCGCGGCTTGTTCGCCGCCCATGACGGAGATGCGGGCGTTGGGCCACATCCACAGGAAACGCGAGCCGTAGGCGCGGCCCGCCATGGCGTAGTTGCCCGCGCCGAACGAGCCGCCGATGACGAGGGTCAATTTCGGCACGCGGGTGGTGGCAACGGCGTGAACCATCTTTGCGCCATCTTTGGCGATGCCGCTGTTTTCGTAGTCCTTGCCGACCATGAAGCCGGTGATGTTTTGCAGGAAGAGCAGGGGAATGCCGCGCTGGTCGCACAGTTCGATGAAGTGCGTCCCTTTGAGCGCCGACTCGCTGAACAGGACTCCGTTGTTGGCGACGATGCCGACGGGGTATCCGTGAATGCGGGCGAAGCCGGTGACCAGCGTCGTGCCGTAGCGCGACTTGAACTCGCGGAATTTGCTTCCATCCACGATGCGGGCGATGACCTCGCGGACGTCGTAGGTCTCTTTGAAGGTGCGCGGCAGGATGCCGTACAACTCGTCGGCGGGGTACAAAGGCTCCTCGGGTGGAGCAACTTCCAGTCCGGAAAGATGCGAGTGCGTTCGCATGTGCCCGCGCGGGAGGGCCTCCACAATCGCACGAAGGATTTCGATGGCATGGTCATCATCCTCGGCGAAGTGATCCGCCACGCCCGATTTGCGCGTGTGGACATCCGCGCCGCCAAGTTCCTCGGCGGTGACATCCTCGCCGGTGGCGGCTTTGACCAGCGGAGGTCCGCCCAGGAAGATCGTCCCTGCGCCTTTGACAATGACCGCCTCATCGCTCATGGCGGGAACGTACGCGCCGCCCGCCGTGCAGCTGCCCATGACGGCTGCGACCTGCGGAATTTTTTTTGCGGACATGCGCGCCTGGTTGTAGAAGATGCGCCCGAAGTGATGCGCGTCCGGGAAGACTTCATCCTGAAACGGCAGGTTCGCGCCGCCCGAATCCACAAGATACAAGCAGGGCAGATGATTCTCTTCGGCGATCTGTTGGGCGCGCAAATGTTTCTTGACCGTGAGGGGAAAATACGAGCCGCCTTTGACGGTGGCGTCGTTGGCGACGATCATCACCTCGCGGTTGGAGGTGCGCCCGATGCCGGTGACGATGCCTGCGGAATGTGCGTCGAGGTCGTACATGCCAAACGCGGCAAGCGGCGAGAGTTCGAGAAAGGGGGAGCCGGGGTCGAGCAGGCGTTCGATGCGTTCGCGCACGAAGAGTTTGCCCTGCTCCTCGTGACGTTTGCGGTATTTTTCCCCGCCGCCCTGCCGCGCGATGGCGAGCCGCTCGCGCAGGATGCGGACGAGGGCAAGGTTGTGTTTTTTGTTTTCGAGAAATTGCGGGTCGTCGGGGGAGATGGAGGTGGGAAGGGTTTCCATGAGGGTAAATGGGAGACTAGAGACTGGAGGTTGAGGATTGGGGATTGGAAGGCGCGGGTAAAAATCCTGTTGATTTTTTTTATGTAACGATTATACTGAATACAGGATTTTACCCCATGGATGCTTTTACCAGCGAGAATTTCCTGGATCAATTGATTCATAATCAACGCAGGGCAATCCGATATTATGTATTTTTTGTCGCCGGGCTGGTAACCCTGGGGGTGATCGTTATTGCGTTGGCATTTCTTTCCCCCGCCTGGCTGCCCCCCGGCGCTTCGCTCCTTCCCGACGTGTTCAAAGGGCTGTTCGGCGTGGGCGGTTCGTTTGTCCTGTCGTTGAGCGGGTTTCAGATCAAGGAGATTCTCAACCGCAAGGAAAAAATCCAGGGATTCGAGACGCTTCGGGGGCAATTGAAAAACCTGAAAGGGATTCCGAAAACGGAACAAATCCGCACCCGAAAGCGAATCGAAGAGTTGATGTGGAAATACATCGAACGAACAGCCCTGAATTGAGAGGAGTGGCAGATGGGTTTTTCAGAAGAACAGCTGGAGTCGCTATCCCAAAAGATCGAAGAACGGGAGCGCCTCGCCCGCCGCCGGGCCTGGTTGCTGAGCGGGATACCCGTCGTCTTCGCCCTCCTTTTTCTGGCATACACCGCCTGGCAGATCGCCCAGGCGCAGGCGAAACTCGCCGCCGCCAACGGTCAGCTTGCCGCAGTGGAACAGGACTTTGCCGCCCTGCAAGCGGAGGTGCCGCAGGCGCAAGCCGAGCTGGCAGCAGCGCAGACTGAAGTATCGCAGGCAAATTCAGCCCTGGCAACGGCAACCGCTCAACTGGCGACCGCCACAGCGCAGATCGGGGAAGCCATGTCGGAATTGAGTCGGGTGCAGGCGTTCGCCGAATATGGATGCCGCATTGATGAAACGGTTTTGAAGGAATATTCGAGCGATTACACGGTTCAAGTCGAGATGCTTTTGTATTTGCAGGAGATTCAATACCGCGACGTCCCCTGGAATCCGGGCGGGTTTTCGGAAGCAGAAGGTTTCGATTCCCCCAACTTTGCGCTTTTCGTTCTTCAAAGATTCAACCTGATTTCCCAGGATATTCTGCCGGGCACGCGACCCTGGGAGTTTCTCCCTGCCGCAGCCGCTCCTGAAAACGGAGACATCATCTATTATGAAGGCGGTTATACGATGTTTTACTACAAACTGCCGCTCGAATTCGGCGGCACGGACATGCAGGAATGTGTCATCGGCATGACGCCGCTGCGGGTACGGTCACTGAAAGTGGATTTTGCGAAGCGGTTGGGAGCCTTGAAGGTTCCCTATCCGTGATCATCTTTTATGAACTGAAAGACGGCTCGAACAAGCCGTCTTTTTGGTTAACTCATGTTACGCGGCAGGGGCGACACATATTTTGCCAAATGTCCGGCACAGGGCGGCCCTTTCTTGCAGAGTGGCTGCCTGTTTTGCCCAAACGAGCCGCCCCTGCGCCGAAACTGCAATCTATGTCTTGATTGGCTTGAAATGTTCGATATCCAAAATCGAGCCTGTACGCTTGGACTTGGGTTTCAGCGCCGCTTCCATTTTCATGCCGATTGCCAGTGTGTCAGGCTCGGCTTCCAGTTTGTGGACGATGCCGCCATCGCCAAATTTGACGAAGCCGACCAGTTCGGGCTCGTCGAGCGGGTTGCCCTCGTAATCCACGAAGAGGATGGTGAAGGTGTGCAGTTCGCCGACGAGACCGACATCCACCCACTCAGTCAGTTCGGAGAGACAGCGTTCGCAGAAGGCGGCGGCGGGGACGTAGGTCAAGCCGCAGTTGGGGCAGACCGTCCCCATGATCCTGCCTTCGTCTTTCAACGCGCGGAAGAATTTTTCGCCAGCGATGCCGTAGGTGTAACGGCTGGTGACGGGGAGATTTCCGTGCCAGGCGGCGGGGGCGTGTTTGTCGCGTTCGAGGAGGGTCATAATTTTCTCCTAAACACGAAGTCCACGAAGGAACACAAAGGTTTTCCTTTGTGTTCTTAGTGTCCTTTGTGTTTAAATCGGTTTAAAGTAAAGAATGTCCGTGATCGCGCCTTCGCGTTCGGACTCGGGCTTCCACACCGCCTGCACGTGCATGCCAATGTGAACCTTCTGCGGATCCACTTCGCCAAGTTTATGCAGAATGCCGCCCATGACCACAGACGACTCGCTCAGCGCGGACGCGCCGTCGAGCATGATGACGGCGGGAATCTCAGGCTCGGTGATGCGCTGTACGTCCCAGGTCACGTAGCAGAGCGAAAAGGTATTGACCGTGCCTGTATCCTTCACGGGGACATACTCGCTCATCGGATGGAAGCACCACTCGCAGACTACACGCGGCGGGACGACGGTTTTGCGGCAGTGCGCGCAATATGAGCCGAGGATGACGCCGCGCTTGAGTCCTGCGAGATACGAGCCAATGCCGATGCCCGCGTCCCAGGCGTAGTTGGCTTTCAGTTCATCGTGGACGAACAGCACCTTGCCCTCGTCGAAATCGCTCTCGTGGAGGGATGTGCCAGGGAAATGTTTGATTCTTGATGTCATGTTCGCTCCTTGCATTGACCATGGACCATCGTCTATCGTCCACCGTCCATCGTCTACCTTCCCATGACCACCACCGTGCCGACCTGCATGAGGTCGCCCCAGGCTTGGGCGACGCCGCGCCTGGGTTGACCAGGCACCTGCCGCGCGCCCGCTTCTTCACGCAACTGCCAGAACAGTTCGGCAATCTTCATCAGTCCCGCCGCGGCGATGGGGTTGCCCACGCCGAGCAATCCGCCAGAGGGACAGATTGGCATGCTGCCGTCGCGTGCCGCCGTGCCGTTGATGTAGAGTTCCACCGCCTTGCCGCGGTCCGCGAGTTGCAGACCTTCGAGGTGATGCAGGGCTTTGTAATCGAACGGATCGTACGGCTCGGCGATGTGGATTTCCTTGCGCGGCTCCTTGATGCCCGCCATGTCATACGCCATCTTCGCGGCGTATTCGACGTAACGCGGATAGACCAGGTCGCGGTTCGTCCAATATGCGGAATCGAGATGCCAGCCCACGCCTTCGATCCAGACGGGTTTGCTGGTCAGACGTTTGGCGACGTGTTCGGCGGCGAGGATGATCGCCACCGCGCCATCCGACACGGGCGAGACGTCGAAGCGCTGCACGGGCCAGGCAAGCGTTTCGGAGTTCAAGACATCTTCCACGGTGATGTTCGGTTCGCCGAGCAGCGCGCAGGGATGGTTTGCGGCGTTGCGTTTGTGCTGCACCGAGACGCGGGCGATGTCTTCCTTCTTGATCCCGTATGTGGTCATGTAACGGTTCATTTCGAGCGCGAAGATCCACAACAGGTTGGGCTTCAGCGCGCGCTCGGTGGTGTGGTCAAAAATCGTGAGGAAGGCGGCTTGGGCGTGCGGATAGAACGAAGACATCTTTTCCTCCGCCACCACCATTACCACGTCGAACATGCCCGAAGCGACGTGATACCAGCCCTGAGCCGCATTGAACACGCCCGTCCCGCCGCCGACGTACGAACGCATGTAAGGCTTGCCCCATCCGCCTGCACCGTCGCTGGCGTATTCGCCATTCATGTGGACTCCGTCGAAGGCGTCGGGCGCGGTGCCAAAGCAGGTGGCTTCGATGTCGTCCATGGTCAACTCGCACGAGTCGAGCGCCATCTTCGCGGCGTGCCACGAGAGTTCCTTGGGCGTCTCCAATGCGCGGCGGACGAATTTGGTCATCCCCGCGCCAATGACTGCAACTTTACGCATTGACAACTCCTTTATACGGATTGCGTGGAACAAGTCTATAGACTTGTTCTACATCCGCGTCCTCCGCGATCCTCAATTCATCAACACCGCGACCGCGCCGCTGGTGGTGGGGACTCCGCGCCAGGATTGGACCAGACCGACGTGGACATCTTCCAATTGATGCGCGCCCGCTTCGCCTCTTAACTGGAGGGCTGTTTCCAACGCCCGATGCAGTCCCGTCGCGTCGAGCAGGTGACCCACGCCCAGGCTGCCTCCCGATACGTTGACAGGGAATTCACCGTCGGGGTCGAGCGCGCCGTCTTTGAGAAGCGCGCCCGCCTGACCGAAGCCGCACACACCGAGCGCTTCGAGCGATTGCAGTTCTTTGTAGGCATAGGTATCGTCTATTTCCGCGAAATGAATTTCGCGGTAGGGATTGGTGATTCCCGCCTGACGATACGCCATGCGCGCGGCTTTTTCGATGTAGGGCAGTCTTGCCCATGCGCGCGATTCAAGCGAAGGCGAGTCGCTGCACCAGCCGATGCCCGCGATCCAGATCGGTTTGTCGGTGAGAGTTGCGGCGACCTTTTCAGATGCCAGCACCATTACCACCGCACCGTCCACAGGTTTGGCAGATTCAGCCGTCCCGATGGGCAAAGCCAGGGGAGGAGAAGCAAGCACCTCGTCCAGAGAGAGCGAGGCGGCGAATGAGGCGAGGGGATTCTTCAGGGCGTTGCGTCGATTCTTGACGACGACTCCTGCGCAGGCGTCTTCATCCGCGCCGCTTTCGTGCAGGTAGCGATTCATCTCCATCCCCGCGACGAAGTGCGTGTTGAGCCGCAAGGGACGGTTGAGGACGGGGTCTTGTGCGTAGGCGGTGATGGTGTCGAGGGTGAGGATGTTGGAGGCTTTGCTGTGACCTTCGAGCGCGACGATGTCGAATTGCCCCGTGCGGATGAGCATGACCGCCGTGGCGAGTCCGTGAAGCCCGTCGCCTGTGATGGTGTGCATGGACTTCATCGCCGCGCCGAGCTGGTCGGGCGTGTATTCGTCGAAGATGCTGGTGCCTTCGTGGAAGTCCTCGGCGACGGTGACGAAGGACTCGATGTCCTTGCGCGGGTCCACGCCTGCGTCGTTGTAGGCGCGCACGGCGGCTTCGTAGATCATTTCCTTGTACGATACGTCGGGAGTCTTTGGTCGAAATCCCGCCCAGCCCAAGCCTGCTATGGCAACTCTCTCGTTCATGACTGCTCCTTGCCTGAGGGATGTGTCACACTAAAAACATTGTATATAAAATGTGAGGGCGGTTACTAGTGACACATGTCAGGAATTAGTAAACAAAATGGACTCGACTGTTGGTTGAGTCCATTTTTTGTTTCTTATTCAACTCACCTTACGCAAAACGTCCCGAAGGCTCTCGCAAATTGAGCCAGGTTTCCAGCCAAACCTTCGGGACGGTGCGTAACATCAGTTATTCAGCGGGCTAAAGCCCTGCCTCAGTTTATGAAAGTCGGCTGGAAGCCGTCTCTGTTGCGCCAGCCCGAAGGCGTTGCACTGAGCCTGTCGAAGTGGCTTCCATAGACTGAGCAGGCGGCTCTGCGAAGCGCCCTGTGGGTTAGCCCCGCTCATTCAACCTTTCCAACATCCTCTCCGCCTCCTCATAAGCCACCTTGTAATAATACGGCGGACCATCGCAATACGCGAGCCTCTTCGCCTCCTCGGCATACTTCCGCGCCGCCCTCACCCCGTCCTCGCTACGCTCGGACTCCCCTCTCCCAGCGGGAGAGGGGTGGGGGGTGAGGGCAAGTTCCGCCAAAAACAAATTCACATCCGCCCCCTGCAACACGTACCCGCTACGCTCCGTGATCACCAGCGCCTCGGACGCTTTTTCCAGCGCGTCTTTGAAATCGCCTTGAGCGTAACGCAGCCGCGCAACATCAAGCAGGATGTCGGATTCTATTTCGACTAAATTGATTTGCCGACAGAGGTTGAGCGCTTTGGACAGGTTTTCTTCTGCCAGAGTTAATTCATTATTGGCGCGATAGGCTGAACCCAGAAGCCAAAGACCACGAGTGTAATCTCTGGGGTTGGGATTGGCACGCCCAGTTACTTTTTGCCATTCAACTGCCAGTTCAAGCGAGCGTTGGGCGGATTCAATAGCCGATATTCGATATTCGTTATTCGATTTTCGAGTATCGAGTATCACTTCTTCCCTTGCCATGAGCAGGAAACGTAGGGCGCGGTATGACCATAAAACAGATTGACCTTGAATATTGCGCACTTTTTCAAACAACTTTTGACTTGTTTGAAATTCGTCTTCTGCTTCTTTCCATAAGCCACGATACAACAATAAATTTCCTACTTCATTCCAAGCGTCTGCATTCTCTGTTTCAATTCCCAATTCACGGCTGAGTTCAATATAGCGACGCAGATTGCGCTCCGCATCCCTAAGCGCGCCGATGGCCAGTTGCTGTGTCGCCACATTCCCCAGCCCGATGGCGACACCTTTCTTGTTGCCCCTTTTTTCATCAGGTTCATTACTCATCAAAACCAGCGGAACGGCTCGGCGCGGCTGTCCGCTCATGGCATAGGAGCCAGCGAGTCCGTTGAGAGTCCATGCTTGGTCGTCTTCTCGTTTCAAGCGCGGCGGTTTGTCTTCACCGTCGAGAAATAAAGCGTGTAAAAGTTCAATGCATAGTTGATATGCGCCAAATTGATATAGCAGTTGCCTTGCCAATCGGTCAATGAATAATTTCAATGCCTCATCCAAATTCCCCGCCCCCACCATGTGATGATACAGTTCGATAACGGGCGCAAGGTCTTCCAGCGTTTTCACGTTCGTGTTCGTCACGGGCATGGCGTCAATAAAGTGCATGGCAAGTTCAACGTGCGCCTCTTTGCGCCCCTTCTCATCCGTGAAGTGATCGTAGGCATAATGCCGCACAATCGGGTGCATATCGAATCTGGTAGATTGGGAATTGGTAAATTGGGAGTCAGCAGGTTGGGAGTTGGTAGATTGGGGATGGGACGACGCGACGAGAAGCAGTCCGCGCTTGCGCAGGTCGAGCAGGGCTTTGTCCAAGTCGGCGCTGGGGAAGACCTTTTTGAGCACGGCGTATTCCATCGAGCCGCGAAAGCAGGAGATCTTGCTCAGCAAATCCCTGCGCTCGGGGGCTAAACTTTCATACGCGCGTTCCAAAACGTGATGTCGTCTGGCTCTCACATCCTCGAAGATTTCCAGGTTCTTCACCGCCGCAATATCGCCGCGCTGTTCGTGGCCTGAATTGATCAAACCGACCAGCAGGCTCAAACTCAACGGGTGATAGCCGTACGCGGAACACACTTCGATGATCTCCGCGCGCGTGGCTTTAATCCCTTCGTTATGGAAGTACGTCACCGCGTCCTTGGGTGAGAAGGCGGCGAGCGGCTCTTCGCGACAGCCTTTGAGCAGTTTACCGTCGGCGCTCTCCAGCACACGCGGACACAGGCGCGTGGTCATCAAGACTTTGGACTTCATCCCCGCGCCGCTCAAGCCGCGCAGGAAGGTTTCTGTCAGCGGGGAGGAGCAATCGCGTTGGGATGGGTCAACGTCAGCATCCTCATCGTCAGGTTGCAGCGCCGCATCCATCCTCCCATATTGACGCAGCAACCGCTCGAAGCCATCCAGCACGATCAGGATATTCGTCCCGCGCATCGCCTCCAGCAGATCGTTGAGTTGCATCCGTGACGACGCTTTGACCTCTATACCAAGATGATTCAGCGTCTCCGCGAGAAAACTCTCAAACCCCGACTCCTTCTCATAGAACGACCACCACACCGCCGTTTGCCATTTTGTTTTATCCACCTTGTTGTTGAACCACTGCCACGTCAACGCCGATTTGCCAAATCCGCCGAAGGCAGTAAGTACCAGCAGGTTGTCGTTGTTGTTGTTTATCCACTCATCGAGCATTTGAAATTCAGCAGCGCGACCCGTGAATGTTGCCAAGTCTCCGTAGCGATGACCATAGAACCAGCCTGTTTTGATTTGCCCTTTGGCTTCCTCTGTCGTTCCAAATTTCCCCGCAGCGATGAACTTCTCGAATAATTGAAGAAGTTTATCCACCTTGTCTTCCGTCCGCAGTACCGAGCGACCAATCACCGTCAACGTATGTTTTTGGACAGGCAGTAACGCGCTCCGCAAGCAGGACATGAACGCTTTGACCGCGTTGTTCACTTGCTCAGACGAAAGTTTCTTCCAGTTCAGCGCAATGGATTCACGAAGAGCGTTTTCAAGTTTGGATTCGTCAGGGGATATCGGTAATTCTTCTATGGCGGAAAGAACAGCAGGCAAATCATGGATGGGCAACATGACCATCCATTGTTCCACTTCATCATCATTGACTTTGCCGCGAAATAGATCGCGCGCTGTGGTTGCAGCTTTTTCGATTTCTGCGATTGTAGATTTGTCACCCAGCCACGCGTCGAGTTTGTCCCCGCCAACCTCGGCGAGTTCTTCGCCGATGGCGCCGAAAGCCTCCTCGCCCACCAGTTTCTTCACCTGATGTTTGAGGAGCGCTGTTCCGATTTTTACGAAAGCGTTCTCTGCCATACCAGCCTGCCCTTGTCATTCGCCAATCTTCAACCTTCCAACCTATTTTACAACCACTTCCCAACAAAAAGAGGAAAGCCCCCCTTCTTTCCTCTTTCTTCAATCACCCTGCAATCTTCTTCAAAACCTCTCCCAGCCGTGTCACTTCGTCCAGCGTGTTGTAATGCGCCGCGCCGACGCGCACCATGCCGCCCTGGTCTTCGAGGCCCAGCCGCTCGGTGACGTTGATGGCATAGTAGTTGCCATCCCAGACGTAGATATTTTCTGCGGCGAGTTTTTCTGCGACCTCTCTGGGGGGTATGTCCTTCAATCGAAAAGAGAAAGTTGCCACCCGTTCGTCAAGACGGCGGCTGTCGGTGAGACCAAAGATGCGGATTCCGGGAACCGTCTCCAGCGCGGAAAGAAGCGCGCGGCTCAATTCAAACTCGTAGGCGCGGATGGCGGTCATGGCTTTTTTCAATTCGAGACGGCGTCCGCTGTATCCATTTTCCTGCAAACCCTCGGCATAGTCGCCGCCAAACTCGCGTCCGATCCACTCGAAATATTCAAGCACGCCGAGCACGCCCGCGATGCCTTCGTGGTTCTGTGTGCCGGTCTCGAACTTGCCGGGCAGTTGGTTGGTGGCGGGGCGGACTTTGTAGGCGAAAAGTTTTTCGAGCAGGTCGCGCCTGCCATAAAGGATGCCGACATGCGGACCGAAAAATTTATACGCCGAAGAAACCAGATAATCACAGCCGATTGCCTGAACATCAATGGGACCGTGCGGCGCGTATTGCACCGCGTCAACGTAAACCTGCGCGCCCGCATCGTGCGCCATTTGGGTGATCCTCGTCACCGGGTTGATCGTGCCAAGCGAGTTGGACGCATATCCCACCGCCACCAGTTTCGGCTTGCGTTCGAGCGCTTTTTGTAATTCATCGAGTTTGAGCGTGCCGTCCTCCACGTCGAAGTCCACCCAGTTGATTTTCACACCGCGATCCTGCGCTGCCAGCACCCAGGGCGTGACGTTGGCGTCGTGGTCGAGGCGGGTGATCACAATTTCATCGCCTTCCTTCCATTCGCGCGAGATCGAACGGCTGATGTGCAGGGTGAGCGTGGTCATGTTGTTGCCAAAGACGATCTCCTCCGGCGAGGCGGCGTTGTAAAAATCCGCCATGGCGCGATGCGCTTCATCGAGGATGGCATCGGAGGCGATGCTGGTGGCGAAAGCGCCCTCATGGTTGGCGTTGCTTTCGACCAGATATTTTGTGATGCGTTCGATGCTGGGCTGGGCGATCTGCGTGCCGCCGGGGTTGTCGAAGAAAATCACGGGGCGGCTCAATGCGGGGAATTGCTGACGTATGCGGTTGAGGCTTGCGCTGAGTGAAGTCGAAGTGTTGGGCGTCATTTGGTCTCCTGGGTTTGGGCGATTTGTTCAGCCTGTTCGAATTCCCCCGGCGTGTTGACGTTCCAAAAACACAAACCGGATGGGTCGAAGGCTTTGATTTCATCGGGCGAGAGCGTCCGCACCTTCACCTGTGGGAACCAGGCGATGACCTTCCATTGGTCGGCTTCGATGGCGGCTTCGATGGCGGGAAGACAGGTCTCGCGGCGATAGAGGGCATGGAACGGCTCGTAGCCTTCGTCGGTCTTTGCGATGATCACATCCGCCTCTTCGCTGACCATGAGGCTGGCTGCGCTTACGAAGAAGTTTTTACTGGCGAACGGCATGTCGCACGCGGCGACCGCCACCAGCGGGTGACCCGCCGAAGCGACTGCGGTGTAGAGTCCGCCCAGCGCGCCGCGCCCAGGTTTCAGGTCCGGGACGAGGCGCGCATTAAGGAAAGCATAGTCTTCGGGGCGGTTTGTCGTTACAATTAATTCATCCGCAATCGGGGAAAGCCGCTCCACCACACGCTGAATCAGAGGCTTTCCCAAAAATGGTTTGAGGGCTTTGTCCTGCCCCATGCGCGAGGACTGCCCACCGGCTTGAATTACTACCGTTAACATGGGTATATTATAGTAGCACGACATTAATGTTGTGCTAAGTAGTCGGTCGAAATAAATTTTACAAAAATACGCTCCCGGCGGCGTCCCCGCCGCCGAGGACGGCGGCATGAGCAGGAATTTGTTTTCTAAAAA
>QMIW01000056.1 GCA_024434165.1 Chloroflexota bacterium | reverse complement strand
CGGGGCGGGCGCTGCGCTGTTTTACACCCTGTTCCTTGCGCGGGGCAAACGTCCGTTTCGGTAACTTGACGTGGAGTCCAAAGCCTCCCGACTTTGGGTGGATGCTTTGAGGCGAAAACCCAGAAGAGCAGTTGTGGAGTCCAAAGCCTCCCGACTTTGGGCAGGGACCTTGAAACGAAAACTCCAACGTCTCCCGACGTTGGAGTCCGTTTGGTTACGAGGATTTTTCTTCCGTCTTCTTGAGCGCGGCGTCAATCATGCTGCGGAAAGCGAGAAGCATTTCCTTGCGCGCCGCGCGGCGGTGCTCCAAAAAACCGGGCGGCAGGATGGCTTCCATGCTCTTGCGCATTTCATTGCGCGCGGCTTTCAGGTGTTCCAACGCTTCCGGCGGAAGTTTGTCCTTCATGGCTTTGCGTTTTTCTTCGCTCATGGGTCGCTCCTTGATCCAACTTGATTATAGCAAAATTTCCCGCCTGTGTTATGGCGGTGAAGGCGTCATGACCGGGAATTGGGAAAGATCCATGAGCGGATCAATCTCCATATTTTCCGCCCTGATCCAGCAGGGATTATTGAAGTAGGGGTTTTGGATGATGTACCAGCCCGGCTCGCTCCCGATGCCGAGGATGGTCACGACCTGCCTGCCGCCTTTTCTGATGCTGGGGTCAATATTGCTGATCAATGGGTAGGATTCGCCGGGACCCGCCCAGCAGCCGGCAAACGTAATGACAGAGGGCGGCTTGAGCGCAGGCTTGTCGGTGGGAACGGCGGGGGTATCGGTAATTGCAGGGGTTGCGGTCTCCGCGGGCGGAGGCGGAGTGGGCATGACGGCTCCCGCAGTTTGCGTCATCATCACGGCAGCCAATTGCGCCGCTGTCGTGCCAATGACATCCGGCGTCGGGCTGGCGGCTTGCGGCGCGCATGCGGCGAGGATCATCGAAACAAGAAGGGCGGTGGTGGTCCTGTGGAAAATAACGGGTCTCATTTCAACTCACAAACTTACTTTGCTTTCTTTTCCAACTTTGCCCATGTATCTTTCAAACTTACCGTCAGGTTGAAGACGGGCTTTTCGGGGGTGGAGTCGCGGTCTGCGCAAAAATATCCGAGGCGCTCGAACTGGAAGCGTGAACCAACTTCCGGCGAGGCAAGATGCGGTTCCACATAGCCGGTCAGAATCTCCAGCGAGTTGGGATTCAGGCAGGCGAGGAATCCCTCCTCTCCCTCTTCCGGGTCTTCCCTGGTGAAGAGACGGTCGTACATGCGGATTTCCGCCGGTTTGGCGTGCGCCGCCGAGACCCAGTGAATCGTGGATTTGACCTTGCGTCCATCGGGCGAATCCCCGCCTTTGGTGGAAGGATCGTATGTCGCGTGGACCTCGATCACATTGCCCTTGTCGTCCTTCACCACGTGCGTGCATTTGATGAAATACGCATAGCGCAGCCGCACTTCATTGCCCGGATACAAGCGGTAATACTTCGGCGGCGGCGTCTCGCGGAAGTCGTCCTGCTCGATGTAAATGACCTTCGAGAACGGCACCTTGCGCGTCCCAGCCGACGGGTCTTCGGGGTTGTTGACCGCGTCCATCTCTTCGACGAGGTCGTCGGGATAATTGTCAATCACCACTTTCAACGGGCGGATGACCGCCATGCGGCGCAGGGCATGTTTGTTGAGATCGTCGCGCACACATTCTTCGAGCAAAGCCACATCGGTGACGCTGTAGTTCTTCGCCACGCCCACACGGCGGATGAAATCGAGGATGGCTTCGGCGGTGTAGCCGCGTCGGCGCATGGCGCGCAGCGTGGGCATACGCGGGTCGTCCCAGCCGTTCACGTGACCTTCTTCCACGAGGCGGCGCAGTTTGCGTTTGCTCATCACGGTGTAATTCATGTTGAGGCGCGCGAACTCGATCTGCCGCGGCTTGAACACTTCCAACTGCTCCAGGAACCACTCATACAACGGACGGTGGTTTTCGTATTCGAGCGAACACAACGAATGGGTGATGCCCTCCATCGAATCGTTTTGCCCGTGCGACCAGTCGTAAAGCGGGTAAATCTTCCACTTGTCGCCCGTGCGGTGATGCGGCGGGTTATGGATGATGCGGTACATGGCGGGGTCGCGCATGTTGATGTTCGGGTGCGCCATGTCAATCTTTGCGCGCAAAATCCGTGAGCCGTCGGGGAACTCGCCGTTCTTCATGCGTTCGAGTAGATCCAAATTCTCTTCCACCGAGCGGTTGCGGTACGGCGAGTTTTTGCCGGGCTCGGTCAGCGTGCCGCGGTTCCTGCTCACTTCTTCGGGCGTCTGGTCGTCCACATACGCCAATCCCTTTTTGACCAGTATTTTTGCCCATTCGTAAAGCAGGTCAAAGTAATCGGAGGCGTATGTCTCCTTCACCCATTCGATGCCGAGCCAGCGCGCATCCTCCTTGATGGCTTCCACGAACTCCGTTTCCTCTTTCGCCGGGTTCGTGTCGTCGAAGCGCAGGATCAACTCTCCGTTGTTTTCCCTGGCGATGAGATAATCAATCATGAACGCCTTGACATGCCCGATGTGCAGGTAGCCGTTCGGTTCGGGAGGCAGGCGCGTGCGGACGTAGGTATAGCGACCCGTGCGCAAATCTTCCGCCACGGCTTCGCGGATAAAATCAGTGGGCTTGTTTTCTTCGGGACTCATTCCTGGATTCAGCCTTCGCAATGGTTTTCTGCGGATGACGATCCGCTTCTTTTCTCACCGATGCCCGCCAGCGTTTCAGGAACCTTATCCACGCCGGGAGCGTCGTATTCATACCGATTATAACAAAGTATAATTATCGGACCTGTTTCGATCTCACCTCAAGAACCGGAGAACATCATGGAAGAGAAACGCGAACGTTTTTACGGCACTTTTTTCGACAAGGACGCCGTGCTGAAAATTTCCCGCTGGTCTGGAATCCTGGCGTGGGTGGTGCTTGGCATCTATTTGTACACATCCTCTGTCTCTTTCCTCCAGTTCCTCCAGCAGTTTGTGACGGGAATTTTCTACCAGAAGGGCATGTCCATTTTCGACCTGCTCGGTTACTTCAACCCCTACCTGCTGCAAGCCATGCCAGGTGTGGTTTACTTCTTCGGCTTGAAGTTCGTGGAGCATGCCCTCCTCATCCTCATGGATGCGGAAGAGAGCGCCCGCCGCGCCGCCCGCTCCGACACGCCTTGACAGAATCAAACTTGAGGTTTCTCTGACGACGATCCTTTGTTCGAATTGCCACAGCAAAGCCGCCCACAAAGAAAGAAAACGGTGGTAAAATACCCGCCGCATTGGGGAGTGGTGAAATGGCATCACGACAGGTTCTGGCCCTGTTATTCGAGGTTCGAATCCTTGCTCCCCAGCTAAACTCCCTCGCAAGAGGGAGTTTTTTTTCCTAACACTTTTGATAATCAGCAGCGCCTTGGCTTGGAATAAAATCACCCAATGCCCAAGCCAGAGACCAGAGTCTCCATCAAAGTTACCCGTTCCATTGACGATATCAACCCGGCAGATTGGGACGCGCTCTCGAATGATATGCCGTTTCAAAGTCATGCCTGGTACAGGTTCGGCGAAAAGGTCATGGACGATTGCGAGCCGGTTTACGTTCTTGCATATCGGGGAAACCGCCTGGCGGGACGGGCATCCTTTTGGGTGATTCGCAGCGAACCGATTCCCCAATACGCTGGAAGATGGCGAGCCATCCTGAAGATGGTCTTCAGCAGGTATCCCCTGCTTATCTGCCGTTCGCCGCTTTCGAACACAAGCGGGGTCGTCATCCCTTCCGGCGAGCAGGAACGCGGCGAAGTCCTGTCAAAGATGATCGCAGCCGCTTTCGAGATGGGACGTCGAAGAAAATGCTCGCTTCTGCTCCTTGATTATCTCGGCAAAGACCCGGTCTTTACCCGTTCCCTGGCGCTTTCGGTCATGGAAGTCTCCAACCCCGGCATGTCCATGAAAAACCGCTGGGACAGTTTCGATGGCTATCTTGCCGGCGGGGGCAAAAAAGACCGCCAGCATTACAAACGCACGCTCCGCGAAGCGGAAAAACTGAACATCAAACTGGCTCACAGCGGCTGTGTCGAAAACGTTGACGAGGTCCTGCCCTTGATTCGCAGTGTGGAGCGGCAGCATGGCGCGCCCGCGAATCCGTGGATCCGCAGCATGCTGCTAAACATGCAAATGGTGAACGGCGTTTTCCTCACAGCCGTCAAGGACGGAAAGACCGTCGGTTGCGGGCTTCTCCTGGAGGATAACAACGCGCAAATGGCAGCCGCGCTCGGTCTCGATTCGCAGGTCCCTTATGTGTACCTGATGCTCGTTTACGAAGGTATCAAAACTGCGCTGGAGCGAAAGAACCGCTTGATGCGTTGGGGAAGCGGCGCGTATGATGTCAAGCGGCGGCTGGGCTTCGAGCCGGAAGACAACGCCCTTTTGGCATTCGCCCCGGTTCATCCTGCCCTTCGCAAACTGGCAAGTCTGTTCGCGCGGAGTGGGTGAATCATGACAGACCGCTCGATGAAATCCTTCACCGTCCTTTGGTTCGGGCAGTTAATTTCCATCGTTGGCAGTGCGATGACCTGGTTCGCCTTCACCGTGTGGGTATGGGAGAAGACGGGTCAGGCGGCTTCGCTTGCGTTCGTCAGTTTTTTTACCTTCCTCCCGTCTCTGCTTTTCAGCCCGTTTGCGGGCGCGTTTGTAGATCGCTGGAACCGCAAACTCACCCTCATGTTCAGCGATATGGCAAGCGCCGCCGCCACCGTTGTCGTCTTTTTACTTTACATTGATCGTTCGCTGGAGATCTGGCACATCTACGTGTTGGGCTTGCTTACCGGCATCTTCACCGCGTTTCAATACCCCGCTTACATCACCGCCGCCACCCTCATCGTCCCGAAGGAAGATTACGCGCGCGCCGAAGGCATGATGGGCTTGGCGCAGGCGCTCTCCAGCCTGCTCGCTCCCATCCTCGCCGCGATCCTCCTTTCGAAAATCGGGATGGAAGGCATCATGCTGTTGGATTTGTTCACCTTCCTCTTCGCCTTCTCCGCCCTGCTTTGGATAAAGATCCCGCATCAGACTCCGCTCGAGCCTGGTTCAGCCGCCCAAAGCGGCATCCTGCGGGATGTTTTCTTCGGCTTTCGCCACATCCAATCCATGCCGAGCCTGCGCGCATTGATTTTGCTGTTTGTGTTCGCCAATTTCTTTCTGGCAATCGGCGCAACGTTACTGTCTCCCTTGATTCTGAGTCAGACGGGCGATAAAACTTTGCTGGCGGGCGTGCAATCCAGCGGGGCGCTTGGCGGAATCGCCGGCGGCGCGCTCCTGAGTCTCTGGGGCGGACCGAAGAAAAGGGTCAACGGAATCCTGCTTGGGGGTGTGGGAGCCTGTCTGTTGGGCGTGGCAGGCTTGGGCGTGGGACGAAGCGCTCTCGTCTGGGCTGCCGCCAGTTTCTTCTTTGCATTCTTCGAGCCGTTCGTCGAAGGCGGCAATCTCGCCGTCTGGCAATCCAAGGTGGACGTGACCATTCAAGGGCGCGTCTTGTCCGCGCGCAGGCTCCTGGTACAGATTCCCTTTTTGCTTGGCACGGCGGCTTCCGGCTGGCTCGCAGACCGTCTTCCGTTTGAAAACAATTATTCGACCCTGCTCGTGCTGGCGGGTCTGCTCGGCGCTCTCACGTTTTTGATTGGCTCCCTGATCCCGGCGCTTCGGGATGCGGAACGCATTCTGCCCGATAAAAATTTAAACCTTGTGGAAGGATAACATCATGTGGTTGTGGATACTGATTGCTGTTGTGCTGGCTGCCCTGCTGGTTCTCGCCGACCGTGAAATTTATTTTTACGAAGGCGTGCATCTCTCGCCGCGCATTCAAGCGTGGTTATACGACCGCTGGTCGAAAAAATACGACACCGGCAAAGGGGAAAGCCAGAAACAGGACGCTGAGTTTCTGGCAAAACCGCTGCTCGCCGCGCTGACGGACGTTCCCGCGCCGCTGATTCTGGATGTGGCGGCCGGCACGGGGCGGCTTCCGTTTGCCCTGCTGCGCGAACCGGATTTCAAAGGGAACGTCATCGCTGTGGATATTTCGCTGGGGATGCTCTCAAGGGCGGCGGCAAAACTTGCCGGCAGCCGGGACAGGGTTTCGCTGCTGCGTTACGAAAAGTTCCCGCTCCCGTTCCCCGATGAATCCTTTGATGTCGTTGCCTGCCTGGAAGCGCTCGAAGTCATGCCGGAGATGGAATCCCCCCTGGCTGAGTTTGCGCGGCTGCTTCGTCCGGGCGGCATCCTGCTGACCTCGCGCGGCACAGAGGCTTCCGGGCGCAAGGCAAAAGTGCTTGGCGCCGAAGAATTCACCCGCCGGTTGAATCGCGCCGGCTTTGCGGATGTGCAGATTACCCCCTGGTGGCGTTTGTTCGACCGCGTCTTTGCCCGCAAGCCCGGTGTGTTATCGCCAGCTGGGATCAAACCAGTCTCTGAGCTGCTGCTCTGCCCTAAGTGCAGACAGACCGGGTTTCAGCAGCAAGCCTCCGCGCTGGAATGTGTCCATTGCGGCAGGAGCGTTGCGGTGAACGATCGGAGCGTGATCATTTATCCGTGACGGGGAATTCGATGGTTTTCCATAAGGCGAGTGTAACGCAAAGTTGTCGGTGACCTATGCTCAAAGCCGCCGCCGTTCGCTGCACGACATTGCACTGCGGCAGGCAGCAGGTGAGACGCAGTACCCATTTCGGGCATAAATCCCCGGCGGCGCGTTGCGCGGGAAACCCTGCGCCGGAGGCGGCGCAAGGAGCAGTAAGAAAATTACCGATACTTTTGCGCTATACTCCCATAAGGCTCCCGCATGGGAGTCCTTTTTGTTTTGCGATATACTGACGAGGCTGATTTATGACTAACTCGCTTTGTTTGTGGGCAGCGTTCTTGAAACGTCTGTTTCCGATTTCCCTCCTGTTGGCTTGCATTTTGACCGCGTGCAGTCCCGTTGCGGCGCCTGCAGCGGGCGCGCCTGACTCTCAAAACTTAATCGTCTTCGCCGCCGCTTCCCTGACCGATGCCTTCACCGAGATTGGCGGTAATTTCGAGGCTCAGAATCCCGGTGTGGCGGTCACGTTCAATTTTGGCGGTTCGCAGATGCTGCGCACGCAAATCGAAGAAGGCGCGCCGGTGGATGTCTTTGCCTCTGCCAATGCGGAGGAAATGGCTCTGTTGATACGCAGCGGATTTGTCGTTGAAGCTTCATCCCGCATCTTCCTGACGAATGAACTGGTTCTCATCCTCCCGGCGGATAACCCGGCTGGAATTGATTCTCTCGAAGACCTCTCCGCCTCAGGAGTGAAACTTGTGCTGGCGGCGGAGGAAGTGCCGGTGGGGAAGTATTCTCGCCAGGCGCTCGAAAAAATGACCGCCTCCTTCGGTGTGGACTTCAAGGACAAGGTCCTGGCAAATGTGGTCTCCAATGAGGATAACGTCCGGCAGGTGGTTGCCAAAGTCCAGTTGGGTGAAGCGGATGCGGGCATTGTGTATATCTCCGATGCGGTTGCCGTCCCGGAACTGCGGATCATCGAAATCCCGGCGGATTTGAACGCTGCCGCCGCCTACCCGATTGCACCGTTGACCGGGTCTGCCAATATCGCGCTCGCTGAAAAATTCGTGGATTATGTCCTCTCGAACGAGGGGCAAGCCGCTTTGAGAAAATGGGGTTTCGGACCGGTTCCATGACCAATCTTCAGAAAAAAACGCGCCGCCCGCTCGGAGACGGGTATTCCACGTGGATTTTCCTTCTCCCAAGTTTGACCCTGCTGGTGTTCTTTGGGCTCCCGCTTGCCGCACTAGTGTACCGTTCGCTTGCGCCGGGCTTCCTTGCCAATGCGTTGTCGGAACAGGCGTTGAAAGCGCTCAGCCTCAGCCTCGCAACCAGTTCCATCACCACCGCCGTTTCGATTGCGTTGGGCACGCCTTTGGCGTATCTCCTCTCGCATTGGAAGTTTAAGCACAAGGCATGGCTTGAGCTGCTCCTCGACCTGCCCATTGTCCTGCCGCCTTCAGTGGCGGGACTTGCCCTGCTGGTGGCGTTTGGACGCAGGGGATTGTTTGGCGCATGGCTGGGAGAATTGGGAATCAGCCTGCCGTTCACCACGGCGGCGGTGATCTTTGCGCAGATCTTTGTCTCTGCGCCTTTGTACGTCCGTGCGGCACGGATTGGTTTCGCTCACATTGATAAGCAATTGGAGGAATCGGCGTACGTGGAGGGGGCGAACCAATGGCAGGTGTTCAACGAGGTCATGATTCCGCTTGGGGCGCGGGCGCTCGCCAGCGGCGCGATTCTGACCTGGACGCGGGCATTGGGAGAGTTTGGCGCGACGATTCTGTTTGCGGGGAATTTGGAGGGAGTCACGCAGACCATGCCGATTGCCATCTATCTCGGCTTCGAGCGCAACCTGGGTGTGGCTTTGGCGCTTTCGGTGGTCCTGATGGTTGTTTCGGTGATTCTGTTGATGATCACAAAACGCCTGGATACGCCGTCGGACCGATGAGAGTAAAACGCCTGACCGGTCCCGATGGGCTGCCCCTGCCGTGTACATCGGTTGATTAGAAAATATCCTGCTTTACATGGAAAGCCCTGCAAATTGCGCGGATTTCCTCCGCCGTGAGTCCCTCGCCAATTTCATGGGCGGTTAGGTTGAGGTATTCGTATTTCGCCGCCGTTTCCGCGTACTCCAAAAGGTCTACGGCATGATCGAGTGAGTCGTCCGAGCGCACCATCACGCCATGCTTTGCCCAGATTGTAATCTGATGTTTTTGCAGGGAAGCGGCGCTGGCGGACATCAGGTCTGCGGAGCCCGGCACGTAAAACGGGATCATGCCGATTCCTTCCGGCAGATTGATGATGGCTTCGGGCTGCCAGCGCAGAAGACGCCGGTTCAAATGGGTCTCATCCCAATAGCGCGGGATGTGACTGAGATACGTCAGGTACACCGGCTGGGCGTGGATGATGGCATGGAAGCCAATGTTTTCGGCGCGCATCCGGTCGTGGTGGACGGCGAGGTGCGAGTTGAATTCGCTGGTGACCCGCTCGAACGGACAGTCTTCCGCGGTGTGGAGTTGTCCGGTCTGCCCGTTTTCTTTGACGGTGAGGCAGGCAAGGCTGGCGGTGGGGGCATCCATAATCTCGCGCAGGCGGCGCCCCGAACCGGTAACGATGAACGTGCTTTCAGCCATGCCGGGGACCGGATGGGGAAGCGCCAGCTCACGGGTCCGCGGGAAGCGCGCGCTCACGTCAACCTGCCGGCGCAGACAGACCGAAATATTCCCCGCCGCGCCTTCGCTGGCTCCCATCTCCGCCAGGCGGCGTCCCGCTTTTCCAAACGCTGCGAGCAGGGCGTCCAATTCAAAGTGAGATTTTTGGATTGTCACAGCGCTCACCGTCAATCGCTCGTCATCAGTTTGACGTAGATTTCCTCCAGCGCCGATTCGCGCATGGATAAATCCACCAGCGCCCAGCCGTTGGCGGAGACGGTTTCGAGCATGTGGGCGATCCCAGCCACGTCGTGCGTGCGGAAGACATAATTGCCGCCGATGTGCTCGTAATCCAGTTTGTCGTCCGAATGGAAGATGACCTGGTACTCGCGTTTGCCCAGCCTGGCGCGGATGGCGTCCATCGTGTCGAAGACCAGCAATTTGCCGTTCTTGATGATCGCCACCCGGTCGCAGATGGTTTCGACGTGAAAGAGGTTGTGCGCGCTAAGCAGGATGGTCTTGCCTTCGCGCTTGAGCATCTTGAGATAGTTGATGATGAAGAACGAAGTCAACGGGTCGAGCCCGGAGTTGGGTTCGTCGAGGATGAGCAGTTCGGGGTCGTGCAGGAGGGTGCGGGCAATGGCGGTCTTGCGCTTCATGCCTTTCGAGAATTCGCCGGTCAGTTTGTCCTTTTCCATCAGCCCCAGCGACGAAAGCAGGATGTCAATCCGCTCCATTGCCCGCAGGCGCGGCATTCGATAAAGTTCGGAAAAGAACAGGAGGTATTGCTGTGCGGTCATCGCCTCGTACAACGGACTTTCCTCCGGCAGGTAGCCGATGCGCTGTTTGACCTTGATGCTGTTCTTCTGCATGTCGTGCCCCATCACGCGCACGTCCCCGGAGGTGGGCTCGATCAGCCCGGCGATCATCTTCATGGTGGTGCTTTTTCCCGCGCCGTTGTGACCGATGATACCGACGATCTCGCCCTCATTGATCTGTAAGTTCAACCGGTCCACGACTGTAGTATTATCGTAGCGTTTGGTGACGTTTGTAAGTTGAATCATGCCGCAATTTTATCCCAAAGTATCCTGTGGGAATGGAGACCGATGAATCAAGTTTTTGTGATTGCATGGCGCGAGATCACCCGTTTGCGAAAACGTTTCGGCGGCGGAGCCAGTCCCTTGACGGTGATTCTGCTGCTGGCGGTGCTGGGCTTGTCCGCTTACTCGCTGCGGGATACGGTTTCGCTGGGGAGCGGTTTGTATCGCGTGGGCGTTTCGGGCGGCGTACCTGGGATTCGTGACAGCCGCTTCTCCGTCCTCGAAGTCAGCCCGGAGGAGGGACAAGCGCTGCTCGAAGAAAAGGCGATTGACGTGTTGATCGTCGGCACGCAGGTGTTTGCGCGTGCGGACGACAAGTCGCAGTTCGCGGTGCGCGCACTCAAGCAGTACATGGAAAAGGAGGAACTGGTTCGGATCGGGAATTCATACGCGGAAGGGGAGGCGTTCCCGCTGAGGGTGGCAGTCAACTACCTGAACCCGGCACAGCCCCCGGCGGGGAATGAAGCGGGGAATTCCATCCCGCAGACGACCAAGCCGGAGGAGGTCATTATCCCTTCGCTGACGCCGCCGCCCGCCCCCTTCACCCAGGTGCTCGTCGCGCTGATCTACATCCTGCCGATCACGTTCATCAGCATTTTCTTCACCAGCAGTTTCATGGATGAAAAGGCGAACCGCCGCCTGACGATTTTGCTCTCCGCGCCGGTGACGCCGTTTCAGATCATCCTCGGCAAGATGCTGCCGTATGCAGTCTTTGCGCTTTCGACGACGGTGTTGATCGCCCTGCTCACGAATGCCAGCCCGCTGCTGGCGCTCGCCATCTTTGCGCCGACGACGATGTTCATTTTTGCGATTTACCTGATGGTGCCGTTGTTCTACCGCACCTTCAAGGACACGACCTTCATCGCGATGCTCGTGACCACGTTGACGACGGCGTACCTGGTTTTCCCGGCGATGTTCACGAACAGCAGCGACCTGGCATACATCTCGCCGCTGACCCTGGCGGTGAAGATGTACCGCGCCGAGCCGTTCGGCTGGCGTGAGTATTTATTCCCGTCCCTGCCGATGGCGGCGATCTTCGGGTTTGCGATGTTTGCGGGAACGCGCATGTTGAACGAGGAATTCCTGATGGGCTATAAACCCATCACGCGCAAGATTGCCGACGCGATCTATCTGATGATGGCGCATTCCAAGCCCTGGTTTGCCGTGACCTTGTGGAGCCTGCTGGTCATTCCTGCCGTGTACATGGCGCAGGTGGTGATGCTGGCGTTTGCGACCAACCTGCCGGTGGGCTTGATCCTCGGCGCAACGTTGATTGCCGCCGCGCTGGTCGAGGAAACGGTCAAGACCGTCGGGATTGTGGTACTGGCAGAACACGGCGTGGTGAAGTCAATGCGCGATATCGTCTGGCTGTCCTTCCTTTCCGCGCTTGGGTTTTTGGTCGGTGAAAAACTTCTGCTGCTGGTTTCGGTCAGCATGGTGTCGCAGGTTCAGGTGTCGGGCGCGCTGTTCGGAGCGGGCGTCTTCCTGCTTGTTCCGCTGGCGGCGCATTTCATCTTCACCGCCATCGTGAGCCTGTTGAGAATCACGTTTCGGTTTCCGTACTGGCTGGCGCTGGGCATCGGGACCGTGATGCACTTTATCTACAACGTCACCGTGATGCGGGGAGGGATGTGATGGCTTCGTTTTTCGCCGTCGTCAAAAAGGAATTGAATTCGGTCCTGCGCGACCGAACCATCGTCATCTCGATATTGATTCAATTGTTCATTGCCTCGTTTTCATCCGGTCTGCTGCTGGGGATGCTCTCGCTCTACGACGCCGATACCATCATGCGCTTCAGCGGCGCGGGAATCAGAATCGGCGTGGTGGGCGAGACGGGCAATCCGCTCGCTTCATTCCTGACCGAACGCGGACTGACCATCCGAACCTATCCCACGCTGACGGAGGCGCAGGCGGCGTTTTATCAGGGCGAGGTGCTCGCGCTGGTGGATACGCCGCGGGATGCCGCCGGGCTGACCGAAATCAAGTTGTACCTGCCTGATTCCGACACGGTCGCTTCGCTGATTCGCATGGTGATCCAGGAGCCGCTCAAGCAGTACGAAAACCACCTGCGCGCTCAGAGGGGAATCGAAGTGCACTACGCCGACCTGCAGGGCAAACCGGCAACCTCGTTCGAGTTCCTCTACTCGGTGTTGATTCCGATGCTGATGTTCTTCCCCGCCTTCGTTGCCGGGAGCATGTCCATTGACGGCATCACCGAGGAGGTGGAAAACAAGACCCTGCCAACCCTGCTCTCCGCGCCGTTGACCGTGACCGGGATGGTCGGCGCGAAGATCGCTGCGGCGGTCATTCTTGCCATCCTGCAATGCCTCGCCTGGCTGACTCTCCTGCTGCTGAACGGCATCGAAATCCAAAACAAAGGGTGGATTCTCCTGCTGGCGTTGATCGTCGCCGGCATCACGTCCACTTCGGCGGCATTGAGCGCGGTGTTCCTGCAAGACCGCGAACGGTCCCAGTTCATTTATTCGCTGCTGCTGCTCGCGGGGGTGGGGCTCAGCACGCTGTTGAATCTGTCGCCCATCACCACGCTGTCCCGCCTGGCGGTCGGCGATGCGTACACGGGCGGCTGGAATGTGATGGTCTTCGCCGCCGCATTTGCGGCGTTGTACGGTCTGCTCGTGCGCGCCTCCCGCCGGTTGATGGTTTGATTCGACCGGAACGAGCCCGCGAATTTGACTTTGCTCGCGGGATGAACGATATAATCAATACCGCCGCCCGGTTTCGGGCATCGAAGGTGCATCATGATGAATCCCCCCAGTGAGGAGTATTTGATTGCCTTGTTCGAATACGCGCCCATTTCGCTTTGGGAACAGGATTTCAGCCGCATCAAAATCCTGTTCGACGAATTAAGGGGACGGGGGATTCAGTCGTTGTCCGCCTACATGGACGAGCATCCGCAGTTCGTTGACGAGTGTATGCAAAAGATAAAGGTGGTGAGCGTCAACCGCCAGACCGTGTCCATGTTCAAGGCGGAGTCGCAGGAGGCGCTGTTATCGCGCCTCGACCACGTCTTTCGGGATGGAATGCGCCGCCACTTCCGCGAGGAACTCCTGGCGCTCTGGCGGGGGGATGTCGGCTGGTCGGGCGAGGGAGTCAATTACACGCTGGAAGGCGGCGCGCTCGACATCATCCTGCACTGGCGCATCCTCCCCGAATACGAAAAGAATTGGGAGCGCGTGCTCGTCACCATCGAAGACATCACCGCCCGCAAGACCGCCGAGCGGCGTATGCGCGCGCTGTTCGAGGCGTCGCCCATCTCCCTGTGGGAGGAGGATTACTCCGCAATCAAAAACTTCTTCGATGCCCTCCGCGCGCAGGGCGTGACCGACTTCGAGGAGTACCTGGAAAAGAACCCAGAAACCGCGCTTCAATGCGCCGCGCGGATCAAGGTGCTGGATGTCAACCAAAAGACGGTGGAGTTGTTCGGCGCAGCTTCCAAAGACCATCTGCTGGCAAACCTTGACCAGGTCTTCCGGGATGAAATGAAGGAACATTTCGCCAGGGAATTGCTGGACCTCTGGAACGGCCGCCTCGAATATGAACGGGAGGGCGTTAATTATTCGCTCACCGGCGACCCGATCGACATCCAGTTGAACTTTCGCATCATGCCCGGACACGAGCGCGATTTCAGTTGGGCGCTCGTCTCCATCCAGGACATCACCGCGCGAAAAAAAGCCGAGGAGTACCTCATCTACCTCGGCACGCACGACGTGATGACCGGTTTGTACAACCGTGCCTATTTCGAGGAGTGCATCTTGAAACTGGAGGCAAAGCGCAGTGACCCGGTCAGCATCGTTATCCTCGATCTCAACAACCTCAAGCGCGTGAACGATATCTTCGGTCACACCGCCGGCGACAGGCTGATTCGCCGGATTGCCGAAGTGTTGAACGCGGCGCTGGAGCCGGGTCAGATTGCGGCGCGCATCGGCGGGGATGAGTTTGCGGTGATTCTGCCCGACAGGAACGAAGAGGACGCCGGCGAATTCATCAAGCAGGTTCAAACGCTGGTCAACCTCAATAACAAATACTACCGCGAGCCGGAGTTGAGCGTCTCGGCGGGTGCAGCCGCCAGCAAGCCGAAACTCAGCCTGGCGAGGGTCATCAGCCTCGCCGACGATGCCATGTACCGCAACAAGGGCGAATACCATCACCGCCGCAAAGCCGACTGCCGTGTTCGACCTATCGCAGTTCGACGCCGCCTCGATACGCTTGCACCCGTACGGCGCATCCGTCCGGCACGCCCTTGCCGCGGCGTTTAACGCGGTGGAGCCGGGCGCGGCAGTGAAAAAATTTTTGGGGGAACATCCGCTCCCGCCGGGGAAACGCATATTCGCTTTTGGGCTGGGAAAAGCCGCCTGTGCAATGACGAACGCCCTCGCGGATGTTTCCAAACCGGTGGATGCCCTGCTCGTCACAAAGCACGCCTCACCCCTGACGTTTGAACCTGCCTCTGTTATTCTCGGAGATCATCCCATCCCCGGAGAATCCAGCCTGCGAGCCGGTTCTGCGGCAATGGAATTCGTCTCCCGGTTGACAAAGGATGATTTGCTGGTCTGCCTGATCTCCGGCGGCGGCTCGGCGTTGATGATTGCGCCGCTGATTCCGCTGGAAGATTTGCAATCCCTTACCTCTGCGCTGTTGAGGTGCGGCGCACGGATTGACGAAATCAACACCCTGCGCCGTCACCTCGACCGTTTGAAGGGCGGGGGGCTGGCGGAACTGGCGAACGGGGCGCAAATGGTCAGCCTGATTCTTTCGGATGTGGTCGGCGATTCACTGGAGGCAATTGCCTCCGGTCCCACCGCCCCCGACCCAAGCACAAAAGCCGATGCGCTCGTCATCCTTGAAAAATACGATTTGCCGGCGAAGGTTCCCGCTTCGGTGATTCGCGCGATGCGCGAAACCGCCAAGCCCGCCGATTCCGTCTTCGAGCGGGTTCAAAACGCATTGGTGGCAAGTAACGCCATCGCCCTGCGTTCTGCGGGCAGCCAGTTGGAGCAGGAAGGATTTGGGAATAAAATTATCAACTCGAATTTGCAGGGGGAGGCGCGCGAAGTTGGCAGGGAAATGGCAATTCGCTTGAAAAACGAACTTGCGAAAATGCCCCGTCCATTTTGTTTACTGGCGGGTGGGGAAACGACCGTCACCGTGCGGGGGAACGGCAAGGGCGGCAGGAATCAGGAAACCGCGCTGGGCGCAGCCGCTGAACTGGCTGGGACGCCAAACGTAATGCTCATTTCCATTGCCACAGATGGGGAAGATGGACCGACGGACGCCGCAGGCGCGGTGGTGACGGGTGAAACCGCTCAAAGGGCAAAGTCGCTTCAGATGGACAGGGCGGACTATCAGTCCAGAAACGATGCGTATTCTTACTTTGCAAACCTGGATGACCTGATCAAAACCGGTCCAAGCGGGACAAACGTCAACGACCTGGTTCTTGCCTTTGCTTTCTAATTCCCGCCTATGAGCGCAAAAAGTCCGAACGCGGTGATGACGATGCCGGAGATGCGGTTGATCCATGCCATGTGAGCCGGGGTCAGGCGTTCGCGGAAGGCGCCAATTCCGAGACTGAGGGTCAGCCACCAGGCGGCGGAGCCTGCAAAGACGCCCGCGACCATGATGAGCGGCGAGCCTGTCTCCTGCCCAATCATCGTGCCTGCAAAAATGGCGGCGAAGGAAAGGATGGTCATCGGGTTGGCGATGGTCAGCAGAAAGGTGGAGAAGTACATGCTGAAGAGACCGCCTTGCCGGGTTTGCGCGGCTTGTCCGGCGGGTTTCTCGAGAAACGTTCTGACGCCAAGATAAAGCAGGAAGCCGCCGCCGAAGAGCCTGAGCCAGAAGGTGTGTTCGATCAAGACGCTGGTGATGGCGCTGACGCCAAAGGCGGCGGCGGCTCCGTAGATCATGTCTGCGCTGGCGGCGCCCATGCCGGAGAGGAACCCAGCCAGTTTGCCGTTTGCAAGCGTGCGGCGGATGCACAACACGCCAATCGGACCGACGGGCGCGGCGATGGAGATGCCGATGATGAAGGCACGCAGGAAAAGGGAAAGGGAAGCTGCCATGATAATAAAAAAGGACGCCGGGACCCAGCGTCCTTTTTATGTGCGGCTTATGCGTTTGCGCCGCGACCGAACCAGGTTGTCCATTCGCGCTTCTCCCACAGCACGAGAATGGGAGCCGCGACGAAAATCGAGGAGTACGTTCCGCTCAGCAGACCGACGAGCAGGATGACCGCAAATTCCTGAAGCGTGACCCCGCCGAACAGCGCCAGCGCCAGCAGGAGGAATTCCACTGTCATCAACTGGGTGTTGATGGAGCGCTGGAGCGTCTGCACGATGGAGTGATTGACGAGTTTTTCGTATTCCAGTTTGCGAAGCAGGTTGGCGTTCTCGCGGATGCGGTCGAATACCACCACTTTATCCTGCACCGAGAAACCGATCACGGTCAGCAGGGCGGTGAGGAAGAGGGCGTCCATCTGCCAGTCGAAGAAGCGCGCGCCGATGCCAGCCACGCTGAACACGACCGCCACATCATGCACCATGGCAATGATGGCGCAAATGCCGTATCGAAACGCATTCTGCACTTTACGGAACGCAAGCGTAATGTAGATGATGACGCCCAGCGCCGCCACGCCGACGGCAAGCGCCGCGCGCGAAGCCACCTGCGCCCCGATGCTGGGTCCGACGCTGTCGAAGCGAATGACCGTCACCTCGGAGGAGGTCTGCCCGTTCATGGCGGTCAGCACCTGGTCTCGGACTTCGTTCGTGAGGAACGAAGAACGGATGACGAGCGAGCCGGTCTCTGTTGCGGTGACCTGGGCGTCGTCAATCCCCGCATCTTCGTACAAGGCGACGATTTCCTCGGTGGTGAGGCTTTTCCCCGCCTCAAACTGGACCTCGAGCAGGCTCCCGCCGGTGAAGTCAATGGACAGGGGGAGTCCGTCAATGGCGAGGAAGATGAGACCGGGGACGATCACAACAAGCGAAAACAGGAAGTAATAGTATCTTTTGCTGAGAATATCAATCATGACGAATTTCCTTGGCGCGCCGGGCTATATGCCGAACCACCGTTCGAGATTCTGCGGTTTGAACGATCGGATGAAGACGACGAGGAGCGTGCGCGTGACGTAAATGGCGGTAAAGAGCGAGATGACGACGCCGAGGGCAAGCGTGAGGGAGAAGCCTTTCACGATGGTCGCGCCGAACGTCGAACCGAACCAGAAGAGAATCAATGAAGTAATGATCGCGGCAAGGTTCGAGTCGCGGATGGAAGACCACGCGCGCGTCCAGCCCTGGTCCACCGCCTGGGCGAGATTTTTCCCGTTGCGCAGTTCCTCCTTCATGCGTTCGAAGATCAGAATATTGGCGTCCAGCGCCGCGCCGGTGCTGAGCATGAAACCCGCCACGCCAGCCAGCGTCAGCGTGAAGTGGAACCATTTGAAGACGGCAAACGCCACGGCGGCGTAGATCAAAATCGAAATGACCGCCACGATGCCGGGCATGCGGTAATAGATGATCATGAAGAGCGCCACGATGCTCATGCCGATCAGACCGGCGATCAGGCTCTTGTTGAGCGAGTCTGCGCCGAGGGTGGGACCGATGATGCGCGTCTCCACGATCTTGAGCGGGATCGGCAGCGAGCCGTAACGGAGCTGGATGGCGAAGGCGTTTGCCTCCTCCAGCGTGAAATTGCCGCTGATGGTGCCCTGCCCGCCTGTGATCGGGTCGCTGATGACCGGCGATGAGATGACCTGCTTGTCGAGGAGGATCGTCAGGAATTTTCCGACGTTTGCGGTGGTGTGTTCGCCGAAGACTTTTGCCCCTTCCGATTTAAGTTGAAAATCAATCTGGTACGAGGTTCCGAGGGGGGCTTGTGAAACGCCAACCGTGTCCAGGTCGGCGCCGGTCATAATGGTGTGATAGACGGCGGTGTCGGCGTCCTCCACTTCGATGGGCAGTCCACTGGGGCTGTAATCGGTGACAAGGATGGTGCCGGGTTCGGGGCTGTAATCGCCCGTATCCACGAATTCGAGCAAGCCGGTCTGCTGAATGGTTTCCAGCACCGATTCGGTATCCTCCAGACCGGGGAATTCGCCGACGATACGGCGTTCACCGGCAACCTGGATGACGTTTTCGTTTACGCCGAGCGCGTCGGTGCGTTGTTGGACGATGTCGCGGGCGATTTCCATGGACGCCGAGTCAATGGGCTGGTCGGCGGGAAGGTCGGCTTCGAGCAGGACCTGCAAACCGCCCTGCAGGTCGAGACCGAGGCGCGGCTCCACATTGCGGGCAAAAAGGACCTCATCGGTTACGGGGTTTTGGATTTCGATCTCTCTGCTGAAATCCACCCAGAGCGCAAGGGCGAGGACGACCACAATGAGAATGATGCGTTCAATTAGATTGCGAATCATGCGATAAACATCTCCATCCACGAAAATGTGGCGCTTGTGCGCCACGCGGGCGCTATTATACTCCCGTTGGTGAAATTGTGGGTAAGGCTCGGAGGGGCAATCGGCTCGATGGGGCGGGGCAGGCGAAAGGTCAGCAGGGAGGCGGAACGGCTATGGGCGGAGAATCGCTTTCAGGTGGTCCAATGCGCGGGCGAGGACTTCTTCTGCGTTCAGATTGTCCGTGTCAATGACCAGGTGCGCGTGTTCGCGGGCGTGGGAGAGTCTTCTTTGCTGCTCTTCGTAATCGGCGCGCGTCCAGTCGAGATTGCGGCGTGCGGTTGAGTTTTCAAACGAGGCTTGCAGGAAGATGAGCAAATCCGGTTTGGTGACGACCCGCCACATGGTCTTGACGTAGGAATGTTCCTGCGCGATGTGGCGGCAGCGATAGCCGTGTTTTTCCAATCCCTGAATGAGCGTGGATTTCCCCGAACCGCAGGGTCCGACAACACCTATCAAAATATCCGCCGGGTCATTGTCCATTATCGTGGAGGATTTGGTTCAACTGCTCCGGTCCGCCCAGGATGGCGATGACATCGCCGGGATGCAGCCGGGTGTTGTCGGTGGGGTGCATCTCGGAGTGACTGTTGCGCCGGTGCAGGACGACGTTCAAATGATAGGTATCTTCGACGAAGCCGATGGTCCTGGTGGAAAAGGGCGCATCCTTCGAGACGGTCAGGCGGGCAAGGCTCAGCAGTTGACCTTCCACCGAGATGGGATTGGTCACATCCACGCCTGCCGCGGCGGCGGCGAAAACCGGCGCCGCCATTTCGGTGGCGCTCAGGGCAATGAAGCCAAACTGCTCCTGGAGGGCGTGCGCGAAATCGTCGTCGAAGATGCGGATGACCACCTGTATTTTCGGATTCAGGCTGCGCGCTTTGAGCGCGATCTGCAAATTCATGGCGTCGTTCTGGCTTGCCATGATGATGGTGCGCGCCTTCTGGATGTTGGCGGCTTCGAGCACCGCCGGACGGGTGGCGTCGTCGTGGATGACCGGGACGCCCCAGTTGCGCGCCTCGTTGACCGTATCGGCATTGGTGTTGAATTCGATGATCGCCAGGTTCTCGCCCATCTCGTGCAGTTTCAGGGCGACGCGGTAGCCGAGATGTCCCAGCCCGATGAGGATGATGTGATTTTTCAAAGTGGATGCGACAGCCATTTCCCATTCCTTGTTGCGGGATTTGCGGTTGAAGAGCAGGCTTCCGAAATCCGCCAGACCCTGCGCAAGCGCGATGACGCCGATGAGCGGGATGAAGAAGTGGAACAGTTGTAACGAGATGTGGTGTGGAAAATCGCGGTTGGGAGGCTGGAGGAAGGCGGCAATGAGCACAATGTAAATTGATTCGGCGAGACTATCCACCGGCTCGTTGACCAGTCTGGCGATGAAATCATAGAGCAGCCCGCCCCCGATGATCGCGGACGAAAACCAAAGGAGGGGCGCGCGGAATTCGCGCAGGAGAATGGCGGTATCGCGAATGGACGCTTGTACGTGACGCCAGCGGTGCTTGTCCGGCAGGGTGCGCCTAGGCATTGATGGGAAGTCTCACGTTCATGCGGCGGACATCATCGCCCCTGCGCGCTGCCACTTTCAGCACGACGACGCTGATGTCGTCCGCCGGGCGGTTCTCGTCGAGGCGAATCGCCTGGCGGAGGAGGGAATCGGCAATCTCCTGCGGCGAAGGGTCCTGGTCTTCCAGTATGGAGCGGATGGTCTGGCGCACATCGAGGGGTTCGCCGCGGCGTTCGCCGGCGTGAGTGATTCCGTCGCTGAAGATGACCACCGTCAAGCCGGCTTCGATTCCCAGTTCGGTGATGATCGGGCGCACGTTGCGGGAAGTTCCAAGCGGAACGCTTTCCTCGGTGTGTTCGTCTATCTCTTCGCCGCGGCAAATGTACATCGGCGCGGGATTGTTGCGGGTCAGCACGATGGTCCCGCTGTGCAGATCCACCGAGGCGATGTTCAGCGTGCTGGTCACTTTGCCAGCCTTGTCTGCAAAAAGGGCGTCGGATGCGGCTCGCGCCGCCGCGCCGTCGCGGACGCCTTCCGCGATCAAGCCGATGACTTTGCGCACGACCAGCATGGAGACGGCTTTCGCGCCGCGCCCGCTGGTCTGCCCGTCTGCCAGCACGACGGAAAGCCCGCCGGTGGGACGTTCGATTACCTCGAGCGTGTCTCCGCTTTCGGAAACCGCATATTTGTTGACTTTTGCAACAGCAATCTGGATTTCCATGCCTTGATTTTACTATGGGATTTGGCGGCTGCCTTCCTACTCCGTCCATGTTCGAACATGGACTCCGGTCTGATCCTGCCAGCCGAGGAGGATTTCCCCGGTAGGCAGCGCCAGCAGCAGCGGCATGCGCGGAAAGCCGCCGATCAATTTGCGCGGTGTGGAAAAAGCTGCGCCCTTGTCCTCTGAAATGGAATATTGAATCGTTTGTTCGTCTGCGCCGTGATGTTCCCAGGCAAGATGAATACGCCCATCGGAGTCCACTGCCAGCGAAGGCAGGGTCTGATGTGCATCCGGGTTTGGGTTGATTTGCATATTCGGGCTGAACGTCTTCCCGCCGTCTTTCGAGCTGGAGAACCAGATGCTGCCATTGTAGGCTCGATTTGGCTCCGCCTGACGACCATCCATCCATGAGACGTAAATCTCGTCTTCGAACAATGCCATTGATGGACCTGCAATCGGGCAGGCGTTCAGGAACCAGTGCTCGTCGCTGATGCGCGTGAAGGGAGCGAAGGTCCCTCCGCCGTCGCTGGAAACGGATAGCAGAATATCCCGAATATCGTTTCCGTCCGCCTGTTTTTCAAGTCCCCGATAGGCGATGAACAACGTTCCATCTTTCATTGCCAAACTGGGCTGGCAGCACTCGCATGCCCCGGCGCCGACGGTCTGCGCCTCGCTGAATGCCGCGCCTGAATCAATTGAGCGGGTAAAACGCAGGGTTCCGTCGTTCAACCAGGCAAGCATGGGGCTGCCGCTTTCATCCAGCAGGACCTGTACCATAACGACCTCCCCGCCTTGTTCTGCCGCAGCCTGAACCGGAGCGTCAAAAGTCATTCCGCCGTCTGTGGATAGGGCAAGCCAAACACTCGCCCCGCTGAAATCATCCGCCTGCTCCAGCCATGCCACCGCGACGGTATCTTCGCCAAACGATGCCAGCGCGGGACGCTCCACCGGCAGGACGTGAACCGGCGCATCGCCGCTGGCATTGACCGGCTCGCTGAAACTCCTCCCGCCGTCGGTGGATGAGGCGACAAGAATGCCTTCGTGTCCCCCCAGCGCCGCGTAGACTTTTCCACCCGGGGTGGCGGTCAGAGAAAACGAGATGGCAGAGGGAAAATCGCTGGTTGCGACCTCGGTAATTTGCGGGGGGCTTGCCGGCGGAGGGTCTGTGGAAGGCGGCGCGGCGGGGGCGCAGGCGTTCAGGAATAAAGAGGCAGTCAAGACAGCAAAATGCCCTGCCTTAATCAAACTTCGGGTGAGGAATGTCCGATTTTCCATGGGAAAATTTTACACCATCCGCCTTGACGCCGCCGCCGCCCGCATATATAATCAGCCCGCTTCGTTCAAAACCAAACCAGACGGGTTCCCCAATGGACCCGTCTGATGTCTGTAAAAGGAGAAAGTTTCATGACCCCACATCCAAAGCGCAAACATTCCAAGGGACGCCGCGACCGCCGCCGCTCGCAGGACGCCCTGTCCCTCGCGAATCTCGTCGTTTGCTCCAACTGCGGAACCAAACGCCTGCCGCACGTCGTCTGCCCGAACTGCGGTTACTTCAAAGGGCGCGAAGTCGTTCAGGTCAAGAAAGAAAAGAAACCCAGCGAATAATGCGCAGGTGCGCGGCGGGTCGTGACATTCACGACCCGTTTGTGTTTTAAGGGATGTTACACGGAGGCAGAATGAAACTCAATTCCAACACCACTGCAATTTTATTCCCGGGGCAGGGCTCGCAAACCGTCGGCATGGGGAAGGAACTGGCTGAACAATTCCCCGCCGCCAAACAGGTCTTCGACGAAGCCGACGCCCTCCTGGGGTTTTCGATCTCGAGCCTGATGTGGAACGGACCGGAAACCGACTTGAACGACACGGTCAACACCCAGCCTGCGCTGTTCATTCATTCCATCGCCGCATTTCAGACGTTCACCCGCCTCCACCCGGACCTCAAGCCTGCCGCGCTGGCGGGACATTCTCTTGGCGAGTTGTCGGCTCTGTGCGCCGCTGACGCCTTTTCCTTCGCCGACGGCTTGCGCCTCGTCCGCAAACGCGGCGAACTGATGAAGCGCGCCGGCGAACTGGCGCCGGGCGGCATGGCTGCCATCCTCGGTTTGGATATCCCCACGCTGGATAAAGTCTGCGCCGAAGCCAGCGTGCCGGATGAACTGGTGCAGGTAGCCAACGATAACTGCCCGGGGCAGGTGGTCATCTCAGGGGCGAAGGCGGCAGTGGAACGCGCCATGGCGGGCGCAAAAACCGCCGGGGCGAAACGCGCCCTGCCGCTGGCAGTGAGCATCGCCGCGCACTCCCCGTTGATGGCATCTATTCAGGAGGAATGGAATCGGGCGGTGGATGCCGTGACGATGAACGACTTGAACATCCCCGTCGTTGGCAACGTCCACGCCGCGCTGATGAAAACCGCCGAAGAAGCCCGCGCCGACCTGAAAGCCCAAATGCAATCCAGGGTCAAATGGACGGATTCGGTGCGGCTCATGTCTGGCATGGGCATCAACGCCTTCGTCGAAGCGGGAACCGGAACGGTCCTGGGCGGTCTGGTCAAGCGGATTGCCGCCGATGCGGCGAATTACCCATTGGGGAATCCGCAGGATTTTGCGGCTTTGGAATAAAATGGAAAGGATGAGAAAACTCCTTTCCCTGCCGTGCTTCATCTTCTTCGTCCTGGCGGCTTCCTGTGCGCCGCTTGATTTGGAGACACCGCTCACCCCGGTGACTCAAATCCCGTTCTTTGCTTCGGAAACCCCGCCGCCGATCATCGTCCCCGTTACGGAAACGCCTTCCATCATTCTGCCCGGCTCTGAGACCCCGCCGTTTATCGTCCCGGCGACCGAGACTCCCGCGCCTTTACCCGTCACCCAATGGTGGGAAGTATATTTCACCGATCCGCTGACCATTAACGATCCCAACAATCCTGCCGGTTCGGTCGAGGAAAGGCTGATCCAATTCATCAACAGCGCGCAGGCGAGCATTCACATCGCTTCGTTCGAGTTCAACCTGCCGCGCGTGGCGGATGCGTTGATCGCCGCCAAAGCCCGCGGAGTGGACGTGCGCTGGGTGACGGATGACGAATACGGATTGGAAATAGATGGCAACGAGAACCGGGGGCAGTTCACCCGCTTGATGGCTGGCGGCATCGAGGTCAAGGACGATGCGGGGCGATCCGCCCTGATGCACAACAAGTTTTGGATCTTCGACCGGCAAATCGTATGGACCGGCTCCACCAACATCACCGTCAACGGGATTTACAAACAGAACAACAATGTGATCGTATTCCGTTCGCCGGAGATCGCCGCCATTTACGAAAGGGAATGGGAGGAATTGTGGAATGGACAATTGGGTCCGCGCGCGCCATCCACCAGGAACAATCAGTGGACGATTTTGGAGGGCACGCCGATTCAGGTGTTGTTCTCCGCCGAAGACGACGCAGTGGATAATTTGATCGCGCTGGTCAACGACGCGCAGACGAGCATTCGCTTTCTGGCGTTCAGTTTTACCGATTACCCGCTGGCGCAGGCGATGATTGCGCGCGCCCAGGCGGGCGTGGATGTGCAGGGCGTGTTCGAGACCTTCGGCAGCAACGGCTTGCGTTCCGAACTGCGGACGTTGTGGTGCGCCGGTTTGCCGGTGCGGCAGGATGGCAACTCCAGTTTTTTGCACGACAAGGTCATCGTCATTGACAGCAGCATCGTGGTGACCGGGTCGCTGAATTTTTCCTCCAGCGCAGACGAAGAGAACGAGGAGAATGTGGTCGTTTTGGATAACGCCGGGATTGCCGCGTTGTATTTGCAGGAATACCAGAAGATTTGGGAGCAGGCGAACAGCCTTCCAGCCGGCGCATTCACCTGCGAATAAAGTTGCAGGTTACTTTCATTACAACGAAAGTGTTATCTTTGTCGCCGTAAAGAGCCTGCCTCTGATAGTATAATGGCGGCATGAACGCCTTGACTGACAATTTGATTGTCAGCGCCGCCGTCAACGCGGGTGTGCAGGCTTATCTGGTCATGGGTCGAACCCTGACCAGATTTTTTTATTTTATCCTTCAAGGAGAATCATGAAACTCAGTAAACTGGCAAGCGAAATTGCCGAATCCCCAACCTTTGCCTTGAACGAAGAGGCGCGCCTGCTGCGCGAGCGCGGCGAGGCGGTGATCAATTTGGGAATTGGCGAACCGAAGAATAAAACGCCGATTGCGGCGATGCTCGCTTCGGGAGCGAAGTTATCCAGCGGGGAGATCAAGTACACCCCGCCGGACGGACTGCCTTCGATGAAGAAGGCGGTCATCCGCTACACGGAGGAGAATTACAACCGCCTCGTTGCGCCCGAGAACGTGATCGTCACCAACGGGGCGAAGCAATCGCTTTTCAATATTTTCTACTCGATATTAAACCCGCAGGATGAAGTCATCATCACCGCGCCGTACTGGGTCTCCTACCCGGAGATGATCAGGATGTGCATGGGGATTCCCGTGGTGGTTACGCCGGAGGATGGGACGTTCACGCCTCGTTTCGAGGACATCGAGCGCGCGGTCACTTCCTCCACCCGGGCGATCATCGTCAACAGCCCGAACAACCCGTCCGGTGCGATTTATCCCGCCGAATTGATCGAAAAGATCGTGAACTTTTGTGAGCGCAAGGGCATCTTCGTGATCTGCGACGACATCTACCATAAACTGACCTTCGACAGCGTCGCGGCGCAGCCTGCCTGGTCGTTTACGAAAAAAGATGTGGAAAACTCCAACATCATCGTGGTGAACGGCGTGGCAAAGTTGTACGGCATGACCGGCTTCCGCATCGGGTGGGTGGTCGCTCCGCGCGCGCTCGTCCGTGTGATGACAAACGTCCTTGCGCAGACGACCTCCTGTGTTTCGCCCATCGCGCAAGCCGCCGCCGAGGGCGCGTTGAACGGTTTGCAGTCTGTGGTGGAGGCGCTGCGTTTGCAGATTCAGAACAACCGCGATGTGCTTTTGCAGGAGATGAAAACCTTCAACGGCGCGCGCCTGATCGAGCCACAGGGGACGTTCTACGCCCTGCCCGATTTGCGCGCGTTCACAAATAACTCCGTGGAACTCTCGAAGTTTCTGCTCAAGAAGGCGCTGGTGGTGACTGTGCCCGGCAGGGAGTTCGGCATGGAGGGGCACATCCGCATTTCGTTTGCCGGCAGCGTCAAAGACGTGACCGAGGGTATTGCCCGCATCAAGTGGGCGCTCGACGCCTCTTCGCCCAACGAGATTTACATTGGCGACAAGAAGATGGTGAGGGATTGGTTGTAGGAGAGTGGAGGATAGAGAGTAGAGAATAGAGAATTGTAAATAGTGAATAGTGAATAGTGAATTGTAAATAGTGAATAGTGAATTGTTATCTAATCTCTAATTATCCAGTCTCTGACCACGAGGAACCTATGAATAATTTACTCAATATCAAAACCCCCGCCGAAGCCGTTGCGCAGACGCGCAAAGCGGACTACAACCTCTCCAACCAGGGCGTCGGCAATCTGCGGCTCGCGTACTGGAATCTTCCCACCGAGGCGTTGGTCGAGGAGGCGGTCTTCCGAAACGAAGGCGCGATTGTGGCAGGCGGCGCGTTCGTGGCGTTTACCGGCAAGCACACCGCCCGCAGCGCCAACGATAAATTCGTCGTGCGTCATGCCGATTCGGAGAATAACATCTGGTGGGGCGTGTACAACCGTCCATTTGCGGCGGAAAAATTCGAAGTTTTGTACGACCGCATGCTGGGCTTTTTACAGGGACGCGACGTCTTCGTTCAGGATGTGTACGCAGGCGCAGATGAAAACTACCGCCTGCCTGTTCGCATCGTGACCGAACTGGCGTGGCACAGTCATTTCGTGCGCAATATGTTCA
>QMIW01000055.1 GCA_024434165.1 Chloroflexota bacterium | reverse complement strand
CTGCCCTCTCCCATCGGGAGAGGGGGAAGTCATCCCAGAAGATATAACCTTGTTTGGGGTGAGGGAAGCCTCTTGAAACCAAGGCAGCAACTCGGGTTAGGTACGAAGTGGTACGGCGCAGGGAGCAAATTACCTGACATGTTTTGCGTGCACGCTCTTCGATCTACGATAGCCGCCTCGAACACCGAAGGGGATAGTAAAATAGCGGCATGACCTACTGCGATTATGTCAACTCCCACCCCGAAGACACGTATAACAAAAATTATCACGACACCCAGTACGGCTTTCCGCTCGAAAGCGACGACGAACTGTTCGAGCGGCTGGTGCTGGAGATCAACCAGGCGGGACTTTCCTGGATTTTGATCCTGAAGCGGGCGGAGAACTTCCGCAAGGCATATCACGGATTCAGAATCGAAAAGGTGGCGAAATACACCGAAAAGGACCGCGCGCGCCTGCTTGCCGATGCAGGCATCATTCGCAACCGGTTGAAGGTCAACGCGGCAATCGTCAACGCACAGAGAATCCTTGAATTGAAAAAGGAGTACGGTTCGTTCAAGAACTGGCTGGACGTGCATCACCCGCGCTCGAAGGACGATTGGACGAAGTTGTTCAGGAAAACCTTCGTCTTCACCGGCGGCGAGATCGTGAACGAATTTCTCATGTCCACCGGCTACCTGCCGGGCGCACACACGAAGGACTGCCCGATCTACAAAAAGGCTGCGGCGCAAAAACCGGCATGGATGAGAAAGTGAAGGAGACCGCAGACAACGGCAGGCGGAGCACGGCGTACCGTCCATTTCATTTATACTTGCAGCAATGACGCCGCTCTTCGCCATCGCCGGGAGACTCACCCGTGAATATCTCCTGCCGCCGGTGGGCAATCCGATTCTGGATGCGCCCGGCGGAAACCTGCTGTATGCCGCAGGCGGGCTGGCAGTGTGGGATTCCAGCGCGGCGCTGATCGCACGGGTGGATAAGGAATATCCGCGCGAATGGCTTGAGTCGCTCGAGGCGCGCGGCTTCGATATTCGCGGCATCCGCACGCTTCAAGAGGAACATCTCGACCTGCGGAGTTTCATCGCGTACAACGGAATGAGCGAACGCAGCGCATCCAATGCGGTTTCGCATTTTGCGCGCCGCCAAATGACCTTCCCCAAGTCCCTGCTCGGCTACCGCCCGCCCGATGAAACTCACAAAGACCCCCAAACGCCCGACCCGGATTCTCCCGCCACGTTGGATGTGCCAAAGGAACTGCGGGATATCCGCCACGTGCATCTCTGCCCCTTCGACTTTACCAGCCAGAGCCAGATGGTCAACCTCTTCAAGGGCGGCTCAAACCAGACTGTGAGCCTGGACCCCGCTCCCGGATACATGAAGCCCACCCTCTGGCGGACTCTGCGGGTCGTCTTGCAGGGAGTGACCGCCTTTCACCCGTCGGAGGAGGAACTGCGCGCCCTCTTCTGGGGCGAGACCAACGACCTGTGGGAGATGGCGCAGCAGGTCAGCGAATACGGCGTGGAGATCATCATCGTCAAACGCGGGGCGCTCGGTCAGTTGGTGTATGATGCAATGGGCAGACACCGCTACGAGATTCCCGCCTACCCGGCGCGGCTCGCCGACCCCACCGGCGCAGGCGATGCGTTTTGCGGCGGCTTCCTCGCCGGTTTCCAGCGGACGAACGACCCGCTCCTGGCGGCGCTGTACGGCAATGTCTCGGCTTCGCTCAAAGTGGAGGGCAGTGGACCGTTCTACCCGTTGGACGTCCTGCTGGGGCTTGCCGAGGCGCGGCTCCAGGCGTTGAAGGAAATGGCAAGGGAAGTCTAACGATTTACGATTTATTGATTGACGATTTTTCCAGCATACCATGACCGACACCCAACAGCTTCTCGACCTTGCCATTCAAATCCAGCAGATTGCCGCGCCGACGTTCGCGGAGGGTCCGCGCGCAGAGTTTGTGCGCGACCGATTCATCGGCGAGAGACTCAAGGACGTTTCCATGGATTCGCTGGGCAACGTCTATGCGCGGCTGGCGGGGAAACAGAAAAATGCCAGGGCGTTGGTCGTATCCGCTCACCTGGATACGGTGTTCCCGCCGGGGATCAACTTGCAGATTAAGAAGGAAGCGGGGCGCGTCTACGGTCCGGGCATCGGCGATAATTCCATCGGCGTCGCGGCGTTGTTCGGAATCCTGTGGGCGCTGCGCGAGCGGAAGATCGAAATCGGGCGCGATATCTGGTTCGCGGCAAATGTGGGTGAGGAGGGATTGGGCGACCTGCGCGGGATGCGCAGCGTGGTGGAGCGCTTCGGAAGCGATGTGGTGGGGTACCTCGTGCTGGAGGGACTCGCGCTTGGGCATGTATATCACCGCGGAATCGGGGTGAAGCGTTACCGCGTCACGGTAAAGACGCGCGGCGGACATTCCTGGTCGGATTACGGCCAGCCTTCGGCGGTGCATGAACTGGCGGCGCTGGTGACTCAAATCACGTCCATCCTGCTGCCGCGCCAGCCGCGCACGACCATGAACGTCGGCACCATTCAAGGGGGGACAGGCGTCAATGTGCTGGCGGCGGAGGCAAAGTGCGAATTGGACTTGCGTTCCGAAGACCCGCTGACGCTGGCGAAACTGGCGCGCCAGGTGGAGGAGACGTTGATCGGCTGGCGGCGCGAGGGTGTGAAGCTTCAAGCCGAGGTGATCGGCGAACGCCCGGCTGGGGAAGTGCCTCTCGATCATGAGTTTGTGGGGCTGGCGATGAAATCGGTGCGCGAGTGCGGCATGGAGCCCGTCCCGACCTCCGGCTCGACGGATGCGAACATCCCGCTCAGTAAAAAGATTCCGGCGGTGGTGCTGGGAGTCACAACCGGCGGCGGCGCGCATACTGTGAATGAATTTGTGGATGTCGAACCCATCGAACGGGGGCTGGAGAGTTTGGTGAGATTTGTTCAGGGAGTTGGGCAAATTTAAACACAAAAGGCTCCCGAAGCCCTTGCTCCGAAAGCCTTCATATTCTCCTATTCACTTTTTCCTATTCCCCATCCTCCATTCCCCATCCCTCATTTCACATCCCCCAACGATTACTTCAATCCCACCACCTCGAACACCTCGATGGGCTGGGTTTTGCCTTTCATGTTCATGTTGGCGTGCGGCTTGGCGTCCACGTGTTTTTGCACGCGCTCGAAGGCGTCGCGGCTGATGAGGATCTGGTTGCGCGCGGAATTTTCCTGGATGCGCTTGGCGGTGTTGACCGAGTCGCTGATGGCGGTGTATTCGAGGCGTTTCTCGGTGCCGATCAAGCCGAGCACGGCTTCGCCGGTGTGAATCCCAACCCCGAAGGCGAGATGCGAATCGGGCGGCAGTTCCCTGTATAACTTCTCCACCGATTCGCGGATGGCGAGCGCGGTCTTCACGGCGCGCAGGGTGTGGTCCGGCTGGGGCACGGGGGCATTGAACCATGCCATGATGGCGTCGCCCATGAATTTGTCAATCGTGCCTTCCTGCGCCAGCACGGCTTCCGCCATCGCCGCGAGATACAGGTTGAGGATGCTCACCAGTTTTTCCGGCGGCATGCTTTCGCTGTAGGTGGTGAAGCCGCGGATGTCTGCAAACAGGGTGGTGATCTCGGTGCGTTTGCCGCCAAGCTGCAAACTGTTCGGGTCGAGTTGTTCGATGACGGCGGGCGAGACCATGCGCTCGAAGAGCCGTCTCTGCGCTTCCAGTTTTTTGCGTTCGGTCAGGTCGTCCAGGACGATTGCCACGCCCTGGGTTTTCTGGCTCGCATCCTTCAGCGGGGAGAGGTTGAAACGCCAGCTCACCGGTCCGCGTCGGGGCAGGGTGTGGCTGAGTTCCAATTCCACGATGGGCTTGTCGGTCTTGCGGATCTCCGTCAGGTGAGACTCAAGCTCGCTGGAAACCGAGGCAAGCGCCTCGTTCAGGCGGCGACCGATGATATCCTGCTGGGTTGCGCCAAGGATGTTTTCCGCCGCGCGGTTGGCGAGCGTGATGCGGTTCTGCACGTCTGCGGTGATGACTCCGCTGGCGATGGAGGCGAAGACGTTATCCATCAGGTTCTTGAGCGCGGTCACTTCTTCGAGGGTCTGTTTGAGCGAGGAGAACAGGCGCGCATTGTCAATGGCGACAGCCGCCTGGTTGGCGAACGCCTCCAGCAGGTCTTTTTCGGTTTCGGCAAAGATACCCGCGCGGATGCGGTTGTCGGCGTAGATGACGCCGATGAGTTCGTTTTTGACCTTGAGCGGCACGCACAGAATGGAACGCAGGTTGAAAGCGACGATGCTTTCCTGACCGAGGAAGCGCTGGTCTTCCTGCGCGTTGGTGGTGACGACGGATTCTCCCGTATCAATCACCCGCTGGACGACAGTGCGGCTGACGTTCTTCTCGGACGAGTTGATGGATTCCATCTCCCAGTTGCGCGCCGTGCGGGTGATCATCTGTCCGTTTTCGTCGCGCAGCATCAAAAAGCCGCGCTCCGCTTTCGTGAGGCGGACGATGTTGTCCATGACGATGCGCAGCACTTCATCCAGTTCGAGCGAGGAGTTGATCACCTGTCCGATCTCGGCAAGCGCAAGCATGTTGCTGTGCTCGCGTTGAAAGACTTCGATCTTGCCGCTCACCTGTTCCAGCGTGGTTCTCAGGTGATGCAGATCGTCTGCGATGCCTTTGGGGAGTTTGATCTTGTGGGTTTCCAGATCGGCGCTGACTTTCCCCGCAAGGGCACTTAATGCGAGCAGCTGGTCATGCACGGTTCTGGGACGGGTGTTTTCAGAATTCATATTGGGATACCAACAGCAGGTTCAGCATGTGAGCCTAATTGTATCCCAAGATGAAGGTTTTTAGTCGTAATGACAAGGTGTTGTAGAGGATGTCCCGCGCGGCACGGCGGGCGGCGGCGGCATCGCCTCCATGCGGACCGAACAGGGCGGCGTGATGTTCCCGCAGGAGTATCTCCACCGACGGCGCGGCGGCGGGAACCAGTTTTTGCAGTATCCGCGCGCGTTCGACGGCGGTGCTGTGAACCGGCTGAGGGCGTCCCATCCATAGCAGGGAGAGATTGACGCTTTGAAAATAACGCTCGATGGGCGGCAGGCTGCCAATCAAGAGCCAGGAATCGAGCCAGCGCGGGGGGGTGAATCCGCTGCGGTCCATGGCGTTCTTTATGATCGCCGCCACGGGCGTATCGGGCGCGAGCCGTCGTTTTGCAAAGACCAGCGCCAGCGCAAACACGGCGATTCCAGCCAGCGCGCCCAGCCAGCGCATCAACGCGGGCGATACCGCGATTGCGCGTTCCTCTCTCTCCGGTTCCGGCGTGGGGAGTTCGTCTTCTCCCAGCGGGAGTTGACGCACCGGGTTGTTGGGCATCGGAACGGCAACGGGCTGCTCCTCGCGTTCCAACGGACGGTTGAGCGGCTCCTGGTTCACCGTCGGTTCGAATTCGATCCAGCCGTAGCCGGGGAAGTACACTTCGGGCCAGGCGTGCAGGTCGCGTTCGCGCACGGTGTAGATGCTGTTTTGAATGTTCGGCTCGCCCTGGGCGTATCCCACCGCCAGCCGCGCCGGAATGCCGACCGCGCGCAGCATCAGCACTTCGGCGGTGGCGTAGTAATTGCAGAACCCCTGCTTGCGTTCGAAGAGAAAATATTCCAGCGGGTCGGCCGCATCGGGCGGGATGGAGATGCCGGGCGCGTAGTTGATTTCATTCCGCAGGTGCTCGGTGATGGCGGCTGCCTTGTCGTAGGGGGTGGCAGAATCGGCGGTGATTTTCTGCGCAAGGTCCCGGATGCGAGGCGAGAAATCTTCCGGCAGCTGCAGGTATCGTTCCTTCACCCAGTCCGGGTAATTCCCGCCGGCTGCCCGCAATTCTGGGATGGTGGGGTTGGCAAGCATTGCGCTTACCCGGTAGAGGTCGCCGGCTTCCAGTCTGGGGGATGCACGCAGCGCCATCACATCCATCGTCTCATCGTCTTCCGCAAGTTTGGAATGGAGGATGATCGCATCGTGGTTCATCCAGACCGGCTGAGCCGCCGAGTACAGGATGGTCTGTCCTTCGGTGTAAACGTCGTAGGTGAAGCTCACCCGCCGGCGGTTGTCGGTGTCGGGAATCTCCAGGTCGCCCAGTGCGGAATCGTGCCGTGCCTCGTCCTCGCCGGTGGTAAGCCAGCGGCTGCCTTCATAACGGTCGTAGATTTGTCCGCGCCAGTACAGGCGCGGATATTCAAGCGCGGCCTCCGGCACGTACACCAGGAACACCACCAGTTCGCTTTGGGAAGTCTGGTTCCCAAGCGCCAGTTCGGTTTGGAAATTCCTGGGCTGGGGCTTCTTTTCCTTGTTGACCGACTCAAACAGGTTTTCGAACCGTTCTCCCGAAAACCAGCCGCCGGTGATGTCCTGCCAGGCTTCCTTCGCCCCGGCTTGCGATGCAAACGTGTAAGGGATTCCCCACGCCAGCAGGACCATCGCCGCTGCAACGACGATGCTGATGTTGTTGAGGTCGAGGCTGCTTTCGCTCGAAACCTGCACCCGTTCCCTCAGCCATTTTTTCCTGTCCAGCAGGTATTTTTGCCTGCCCAGCAGCAGCAGGGCAAGGAACAAATACACGCCGAACATCCATGTGTAGTCTTTTGTGGTGTAGTGATAGATGGAAACGACCAGCATCAAAATGGCGCCCGGCAGGATGGACGCCAGGTAATTGGCGTGGCGCGTCAATTGATAGCCGCTGTACAGGCTTGCGAACCAATACGGAATACACAACAACACAAGCACCAGCAGTTGGTCTTCGACAGCCCGCCCGGCAAGGAACTCGCCCAGGTCGGTGGCGAGCCTGCCGGACAGAATCAACAACCGGTCTCCCAGGTAGGTTTGCTCTTCGGCGAATTCGATAAACCCCAGCCACTGCCAGATGAAAAAGACCAGCATGTACCCGATGGAAAGCAGGGTCACGCCGCGCCGCTGGAACCGGCTTTGTCCGAGCGCCAGCCCCAGCAGCAGCCCCAAGACCGCCACGTTGCGGACGTGCCCCAGCCCTTCCGTCCAGCCGGTGGATTGCAAACGCCACGCCGAGAACAGGGTGGCGGCAAACAGCAAAATGGCGGAAGGAAGGTCCCACCAGCGCGGTGTTTTTTCCATTTATTGAGTGTACAATGGGGGGCGCGAGTTCGTCAATTGCACGGCGAAAAAAACCCTACTGGAGGACTATATGCAGACCTTGCTCGACGGCGGAATTGCCTTTGTAATCGCGCTTCAGTCGCTTGGCGATTGGCTGATTGCCCCCATGCGATTCTTCAGCCAGTTTGGCACCGAGGATTTTTTCTTCATCATTCTGCCCCTGATCTATTGGAGTGTGGATGTGGCGCTCGGTTTGCGGATTGCGCTGATTCTCACAACCAGCAACATGCTCAACATCGTTGGCAAGTTGATCTTCGCCGGCCCGCGCCCGTATTGGGTGAGTTCGCACGTGCGCGGGCTGTGGCTCGAAACGTCGTTCGGGATTCCTTCAGGTCATGCCCAGCACGCCATGAGCGTATGGGGCGTGATTGCCCTGTACGTCAGGAAAACATGGGTATGGGTCGTGTGCGGCGTCTTGATTTTCATGATCGGTTTCTCACGCATCTTCCTCGGCGCGCATTTTCCGCATGATGTCCTCGCCGGGTGGCTGATCGGCGCGGCGCTTCTGTGGGCGTTCAACCGCTTTTGGAACCCGGTTGCGGCATGGCTCGCGCGGAAGTCTTTCGGTCAGCAGGTGTGGCTTGCCTTCCTCGGTTCGATGGTTTTCGTGTTGATGGGGATGGGCGCCGTTTCACTGCGGAGCGGATTCGAGCCGCCCGCCCAATGGGTGGAGAATGCGCTTCTTGCCGGACCTGAGAGTCCCGACCCGGTGGAACTGGAGGGAACTTTCACCTCAGCCGGGACGTTTTTTGGGCTGGGCGTTGGTCTGGCGTGGATCAACTCGATGGGCGGGTACCAGGCTTCGGGTCCGGTTGGGAAGCGCGCTCTCCGATATGTGATCGGGCTTGTCGGTGTACTCATCCTCTGGATGGGTCTTGGCGCAGTCTTCCCGCGCGGCGAGGACCTGTTGTCTTATATCCTGCGCTTCCTGCGGTACTCGCTGGTGGGTTGGTGGTTGACGGGCGGCGCACCGTGGGTCTTTCAACATTTCAAATTAAGCGCATCTGGTTCGACGGAAGGTTCAATCTGATATAATGCCGTATCATCCAAAGCACCATAAAAACTATCCAAGCCGCTTCCAAACCCCAGGGATGAAAATTTATCCCAACTGCAACCTCCCTGCATTGGAAGGGCGAGTCAAGTCTAACGTTGGGTAGGGCTTAGGTTTTTCAATGACGCTGGAAAAAGATACTCTCATTCATAACCGTTATCGTATTGTGGACATCCTTGGTCAGGGCGGGATGGGGTCTGTGTACCGCGCCATAGATGAAAACCTGGGGGTTTCCGTCGCCCTTAAAGAAAACCTCTTCACGACGGATGAATATGCGCGCCAGTTCCGCCTCGAAGCGGTGATTCTCGCCAACCTCAGGCACCCGAACCTGCCGCGCGTTTCCGACCATTTCGTGATGGGCGACCAGGGACAGTACCTCGTCATGGATTTTATCGAGGGCGAGGATTTGCGCTACCGCATGGAGCGGCTGGGCATGCTCTCCGAAGATGAAGCCATTCATATTGGCGCCTCCATCTGCGATGCGCTGGGCTACCTGCACACCCGCAAGCCGCCCATCCTTCACCGCGACATCAAGCCCGGCAATGTGAAGATTACGCCGGACGGTCACATCTTTTTGGTGGATTTCGGTCTGGCAAAGGTGTATCAGAGCGCGAGCCAGGCAACCACCACCGGCGCGCGCGCCATGACGCCCGGCTATTCCCCGCCGGAGCAATATGGCACCGCCCGCACCGATCCGCGCACCGACATCTATTCGCTCGGCGCGACGCTTTACGCCGCCCTGACCGGCGTAATCCCTGAAGACGGTCTTGCGCGCGCGATGGATAACGCGCAGCTGACCCCCCTGCGAAAACGCAATACGAAGGTTTCCCGCCGCATGGCAGCCGCCATCGAAAAAGCCATGGCGGTGGATCCCATTGACCGCTTCCAGACTGCGGAGGAATTCAAGAAGGCTTTGCTGGCTTCCAAATCGAAGACCCAGCAAATCCCCGGCACGTACACCATAGCGCCTCCGCCGCCGGAGGCGGTGGCGCCCAAGGAAATTCACGATACGGTTGTGGATTCCAAGGCAATCCCGTCGAAGTCCAAGCCCAAGGGATTGATGCCGCCTCCGCCCTCGCCGCACGAGGAACAGCCGTTTGTCTCGCCGCTCAAAAGGCAGAAGGAACGCGAGCGCAAACAGCGCATGGCGACGATTCGCTTCCTCATCGTTTTGATCCTGCTCCTGTTGGCGTCTGTGCCTTTTCTCGCTCCGGGCATTCTGCCTGCAAACGTGCGCGCCATGATCCCCTTCATCGTGCCGACTCATACCAGCACGTCAACACCGACGCCCACTCCGCCGCCGACTCAAACGCCCGAACCCACGGCAACCGCCGAACCGAGCTCCACGCCTACCAGGAAGCCGACTGCCACGTTTACCTCCGCGCCGACGAATACCCTCCTCCCCGGCACGACGGTTGCAGATACTCCTGCCGCCGCCACGCTGCCGCCTGTGATCATCGGCGGCGGGACGGGACAGATCGCCTTTGCTTCCAGCCGCACAGGAACGCCCCAAATTTTCCTGGCGGATACCAGCGGCGAGAACGCCTTCCAAGTGACGAACATTCCCACCGGCGCCTGCCAGCCCTCCTTTTCACCGGACGGGCAGCAACTGGTCTTCATCTCCCCCTGCCGGGGCAACGACGAAATCTACTACAACACCAGCCTTTACATCATCAACGCAGACGGCACCGGCTTGACCGCGCTCGATGCCGCGCCGGGCGGCAGTTTTGACCCCGCCTGGTCGCCTGATGGAAAATTCATTGCTTTCACATCCATGCGCACCGGGCAGATGGAAATCTTCACCGTCAGCACGGAAGATTTCACCACCGTCAAACAGATCACCAGCGGCGCCCAGCGCGTCGAATCCCGTATGCCAGCCTGGTCGCCAGACAGTTCCCAGATCGTTTACGTCGTCCGCCGGCTTGGCGTATATCAGATTTGGATGATGAACGCCGACGGGACCGATGCGAAGCAGATCATCCGCAGCGGCGTTGCCTACAACGACTTTGCCCCCGTCTGGTCGCCCAAAGGCGACATCATCCTTTTCAGCCAAAGCTGCGCCACGCGATATTGCAATCCCTATCTCATGAGCACCTCTGCCACCGACCGCTCCAACGAACAGGGCTTGCGCGTGCAGTTGAATATTGCCCTGATTCGGAATGTGGAATACTCGCCCGATGGATTCTATCTTGCTTACGAAGGCGTCGGCGAGGCTGGGAATTTTGACGTCTTCTTCATGACCGTATCCGGCGGCGACAGGGTGCGCCTCACCACGGACTCGGCGCAGGATTTCCACCCCGTGTGGCGTCCTGCCCCGCCAACGCCTTAACCATCCGCACAAAAAGCGAGCGCCAGAGATTTTTCTGGCGCTCGCTTTTTTATTATCACGTTCTCTACCGTACAAATAGGAGAAAATCCTAAATTGCTCCTTGCGCCGTCCCCGGCGCAAGATTCCCTTGGAAATCACCGCCAGGGGCGGCGGCGCGAGCATTGTCATGCACGTTAGAATTATCGCGGTGCGTCCCGCGCTACTTGTATCCCAGCAGTCTCAACCCGTTCAACACCACCAGTACCGTGCTGCCTTCATGACCGACCACCCCCAGCGGAAGCGCCAACTCCGCGCCGAACGCGCCCGCCACCAACAACACAATGACACTCAGCGAGAAGGTCAGGTTCTGCCAGACAACTTTGCGCGCCTGACGCGCCAGCCCGATGGAGAAGGGGATTTTCCGCAAATCGTCGGACATCAGCACGACATCCGCCGTCTCGATGGCAACATCCGTGCCTGCGCCGCCCATGGCGATGCCGATGTCGGCGGTGGCAAGCGAAGGAGCGTCGTTCACGCCGTCGCCCACCATCGCTACGGGACCGTATTTCTTCTGAAGCGATTTCAACACCGTAACTTTATCCTGCGGCAGCAGGTCGGCGTGGAATTCGTCCACGCCGGCGCGCTCGGCGATCTTTGCCGCAACTTTGGCGTTGTCGCCCGTCAGCATGACCACGTGTTCGATGCCGGCTGCCTTCAACGCTTGAATCATTTCCACCGCGTCTTCGCGGAGCGTATCCGCCACGCTGAGCAGACCGAGGAATTGCTGCGATTTCACCTCGTACACAAACATGGCGGTCTGACCTTCGCTTTGCAGTTCGTTCGCCCTGCTCAAAATCTCCGCGGGGATTTCCACGTCCCGCTCGATGAACATGCGCTCGTTGCCGATCCACAAGTGATGAGACTCGACCATGCCCTCCACACCCTGCCCGGGAATGGCGCGAAACTCCATGGACGGGGGCAGGCTCAAGGTCTGGGAATGAGCCGCCTGCACAATCGCCTTCGCCAGCGGATGTTCGGAACGCGATTCCAATGCGGCGGCGAGGCGCAGAATCTCATCCTCTTTCATGCCGCCAAACGAATGGATGCCCGTCAGCGCGGGCTTGCCGCTGGTGAGGGTGCCGGTCTTGTCGAACGCCAGTACTTTGAGCGTGGCGGTCTTTTCGAGATGCACGCCGCCTTTGAACAGCACGCCGTTGCGCGCGCCGTTCGCAATTGCGGAGAGGATGCTCGCAGGCGTGGAGATGACCAGCGCGCACGGCGAAGCCACCACCAGCCAGGTCATCGCTCTATAGAACGTGGGCTGGAAGTCGTGACCAAGCGCCAGCCACGGCACGAAGATGAGCAGGACCGCCGCCGCCAGCACGAAGACGGCGTACCGTTGTTCAAACGTATCGAGCATTTGCTGAGTGTTGGCTTTCGTAGACTGCGCTTCTTCCACCATCTTCACAATGCGCGCCAGCGTGGTATCTTTGGCGAGGCGCGTCACGCGGATTTCGAGCGAGCCAGTCCCGTTGACCGTGCCGGCAAACACCAGATCGTTTACCTGTTTATGCACCGGCATGGACTCGCCCGTGATGGTCGCCTGGTTCACATCCGACGCGCCGGAGATGACTTCGCCGTCAATGGGGAAGCGCTCGCCCGGACGGACGAGGACGACATCGCCCAGCGTCAACTGCTCGATGGGAAGTGAAATCAAACGCGAGCCGCGCCGCACTGCAGCCTGTTTGGGGCGCAAGTCCAGAAGTTTTTCGATGGCTTTGCGGCTGCGGTCCATCGCGTATGTTTGCAGGGTGTTTGAAAGCGAGAACAGAAAGAGGAGCGTCGCGCCCTCGGCAGGCTGACCAATCGCCGCTGCGCCGAGAGCCGCGAGGATCATCAGCAGATCCACGTTGAGCGTCTTTTCCTTCAACGCTTCGATGCTTGCCATCAAGCCGAACCATCCGCCCATGACGTACGAAACGAAATACAAACCGAAGATGAGCGCGGGATTCCATCCCAGCCCCGCGCCGATGAAAGCGGTCAGCGCCGTCATGGCATTGAGGACCGTGAATGCGACTTCGATTCTTTCAACGGGGATTTGGACGGGTTTCTTCTCCGCTTTGGCGGGTTTCAAAAACGCCGCCTCCACCTCGACGTTTTCGCTGGTTGCCAGGCGGGCAGCGTTCAGCCTCACTTCGAGCGTGTTCTTGCGGAACGTCGCCGTTGGCAGGGTCGCGGCAGCCTCATACTGACGGGCAAGCTGCGCCGCGAGTTCGCCCGCGCATTCGGCGCAGGCTTCTTCGCCGCGCTCGCGCTTCGCGGCGCACTGCGCCACGCGCATCGAGGCTTCGCGTCCCGCATGGTTGACGACCTCCAATGCGCGTTCGTTGCTGATCAGGCGCGGGTCGTAAACGGCTTTCAGCCTGCCCTCCGTGTAATCGTAATCAACCTCCTGAATGCCTGCATATCCGCGCAGGGTGTCGGACAAAATCTCGGTACAGCGTGTTTCCTTCTTGGGTAGAGCCGGGTTCGTTGAATTCATCATTTCCTCGTTGCCTTTTTCTGCTTTTTCTGACAATCGGGGCAAAGCCCGTAATACAGCACACGCGCGCCGAGCAGTTTGTAGCCCGAAGCGGCGGTGATTTCCGAATCCAGGTGGGTGACGTGTTCGCTGGGGATGTCAACGATGCGCGAACAGGAGATGCACGCCAGGTTGACGTGCGGCTCGGTATCCGCATCGTAATGGACCTTGTCGTCGCCTGCGTGACCCAGCGCATTTACCACCCCCAAACCGACCAGCGCATCGAGCGTGTTGTACACCGTCGCAAGGCTGAGCGAGGCGAAGCGCGGCTTGAGTTCCTCGTAGATCATCGCCGCGGTGGGATGCTCGCCGCTCGCCGCCAGCAGTTCGCAAATGGCAACCCGCTGCGGCGTGATGCGCATCCCCGCCTGGCGCAGGGCAGAAGTGAGTGTGGTTAGATTGGACATTTTTGCTCTTATTTAGAATTATTATAAATTTAGAATTATTATAAATAAAGTTTTGGATTTGTCAAGGAAATACACAGACCCGCGGCGTGTCGCAAAACCATGAAAAAGCTGTATTTCTTTGTTCCTGGAAAGGTTTCTTACACTCTTCTTATTGACTTCCCCTTTTCCCACTGTTATCATTATTCCGCTCTTGGTAGCACTCTCGTTATGAGAGTGCTAAATTTGCAGTATGAACCATCTTACCGAACGACAGAAAACCCTCCTGATGTTAATCATCCGTGATTACATTGACTCCGCCCAGCCCGTTGGCTCGAAGCGTCTGGCGGAGCATTACCACATTAATCTGTCGTCTGCCACCATCCGCAACGAGATGGCGGCGCTCACCGAAATGGGCTACCTGCGCCAGCCGCACACCTCGGCGGGGCGCGTTCCCACCGAAGAAGGCTACCGCTACTTCGTCAGCGAGATGATGCAAAGCGCCGAGCTGCCTGAAACCGTCCAGCACACCATCTCGCACCAGTTTTATCAATCCCGCCCCGAGCTCGACCAGTGGATGACCCTCGCGGCGTCCATCCTTGCGGCGCAATCGCAGGGCGTTTCCGTCGTCGCCGCGCCGCACGTGGAAACGACCAGGTTCAAGCACGTCGAGTTGATCTCGACTCAAGGACGGCAGATCCTGATGGTATTGGTGATGATCGGCGGGGAAGTATCGCAGCAGATTTTGACTTTGGCGGAACCTGTTCCCCAGGAGCGGCTGAGCCAGACCGCTGCGCGTCTTAACGGACTTTTGGCTGGTCTGACAACCCAAGCCATTTCCTCGCTGGCAGCCCGCCCCGACCCGCTCGACCAGGATATCCTCCTGCTCATCGCACAGGATATGCGCCGCATCGAAAACAAGCCTTCGGGTGAAATCTACACCGACGGTTTGACCAACGTTCTCGCCGAACCCGAATTCTCCGAATCGGACGAGGCGCGCAGGGCGTTGAAAATCTTCGAGGAACCCGCCACCTTGCAGGATTTGCTCGCGCGCACCACAAGCAACAGCAACGTGGGTGCGCTGCAGGTGCTCATCGGCGGCGAAGGCGAATACGACGACCTGCGTCAGTGTTCGATGGTCATCGCACGCTACGGCGTCCCTGGTATGGCAACGGGCGCGCTTGGCGTGCTGGGTCCCATGCGCATGGCGTACGCCAAGACCATCCCCACCGTTCGTTTTGTCGCGGGATTGTTGAGCGATTTGGTGAGCGATAATCTGGAGGGCGGTGGGTAGAGGATAGTGAGTAGTGAGTAGCGGGCAGTGAGTAGTGAGTAGTGAATAGTGAGTAGTGAATAGTGAGTAGTGAGTGGAAGGAAGAGTGGTAATTTGTAAGGATTGTGTGGATCTCTAATCCTCCAATCTCTAATCATCTAATCTCTAATAACTGAACCGAGAGTGAGAAACATGGTAGAAGAAGCAAACAAGCAGGACGAAATCAACGAGGCGCAAGCCGCAGCGGAGGGAACGCCTGAGACGCCCGAACAGGTCTCGGCGGAGTCCGAAGCGTTGAAGCGTCAACTGGAAGAGGCGCAGGCGCAGGCATCCGAATTCAAGGATAACTGGCTGCGCTCGCAGGCGGAGTTCCAAAATTACCGCAAGCGCGTGGAGCGCGATAACGATTCGTTCAAGGCTTCGACAAAGGGCGACATCCTCAAGAAAGTGCTGCCCGTGCTGGACGATTTGGAGCGCGCCCTGCAAAACCGTCCCGCCGACGATGCGTGGGCGGACGGCATCGAGCTGGTGGTACGCAAGTTCCAGAACATTTTGGAAATGGAAGGCGTGAAGAAGATCGAAGCCAAAGGCGCGGCGTTCGACCCGAACTTCCATGAGGCGATTTCACATGAACCCGCCGACGGCGTGCAGAGCGGTCACGTGATCGAAGTGGTTCAAAACGGCTACGTGCTCGGTGAGCGTGTGATTCGACCTGCATTGGTGAGAGTCGCACAGTAAATCATGATGTCATTGCGAGGAGGAGCGGAGCGACGACGAAGCAATCTGCAAGCGCTTTGAGATTGCTTCGGGCGGAAGAACGCCGCCCTCGCAATGACATAAAACTTTGAGGAGTATTCATGGCAAAAATTATCGGCATTGACCTGGGCACGACCAACTCCGTTGCGGCGGTGATGCAGGGCGGCGAACCGATCGTGATTCCATCGGCAGAGGGTGAGCGGCTTGTGCCTTCTGTGGTGGCGGTGAATAAAAACAACGAACGCCTGGTGGGGCGTGTGGCGCGCAACCAGGCGATCACGAACCCGCAGAATACGATTTTTTCGGTAAAGCGCTTCATGGGTCGCAAATCTGACGACCCCGAGGTGGAACGCACGAAGAAGCGCGTCCCTTACGGCGTATCGGCGGCGCCCAACGGCGACGTGCGCGTGCATTTGAACGGCAAGGATTATTCCCCGCCTGAAATTTCGGCGATGATTTTGGCAAAGATCAAAGCGGACGCGGAAGCGTATCTCGGCGAGCCGATCATGCAGGCGGTGATCACCGTGCCTGCTTATTTCAACGATGCCCAGCGCAACGCCACCAAGGATGCGGGCAAGATTGCGGGCTTGGAAGTGTTGCGCATCATCAACGAACCGACGGCTTCTTCACTGGCATACGGCTTGGATAAAAAGAAGAACGAGGTCATCTGTGTGTACGACCTCGGCGGCGGCACGTTCGACGTCTCGATCCTGGATGTGGGCGACGGCGTGTTCCAGGTGCGCTCCACGAGCGGCGACACCTTCCTCGGCGGCGACGATTTCGACCTGCGCATCATGGATTATCTGATCGAGGAGTTCAAGAAGGACAACGGTATTGACCTGCACAACGACCGCCAGGCGTTGCAGCGTTTGAAGGAAGCCGCTGAAAAAGCAAAGATCGAACTCTCGACCGTGATGCAGACTGAGATCAACCTGCCGTATCTCACGGCGGATGCGAGCGGTCCCAAACATCTGGTGATGACCCTCACCCGCGCCAAGCTGGAGCAAATCACCGCCGACCTGGTTGACCGCACAATTGCGCCCGTCAAGCAGGCGCTGGCGGATGCTGGTTTGAATGCGGGCGACATCCACGAAGTGGTGCTGGTCGGCGGCATGACCCGCATGCCCGCCATCCAGGACCGTGTGCGCGCGTTCTTCGGCAAGGACCCGCACAAGGGCGTGAACCCCGATGAAGTCGTTGCCATTGGCGCGGCGATTCAAGCGGGCGTGCTCGGCGGGGAGGTAAAAGACATTCTCCTGCTCGACGTGACTCCGCTGACACTGGCTATCGAAACGCTCGGCGGCGTCGCCACGCCGCAAATCGAACGCAACACCACCATCCCGACCCGCCGCACGCAGGTCTTCTCCACCGCGGCGGATAACCAGACACAAGTCGAAATTCACGTCTTGCAGGGCGAGCGCCCGATGGCGGCGGACAACAAGTCGCTGGGCAAATTCATCCTCGACGGTATTCCGCCCGCGCCGCGCGGCGTTCCGCAGATCGAAGTCACGTTCGATGTGGATGCGAACGGCATTTTGAAAGTCAGCGCGAAGGACAAGGCAACGGGACGTTCCCAGCACATCACCATCACGGCTTCCTCTGGCTTGAGCGAGGCGGAAATCGAAAAGATGCGCAAGGACGCCGAGGCTCACGCCGATGAAGACCGCAAGCGCAAGGAACTCATCGAAGCCCGCAACAACGCGGATAACACCGCCTACGCGGCGGAAAAGGCATTGCGCGACTTCGGCGATAAAGTCCCTGCGGAGGTGCGAAGCGAGATCGAGACCAAGGTCTCGGAGGTCAGGTCTGCGGCGCAGGGCGAGGATGTGGAAAAGATTCGAGCCGCCACAGAGGCGTTGGGTCAGGCAATCCAAAAGATTGGCGCATCCGTCTATGAGCAGGGGCAGGCTGCGGGCGGGGGCGAGGCGGGCTCTTCATCCAGCGAAAACCCCGATGTGGTGGATGGAGAAGTGAAGGAGTAAGTTCGCAGGTTGGAAGGTTTGAAAGTTTAAACGTTTGAACCTTCCAACTTGTTAACGCGGAAACGCATGTCAAACCAAGACTATTACGATATTCTGGGTGTTGGACGGAACGCGAGCGACGATGAGATCAAAGCCGCGTTTCGTAAACTCGCGCGCCAGTATCACCCCGACGTGAACAAAGAGCCAGACGCCGAGGAGAAGTTCAAGGAAATCAACGAGGCGTACGGCGTGCTTTCGGATGCGGAGAAACGCGCGCGCTATGACCGCTTCGGCAAGGCGGGGCTGGGCGGCATGGGCAGCGGCGGCTTCCACGATTACACCGTGGACTTCAACGACATCTTCGAGGATTTGTTCAGCGGGTTTGGCTTTTCCACGGGAAGACGTTCGCGCCGCTCTCCGCGCCGCGGGCGGGATCTGCAAATGCAGGTTTCGCTTACCTTTGAGGAGGCGGTCTTCGGCGTTGAAAAGGAAATCGAATTTTCGCGCGAGGAAACCTGCTCACGCTGTAACGGTAACGGAGCCGAGCCTGGCACGTCGCCTGTGAGATGCTCTACTTGTAACGGGCAGGGCGAAGTGCGGCAGGTGCGCCAGACCTTTTTGGGTCAAATGGTGCAGAGTGCGACATGCCCCACCTGTAACGGGCGCGGCGAGACGATTTCATCGCCGTGTAAAACCTGCCGCGGCAGCGGTTTGGAACGCAAGAAGGTCAGGAAGAAAGTTTCCATTCCCGCAGGCGTGGACAATGGCACGCAAATCCGCCTGGCGGGGGAGGGCGCGCCTGGCGAGTATGGCGGTCCGCAGGGCAGTCTGTATCTGGTGCTGGATGTGCAGCCGCATCAGTTCTTCAAACGCCGCGAGAACGACATCCTCCTGAATCTCGACATCAATGTGGCGCAGGCGGTCCTCGGCGCGGAGATTGACGTCCCGACTCTCGATGGCGATGCGAAGTTGAAAATTCCCGCTGGAACTCAGCCTGGCAAGGTCTTCACGCTGCACGGCAAGGGCGTGCCTTACCTGCGCAGAAAAGAACGCGGCAACCAACTGGTCATCGTCAATGTGGCGATTCCCACCAAGTTGACGAAGGAACAGCGCGAACTGTTCGAGAAACTGGCTGCCAGCCTCGGCACGACGGTCAAGCCGCAGGAGAAGGGATTCTTGGATTGGTTGAATGAGGCGCTTGGCGGGTAGCGCCGACCATAGACGACAGACGATTGACGATAGGACGAGCGGATGATAAGTCCGCTCGTTTTTGTTTTGGACGATGGACGATAGACTATTGACTATGGAGGTTGTTTGTCCATGGTCCGTCGTCCACGGTCCATCGTCCTTTATAATGCCTCCATCATGATCAAACCTCTCCTGCGCCTCTGGCGCCTCCTGCCGATGTGGGTGCATGTCCTGGCGGCGAAAATGGTCCGTTCTCGATTCCGCGCGGCGGTGGCGGCGTTGATTTTCGACGAGCAGGGGCGGGTGCTTCTTTTCAGGCACACATACCGCAAATTCGAGTGGGGCATCCCTGCAGGGAGCCTCGAATATCACGAACAGCCTGCGGATGCGATCCTGCGCGAATTCCACGAAGAGACGGGGATGCAAATCGAGATCATGAAATTATTGAAAGTGATCAGCGCGCGGGAGGATCATCACCTCACGGTGGTGTATCTGTGTAAAATAACGGGCGGCGAATTCAGACCCTCTCATGAGATTTCCGAAATGAAATACTTTCACCCAGACGACCTGCCCAAAATGCTTTTTGCAGAGAAGGATTTGATCCGCTGGGCGGCACTCGGGCGACAGACGACAGACGATGGACGATGGACGATGGACGGTAGACGGTAGTCGAACTTTCCATCGCCCATGGTCTATGGTCTATCGTCAAATAAGATGTTATGACAAACATTCATTTGGAGATAAAAATGAACTGGCTTGAAATTTCCCTGACCGTTGATGGCGAACTTGCCGAGTCCGTTGCGGATGTACTTGCCCGCTTCGCCCCCAACGGCGTGATGACCGAGCAGGGCGTCAAATTCAATGATGAAGAAGACGAAGGCACGGCGACGGGTCCCATCACCGTCCGCGCGTATTTGGAGGTGAACGATCAACTCGAAGAGACGCGGCAGAAGATCGAGGAGTCGCTTCACTATTTGGGGATGATTCAGCCCGTGCCTGTTCCCGCTTACAGGCAGCTCGCGGATCAAAACTGGATGGAAGCCTGGAAGCAGCATTACAAGCCGATTCTCATCGGCGAGCGGCTCCTGATTCTCCCTGCCTGGCTGGAAAACCCCGACCCGAAGCGAATCCCCATCAAAATTGACCCTGGCATGGCGTTCGGCACGGGGACGCATCCGACGACGCAGTTGTGTTTGGAGTTGATGGAAAGATCGTTCGACAATAGACCATTGACCACGGACGATGGAAAATCGTCCATCGTCCATCGTCCATCGTCCGTCATTGACGTTGGCTGCGGTTCAGGAATCCTCTCCATTGCAGCGCTCAAACTTGGCGCTGAAAAAGTCCTTGGAGTGGATATTGACATTGAGTCTGTCAGGAACTCGCGCGAGAATGCAGACCTCAACGGAATCGGGGATGAATTGATCCTCGGTCAAGGCTCGGTGGCGGAGGTGCTGGCGGGGCAGTTTGCGTTCAAGTCCGCGCCGCTGGTGGTGGCGAACATCCTCGCGCCCGTGCTTATCCGTCTCTTCGAGGCGGGGCTGGCAGATTTGATCGAACCCAATGGAGAGATCATCCTGAGCGGGATTCTCGATCACCAGGCGGAAAGCGTCGTAGAGGCTGGTCAAGCCAGGGGGTTGAAACGAGGCGAAACCCGTCAAATGAAGGACTGGGTGGCAATCTCAATGTCGAAATAAATCGCGGGTATAATCCATTTTAGAGGTATGTATGGCTGAATTTTCTACCACCGTAAAGTTGCCGCCTCAATTGGCGAAAATGGCGGAAGAATATGTGCGGGAAGGCTGGTCCATTGACATGAACAGCTTGATTGTGGAAGCCTTACGCCGCTACATGGAGACACATCAGGCGCAAATCCTCGAACGGTTTATCGAAGAAGACGTCGAGTGGGGATTGAATGGGGATGAGTAAGGCAGTTTTGGATGCTGGTCCGCTCATACACCTGGCAGAACTTGACGCATTAGATGTTTTGAGCGATTTTGAGGTTTTGTGCATCCCTCCCGTTGTTTGGGATGAGATAGTTCGTTATCAACCCAAGGTCATCCACGCTTTACTACCGATTGAAAGAATAGACGCGCCCGTTATTGATTCAAGACTGATAGCATTTGCAAAAATATTCTCCCTTGATCCTGGCGAAATACAGTCCCTGGCGGTAATGGCAAATTACCCTGACGCTTTATTCTTGACGGACGACTCCGCAGCGAGACTTGTTGCAGAAGAATTTGGTTATAAAGTTCATGGAACTTTGGGCTTGCTGATCCGTTCGGTTCGCCAAGGACGTCTTTCACCGAATGAAGTTTTGGAAATTTTGAGAAATGTACAAACGAATTCCAGTCTTTATATTCGCACTTCCCTTTTGTTGGATGTGATAAAACGGCTGGAAAAGGAATGGCAGAGCCGATAATGGATCGCCGTAAACTCATCCAATACCTGCTGTTGAATGTCTTCGTCTCGGCGAGCGTGACGGGCGGAATCCTGTTCTGGTACGACCGCAACTACCGTGCCGTCAGTCAGCCCGCCGTGATTCAGCAGGCGGCTCCCTCCAACAGCACCGATTCCGCCCCAGGCACCGACTTGCAGACCGATATCCCCGTGAAGATCAGCAGCGTCGTCGGCGCAGGGACGTTGGACTCCGAGATCGTTGTCGTCAAGTTCGAAGGCGAAGGCGAGTTGGATTTGACTTCCTGGCAACTTAAGGACGAAGACGGCAACACTTTCACCTTCCCCAAACTCACGCTCTATCCGAATGGAGCGGTGCAAGTCCATACCAACTCTGGGACCGACACCGTCATTGATTTATATTGGGGCATCGGCGAAGCCGTCTGGAGTTCGGGCGAGAATGCGAGGCTTTTTGATTCACAGGGAAATTTGCGCGCGGTGTATCGTGTGCCGTAAAAAGATACTCGATACTGGATATTCGAATTTCGATTATCAAGTATCGCCCGACCTTTGACCTGTAACCTTCAACCTTTGACCTGAAACCCAGCCATGACCCAAGCTCTCTACCGCAAGTACCGCCCCAAACAATGGGATACCGTGATCGGACAAGACCACGTCATCCAAACCTTGACCAACTCCATCAAGGCAGACAGAGTCGGTCACGCCTACCTCTTTGCGGGACCTCGCGGAACGGGCAAGACCACTGTCGCGCGTTTGCTTGCGAAGGCGGTCAACTGTCTCAGCGACGACCCTGCAAAGCGTCCATGCAACGAATGCGAACACTGCAAAGCGGTCAATGAAAACCGCTTCCTCGACCTGATCGAAATTGACGCGGCTTCGAACACATCCGTGGACGATGTGCGCGATCTGCGGGACAAGATCAACTTCGCTCCCACGCAGGGCAAATATAAAATCTACATTGTTGACGAAGTCCACATGCTTTCGACGGCGGCGTTCAATGCCCTGCTCAAAACACTCGAAGAGCCGCCCCCACATGCCATCTTCGTTTTGGCGACGACGGAAATTCATAAAATCCCTGCGACCGTTTTATCCCGCTGTCAGCGTCACGAGTTCCGCCGTGTGCCCATTGACGAAATTGTTTCCAACCTGAAACAAATCGCAGCCTCCGAAAACATCCAAGCGGATGACGAAGCGCTCACACTGATTGCCCGTCAATCGGCGGGCGGCATGCGCGACGCGCAATCGCTGCTCGATCAACTCGCTTCCACTGGCGCGCGCATCACACTTGCTCTTGCGCAGCAAGTTCTCGGCACGGCAACCAGCCAAACCGTTCTCGATGTCATCGCTTCCATCCTCGACCATCAACCCGCGCGCGGGCTCGAAACCATCCATCACGCCCTCGACTCGGGCGCCGATCCGCGTTCGCTGGCGCGTCAACTTGTCGAATATCTGCGCGGGCTCATGCTCATTCAAATGGGCAACGCCGAGCAGGTCGAAGCCACGCGCGAAGTCAAAACTCAAATGGAATCGCACGCCAAAGCGTTCACATCCACTGATGTTTTGCGGATGATGAAAATCTTCAACAATGCCGCAGTGGATTTGCGCGGCGGCTGGCAGCCATCGTTGAGTCTGGAACTCGCCCTCGCGGAAGTGATTGACTATACCCCCCCTCTGTCCCCCCAAAATCTTGATTTGGGGGGGATGAAAGGGGAGGCGCCTCAACCCAAGCCGAAGCCTGTATCCGCTCCCGCAGCCGAATCCAAGCCTGAGGTTAAGAGCGCATCGTCCCCGAAGGGGGAAGCGCCTCAGCCCGTTGTCGAATCACCAGCCATCAACTCCAACGACATCGTCAAAGCATGGAAGCCGCTCATCAATGCCCTTCCCAAAGCGCAGGCAAATCTCGGCGCGTTGATGAACTCGGTCAAGATGATTGACGTGCAAGGCAAGACCCTCATCCTCGGCATGGCAAGCGACGTACTCGTGGAAAAACTCAACAAACCCGACCAGATCGAAACCATCCAGCGCCTCATCAAAGACCACTTCCACGTGGATGTATCCGTGCGCTGCGTTGTAACCAACGCCAAAGGCAAACTCCCTTCGCATGTTTCGCAAGACGGCATGGTCGCCGCTGCGATTCAACACGGTGGGGAGATCGTGGATATGGATGAGTAAGTTCGCAAAATCGCCATGCTATAATTGAAAAAAGCAAGGAGTAATTTATGGTAGCGCCAACCACCGCCTTAAAATATGATGTTGAAGTGAACGCCAACGGGCGGGTCGAATTGAACGTGCCTTTTCCTGCTGGCTCGCATGTAACCGTCTTTGTTCTGGAAGCAGGCGAAACGTTTGCAGATTTGCTTTTTGCCTCTGAAAGCAGCCTGGCATTTTGGGATAACCCGCTCGACGACGAGGACTGGAACAATGCCTAATCAAGGGGATATTTTGCTTGTGCCGATTCCATTCACTGATTTATCGTCTCAAAAACGCCGACCTGTGATTGTGATTTCCAACAATGCCTACAACCTTGCGAAAGGAACGCTCAACCATCCTGGCAAAGTGCGCGTGGATAAAATTTACGCCATTTCCAAATCCATTGTCGTCAAGACGTTTGGGCAGGTCAATGAAAAAGTTTTGGAGCGCATTCGTAAGGAGTTGAGTGCTTTGACAGGCGGTAAATAAATACCCGAAAAACTCCCTGCGCGCATCACCCAGGACGACATGGTTGCCGCTGCGATTCAACACGGTGGGGAGATTGTGGATATGGATGAGTAGAAAAACACGATATTTGATACTCGACTATCGAATATCGAACAACGAATATCGAATAATGAGGTTTAATTATGGCAAAAGGATTTAATCGTGGACCCGCCATGGGTGGGCAAGCGGGGATGTTGCAGCAGATTCAAAAACTGCAAAAGCAAATGGAAGAAGCGCAGGCGAAACTTGCCGAAGAAACCGTCACCGCAACGGCGGGCGGAGGCGCGGTCAAAGTCGTCATGACGGGCGACCAGAAATGCAAATCCGTCGAAATCTCCCCCGATTTCCTCAAAGACGCAGACGCCGAAATGCTGCAAGACATGGTCCTGTCTGCCGTCAACATGGCGCTCGATCAATCCCGCGACCTCCAGCAAAAGTTGATGGGTCCGCTGGCGGGTGGGTTGCCGTTTTAGGTTCGAAGGTTTACAGGTTGAAAGGTTTGAATGTTTAACCTTCGACCTTTCAACTTTCCAACCTTCAAACAGGTAAATCATGCTTCTGCCAGAGTCTATCCAAAATTTAGTCACCGCCCTCGAACGCCTGCCAGGCATCGGACCAAAGTCCGCTTCGCGCTTGGCGTTCTATCTGCTTCGCGCACCTGAAGATCTCGCGCAGGATTTGTCCACGGCGCTGGCGAATCTCAAAGCCAACACCGCGTTCTGCTCGGAATGTTTTAACATCACCGACGCGGGACGCGAGCGCTGTGAAATCTGCGAATCCCAAAAGCGTGATTCATCCCTCATCTGCGTCGTCGAAGAAGCGTTGGATGTCCTTGCCCTCGAACGGACGGGCGGCTTTCAAGGCAAATATCACGTCTTGCAGGGAGTGTTGTCTCCCATCGAGGGTGTCGGTCCCGACGATCTGAAGATCAAGCAACTTGTCGAGCGTGTGGCGCGTGGGGGAGTGGGGGAGGTCATCATCGCCACCAATCCCAGCATGGAAGGCGACGCGACGGCGCTCTATCTACGTGGACAACTCGAGCCGATGGGCGTCAAAGTCACCCGCCTCGCGCGCGGTTTACCCGTTGGCGGTGATCTGGAATATGCCGATCAAAATACCTTGCTAAGAGCATTAGCAGGCAGGCAGGAAATGAATTAAAGACAATGGACCATTGACAATCGTCCATCGTCTATGGTCCATCGTCTATGGTCCATCGTCCTAAAATGAACATCACGATTCTCACCTACGGCTCGCGCGGCGATGTTCAGCCTTTTCTTGCGTTGGCGCTTGGCTTGAAAAAGAAAGGACACGTCGTCAAACTTGCCGCGCCGCATAAGTTCGACGAATTCATAACTTCACACGGCATAACCTCTGTCCCATTGGCGGGCGACCCCGAAGAAATCAGCAGGCTGATCAACAATGCGGGTACGAATCCCATCCGTGTGATTGCCGCGATCTGGAAATACATTTTTTCCATCGCGCCGCAGGTCTCACGTGTGGCGTTTCCCGCCTGCCAGGGCGCAGACCTCATCGTTCATTCCTTCCTTTTCACTGTCGGGGGACATTCATGGGCGCGTGAGCATAACATTCCAGATGTCTCCATTCAAACCTTTCCGATGTTCGCGCCCACGCGTGCGTTTCCAAACGTCTCTGCGCCGAACCTTCCGCCAGGTCCGCTCAGTTATTTTTCCCATTGGCTTGCAACACAGATATTTTGGCATGGCGGCAATATGGGATATGGACCTGCGCGGCGCGCACACCCGGAGATTGACTACCCAAGGGGGCTTTATTTTCCGTTTGATGAAAACCCGCTTCGCCTTCGGACCCCGTTGCTGTTTGCCTATAGCCCAAGCATTTTGCCACGCCCAAGCGGCTGGAACGAGCATGTCCACGTGACGGGATATTTCTTTTTAGATGAGTTGAGTTATCAACCGCCCGTTGACTTATCTTCATTCCTGGCAAAAGGTGAACCGCCAGTTTGTGTTTCCTTTGGCAGCATGGTCAATCGCAAGGCAGAGCATATAGATCAAATGATCCGCGAGGCATTGAAACGGACAACTCATCGTGGAATTGTCCTTTCGGGGTGGGGCGGCATGATGCGCCAACCGACAGACGATTTGCTTTATCTCGAATCTGCTCCGCACGATTGGCTGCTGCCAAGATGTAAAATGCTCGTCCATCACGGCGGCGCAGGGACAACATCCGCCGGGCTGCGGGCGGGGATTCCGCAGGTGGTGGTGCCGTTCACCGCCGACCAGCCATTTTGGGGAAGGAGAGTCCACGCCATTGGGGTTGGACCGAAGCCAGTTCCTTTGAGAAAGCTGTCGGTGGAGGGCATGGTCAGAGCCATAGCCGGGGCGGAGTCGAAAGCCGTTCTTGAGCGTGCGCAGGTTACAGGTCAAAGAATAAGAGGCGAGGATGGGGTGGGGGAAGCGGTTCGAGTAATCGAGTCTCATGCGGCGGCGTTCGAGGAATCCCCCCGATTTTTTAAGGTTTGAATGTCTTGCAACCATTGACAAAACATTACAAATACGTATAATTCCAAGTCGCCAGTACAACATAAGATTTCGTCTCCCAGACAGATCGTTCACAACTGAGTAACCGTCTCCCATCAGAGACACAAAGCAGAAGTTTTGCAGTCTGATGCGCCGATGCAGAAAGGAAAAGCATCGGTATTTTAGTCTGCGTAATTCCTTGACAGACGGTTGCTGAGTGGGTAAAATACCGCCCGCTCAAAAAATGGCAAGCACCTTAACAACTGAAGAGTGATAGGAAGCAACAATTTTGCGAACCAGTCAATCCGTAACTTTTACACTCGCAAGAGTGATTTTTTGCGGAGAGTTTGATCCTGGCTCAGGATGAACGCTGGCGGCGTGCCTAATACATGCAAGTCGAACGAGGTGCTTTTGTAGCAATACGAGAGTATCCTAGTGGCGAACGGGTGAGTAACGCGTGGGTGACCTGCCCCAAAGTGTGGGATAACAGATCGAAAGATCTGCTAATACCGCATGTGGTTATCGGGTTTAGAAAGCGATAACTAAAGCAGCAATGCGCTTTGGGAGGGACCTGCGTCCCATCAGCTAGTTGGTGAGGTAACGGCTCACCAAGGCGACGACGGGTAGGGGACCTGAGAGG
>QMIW01000054.1 GCA_024434165.1 Chloroflexota bacterium | reverse complement strand
AACCCAGTACGATTTCCTCAAGCACGTCCACGACAAACTGGAAAAGATCACCACCAAGAAACCAAACCCCGCCGCCGTGGAAAAAATGGTCGCATCGCTGCTTACCTGGTTCAAGGCGCCCGCCGCGCGGCAGAAACAGTTTGCCCAGCGCCTGCGCTACGGACTGCTCCACTACAACGCGCGCCAGTATCACATCGCCAGCATGGCGGACGAAGACTAAATGACAATGCCCCAACCGCTTTTCGAATTGATTCGCGGGTCCACCGTCGAATCCACGCACTTCGGCTCCATTGCCATCGTTGATTCAAACGGGACCCTGCTGCACTCCCACGGCGACCCTCACACGGTCGCCTTTTTGCGCTCCTCCGCCAAGCCTTTCCAGGCGCTTCCCTTTGTGGAACAGGGCGGCGTGGAACACTACCGCTACACCCAGGCGGAACTCGCCCTCTCCTGCGCCTCGCACGAAACTGCGCAAATGCACCTCGACGCCGTGCATGCCTTGCAGACAAAGGTTGGAATTCAAGAAACCCATCTCCAGTGCGGGCCCCACCTGCCCGGCGACTCGAAGAAACTGCGCGAGGTCATCAGGAACGACATCCATCCCACCGCCAATTTCAACAACTGTTCCGGCAAGCACACGTCCATGCTGGCGTTTGCCAGAATGCGCGGACTCCCGCTGGAGACCTATCTCGATTTCGATCATCCAATCCAGAAGGACATCCTGAAAACGCTTGCCGAAATGTGCGGCATGGATGCGGAAAAGATCGAACTCGGCATGGACGGCTGTTCCGCGCCCAACTTTGCCATGCCGCTCTTCAACGCCGCACTGGGTGTGGCGCGCTTGTGCGACCCGCACGCCCTGAATGCAGCGCGCGCTGCCGCCTGCAAAAAGATCACCGCCGCCATGACCGCCCACCCGGAGATGGTCAGCAACTGGGGCGAGTTCGATACCGAGTTGATGAAAGCCTGCGAGGGCAAAATCCTCACCAAACGCGGCGCGGAAGGTTTTCAAGCCGTCGGCATCATGCCCGGCGTCATCGGCGAGCGCGGCGTGGGCATCGCGTTCAAAGTCGCCGACGGGGACAAAGCCACGATTAACGACGCCCTCGAAACCCATGCGCGCGTCCGCCCGGCTGTGGCGCTCGAGATTCTCCGTCAATTGGGCGCGCTGAATGAAAAGCAATTAAAATCGCTGGCAAAGTTCGGTCCCGAAAAAGAAATCCGAAACTATGCGGGTCTTGTGACCGGCAGATCCAAACCTGTGTTCATGTTATAAATTTGGACTCAGTCCGCTTGCTGGCGCATTTTGGGAGCAGGCGTTTGGACTCAGCCCGCTTGCTGGCGTATTTCGGGAGCAGGCTCCCTGACTCCATAAAATTATGAAAAAATTACAAACTCGCGCGGTCGAAATTCATGAAAAACTTTTAGAGGCTTTCGGCGAACCCGTCTGGCGCAATCCCCTGCCCGCCATTGACGAACTGGTCTCCACCATCCTTTCGCAGAACACCAACGACATAAACCGAGACCGAGCCTTCGACGCCCTGCGCGCGAAATTCCCAACCTGGGAATCCGTGCGCGACGCGAAGGAAAAGGATGTGATTGCCGCGATCAAACCGGCAGGACTCGCCAATCAAAAGGGTCCGCGCATTCAACAAGTCCTGCGTGAAATCACAAAGGAACGCGGCTCGCTCGACCTGTCCTTTCTGGCGGATATGTCCGTGGAGGAAGCGAGAAACTGGCTGACAAAATTCAACGGCGTGGGACCGAAGACCGCCGCCATTGTGTTGTGTTTTTCACTGGGCAAGCCCGCCTTCCCGGTGGATACTCATGTTTATCGGGTTACCGGGCGCATCGGCTTGCGCCCGGAAAAGATGACCGTCGAGCAGGCGCACCCGTATCTCGAAGCGGTCTTCCCGCCCGAAACCTATTACGCCGCGCATTTGAATTTGATTCGGCTGGGGCGCGAGATTTGCAATGCCAGAAAGCCGCTCTGCCCGAAATGCCCCATCAGGAAGTTGTGCGAATATAAGGATAAGACGAAGTAGTGGACGGGCCTGTAGGCTTGTTCACTACTTCCCGTTAAGGGCGAGTGCCTGTTAAAATCGAAGCAATGGAAATCCCTCCCGTCAGCCTTGCGCTGGAGAAATTGAATATCCCCCACCGCGTCTTTCGGCATGAGACGCCGGTGGACTCGCTCGAAAAAGCCGCCCGCGACCGGGGTCAGCGCCCCTCGCAGGTCGTGCGGACGCTCCTCTTTCGCCTGACGGAGGACGAGTTTGCGCTTGTTTTGGCTGCGGGACCGGGACAGATCTCGTGGAAACTCCTGCGAAAGATTCTCGGACGCTCGCGCATCACAATGGCGACGGAGGAGGAAGTACTGGCAGTGACGGGATACAAGACCGGGACGGTGGGTCCGTTTGGGCTGGCGCGGCAGGCGCGGGTGTTGATCGAAGCGGGCGTTTTGAGGGAGGAGGAGGTATCCATCGGGTCGGGGTTGCGCGATACGGCGGTCATCCTCAAAACAGCGGACTTGCTCAAGGCGTTGGGGGATGCGGAAGTTGTGGAATTATTTGAAAACAATTCTTAACCACAAAGGTACACAAAGGGTCACGAAGGAAAAACCTTTGTGTACCTTTGTGACCCTTCGTGGTAAAACAAAACGGAGACTATCAATGAACTACAAACAACGCACCCTGGATTTTTTAGACATCGAATGGGCGACGTACATCGAGCGGTTCAACCGCCTGCCGGAATTGGAAGGAATGCGGCGCGTGCGCGCGCAGGGCTATGACCGTTTCCGCGACATGCTGGCGCACATCCTTGCCTGGTGGGAGGATGTGATGCCTGCCATTCTGGCGATTGCCGAAAACCGTGAATTCGAAAAGAAGAAATATGATTATGATGCGTTCAACGCCGAAGCCGTGGCGAAGTACAAGGATTGGGACGAAGCCGAATTTCTCGCTCACTTCGAGAAAAGCCGTCAGAAAGCCGCGGCAGACCTGAGGTCCATGAACGAGGCGGCGTTCGACGATAAACGCATCCGCGGGCGCATCAACGGCATTTTCATCCATCACGCGCGCGAGCATCTTGTTACGTTGAGCAAGTTCCTGACGCTGGATACGCTCGAACATGAATGGGGGACGTATGCGGCGAAGTTCGACGCCTCCGATAAGAAGGAGGAGTTTTTGAAGAAGCAGGGCGCAGCGCGGTTTGGCGACCTGCTGGCGCATGTTGCCGCCTGGTGGGACGAAGGCATGACGGCGGTGAAGGGCGCGTTGAACGACCCTTCGTTTGTATACAAGGGACCCGCAGATACGGATGCCTATAATGCGGAAATCGTGGCAAAATATCGGGGGGCGAGCGAAGCGGATTTGCGGGCGCTTTTTGAACAAAAGCGTTTGGAGGTGCTCGACCTCGTGCGCGGACTGCCCGACCATGCGTTCGAGAATCCGACCATCGAGGACTGGCTCGCCGCCGATGTTGTGGAGCATTACGACGAACACGCTCCCTAGGAGCAATCATGGATCACATTGTCTATCTCGCGCTCGGAAGCAATTTGGGGAACCGCCTCTCGAATTTGAAGAACGCGGTTTCGAACCTCACGCCGCAAATGGAAGTGAAGAGGAAGTCGCCCGTTTATGAAACGCCGCCCTGGGGCTACGCCGACCAGCCGCCGTTCCTCAATCAGGTGGTGATGACGGAGACCTACCTCGAGCCGGAAGCCCTGCTCGGTCATTTGAAACGGCTCGAAGTGGTGCTGGGGCGCGAGCCGAGTTTCGAGAACGGTCCGCGCGCGATTGATATGGACATCCTGTTCTACGACAATGTCATTATCAATTCGCCGCAGCTGGTGATTCCGCATCCGCGCCTGCATCAACGGGCGTTTGTGCTTGTGCCGTTGAACGACATTGCACCGGACCTGGTTCACCCGCTGTTGGGCAAATCCGTCAGCGAGATGATGTTGGATGTGGACCGGCTGAATATTGTGGAATATAGAGGGAAGTAAAAGGACGATGGACGACAGACGATTGACCATGGTCCGTCGTCCATCGTCCGCTGTCAAAGAGGAATCGCCATGCGTATCATCCGTTATCAAAACAGTGAAAACAATCCCACCTACGGCTGGATATTGGAGGACAAGGTCGGCGAGATTCAGGGAAACATCTTTGGCGAATACCGCCGCCGCGAAGCGCGGACTCCGCTGAAGGAATTAAAACTGCTTGCGCCGTGCGCGCCGGGCAAGATCGTATGTGTGGGGCGCAATTATGTGGAACACGCGAAGGAACTGGGCAACGAAGTGCCCAAAGTGCCGCTCATCTTTTTGAAGCCGCCTTCTTCGATCATCGCCACGGGAGAGCACATTGTCCTGCCGCCGCAGTCGAAGCAGGTGGAGCACGAAGCGGAACTGGTGGCGGTAATCGGCAAACGGGCGAAGGATGTGACCGCCGAGAATGCGAAAGAATATATTTTCGGCTACACCATCGGCAACGACGTCACCGCCCGCGACCTGCAGCAGACCGACGGTCAATGGACGCGCGCCAAAGGCTTCGACACCTTCTGCTCCTTCGGTCCATGGATAGACACGGACTTCGACCCGTCCGATGCGGTCGTCACCTGCCGCGTCAACGGGCAGATGCGCCAGATGGCATCCACACGGGATATGGTCTTCAATGTCGGCACGCTCATCGCTTACATCTCATCGGTCATGACTCTCGAACCCGGCGACCTGATCTTCACCGGCACGCCCGCCGGGGTGGGTGAGTTGAAGAACGGCGACGTGGTGGACGTGGAGATCGAAGGACTGGGGAAGTTGAGTAACCCGGTGAAGGCGTGATGTCATTGCGAGCCGCGCCTCGGCGCCACTCGTAATGACGAATAATTTTCAGGAGACCCCCCGAATGTCCGCCGAATTCGAAACCTTCCTTCAAAAGTACCCCGCTTACAAACAAACCGCAATCATGGACGACCTCCGCAAGACCGACTACGCCCGGCTCGACGCGGGCGAGCATGTCTATCTCGATTATACGGGCGGGGGCATTTACGCCGAGTCGCAACTCCAAAAACATCAGCAGCTCCTGCGCGAAAACGTCTTCGGCAACCCGCACTCGTCCAATCCCACCTCGCTCGCCGCCACGCATCTGGTCGAAGGCGCGCGCGAATACATCCTCAAATTCTTCAACGCCGACCCCGCCGAATATCTCGCCATCTTCACGCCCAACGCCAGCGGCGCGCTCAAACTCGTCGGCGAGTCGTATCCCTTTCCAAACGGGCGCTATCTTTTGACGTTCGACAATCACAATTCGGTGAACGGGATTCGGGAATTTGCCCACGCGCGCGGCGCAGAGGTGACTTACATCCCCGTCATGCTGCCAGATATGCGGGTGGACGCCTCTCAACTGGACTTTGAGTTGTCCCGCCCTTCAAAGGCTGGTCATAACCTGTTTGCCTATCCCGCCCAATCGAACTTCTCTTCCGTCAAGCACCCGCTCGAATGGATCGAAAAAGCCCACGCCCACGGCTGGGATGTGCTGCTCGATGCGGCGGCTTATGTCCCCACCAGTAAATTGGATTTGGGCAAAGTCAAGCCGGATTTCGTACCGATTTCCTTTTACAAGATCTTCGGCTACCCAACCGGACTCGGCGCGCTCATCGCAAGAAAATCTGCATTGGCAAAACTACATCGTCCCTGGTTTGCGGGCGGGACGATCACCGTCGCATCGGTGCAGGGCGACAAATACTATCTCGCCGAAGGCGCGCCCGCCTTCGAAGACGGCACGCTGGATTATCTCAACATCCCCGCTCTCGAAATCGGATTGAAGCATATCGAATCCATCGGCTACGATGTCATCGGCGAGCGCGTCCGCACGCTGACCGGCTGGCTGTTGGAGAATCTCACTGCCATGAAACACAGCAGCGGCGTGCCATTGGTTCGGGTCTTTGGACCCACTTCCACCGAGGGCAGAGGCGGAGCGGTCACGGTCAACTTCTACGACAGGAACGGCAAAGCCTTCGACCACCGCTTCATCGAACAGGAGGCGAATAAAGTCAATATCTCCCTTCGCACGGGATGTTTCTGCAACCCTGGCGCGGGCGAGATCGCGCTCGGCATCTCCCGCGTCGAATTGGATGTCTGCTTCACCCGTCCCGGTCACGAAGACCGATTGTCCATTGACGACTTCCGCCTGTGCATTGACGGCAAATCCTCCGGCGCGGTGAGAATTTCCGTCGGCATGGTCACCAATTTCAACGACGTGCAGGCATTCCTGGCTTTCGCGAGAGGGTTGCTTTCATAACCAAATCACCACGAAGGGTCATAAAGGAGCACAAAGGTTTTTCCTTAGTGACCCTTTGTGTTCCTTTGCGGTTACGAAAAGGAACTTCATGAACGGACAAACCCGCTCGAACATCAAACCCGGCATGACCGTGCTCATCGTCCTCAAGCAGGACCAGCGCACGGGCAGGTTGACGAAAGGCATCGTCAAAGACATTCTCACCAAATCGCCCGCCCACCCGCACGGCATCAAGGTACGCCTGACGAATGGACAGGTGGGACGGGTGAAAGAGATCGTTGAAGCGTAAGGTCTGATGGAGGTTCTGAATCGAAACGATTGCCCGATGTTAATCGTCGGGCGATTTTCTTTTCACATGCTATACTCATGCCCAACAACTTGAAAGCGGAGGGGTAAAAGCGGTTGAAATTCGCCGCTTTTGCCTTCATGTTGTTTGGGTACTTGCGCATACCGCAAATGGGTCGAGGGTCTTTCCATGAAAAAATTTTTCCTTGCTTTGATCATTCTTTTCCTGCTTCCAGGATGCGGATCCGCATCGGGCACGCCGACGCCTGACCTGCCGACCCTGCTCCCGCCGTCGCCTGCGCCTTCCACGCCCGTTTCACCGGTTGATCCAACCGCCGGGGAGATACCGCCCGAAGCCGCGACGCCCGTCTGTATTTCCTTCGACCCGACCCAGGCAGATATTGACCGCGCCCTCGAGTTTACCGGCAACCTGTTCGACCGGCTGGACTGGCAGAGAAGTTACACCGTCGCCGAGGGGCGTGTCACGGTGACATGGTTCAGCGATACGCTTGCTGCCGTGGGCTTTCTTGAAGCGTTGATCTTCCCCTGCGGCTACGAGGAACTCGACCTGGACTATTACTTCAGCGTGGATAACTGGACCACTGTATTTGGCAATTATGAAAGTTACCGCCTGGTGAACGACTGCCGCACGGACGACGGCAAGCGGCTGTATCAGTTCAGGACGGTGGAACAGGGTTATGAATACGACGTGCGCTATTGGACGGTCAACGATACCGATACGCGCGTGATTGCGATGATGCTGGTCTTTCCCGTCGAAACCCCGGAAACAGCGGATGAGTACGCGTACAGCCTCTTTCCACAATTGATCAGCTGCCCGTAATGGGCGGTGGACCGTAGACCACAGACGATCCATCGTCCATTAGACCTCTTGTATAAGTGCTCTCACCGCAGTCCTCGGCGGCGGGGACGCCGCCCTGAGCAAGGCAAAAAAGCGACTTTTGCAAGAAGTCCATTCTCCACCTCAAAGGAAATCTCACCCCATGTCCTCCCGCTACGACATCCTCTTCCAACCCGTCCAAATCGGACCCGTCACTGCGCCGAACCGCTTCTATCAAGTGCCGCACTGCAACGGCTTTGGCTGGCGCATGCCCAAAAGCATGGCTGCCATGCGCGGCATGAAAGCGGAAGGAGGCTGGGGCGTGGTCTGCACCGAAGAGACGGAAATCCACTACACCAGCGACCTTTCGCCGTATTTCGAGGGGCGCATCTGGAGCGACGACGATATTTCCACCTGGCAGTTGATGACCGAAGCCGTGCATAAACACGGCGCGCTGGCGGGCATTGAACTGACCTACAACAGCCACGACGCGGCAAATTTATATTCGCGCGCCGCGGCGTTCGGTCCACGCTCGATGGGCATCACAGGCGGGGGCGGATACGAACCCGGGCAGACCCGCGCCGCCTCGAAGGATGATCTCAAACAAATCCGCAAGTGGCATCGCAACGCCGCCATCCGCGCAAAGCGGGCGGGCTTCGATATCATCTACTGCTACGCCGCGCACAACATGACGCTGGCGTTTCACCTGCTCTCCAAAGACAACGACCGCACCGACGAATACGGCGGTTCGCTCGAAAACCGCGTGCGTTTCTTCCGCGAACTCATCGAAGACACGAAAGACGCCGTCGGCGACCAATGCGCTGTGGCGGTGCGTTTTGCCGTGGACGAACTGCTCGGCGCGGATGGGATGCAGCACGACGGCGAAGCGCGTGACATCGTCTCGATGCTCGCGGAACTGCCCGACCTGTGGGATGTGAACATCAGCAGTTGGGCAAACGACTCGATCACGTCGCGTTTTGGAAAAGAAGGACACCAGGAAAAATACATTTCCTTTGTCAAAAAACTCACCACCAAGCCCGTCGTCGGCGTGGGTCGTTACACCTCGCCCGACAGCATGGTCTCTGCCATCGCGCGCGGCGTCATGGACCTGATTGGCGCGGCGCGTCCATCCATTGCCGACCCGTTCCTGCCGAACAAAATCAAAGAGGGCGGGCATGAAGACATCCGCGAATGCATCGGCTGTAACATCTGCGTCACGGGCGATACGCGCTTCGTTCCGATTCGCTGCACGCAAAACCCAACCATGGGCGAGGAATACCGCCGCGATTGGCATCCCGAAATCATCGCGCCGAAAAAATCGAATGCGGAAGTCCTCATCGTCGGCGCGGGACCTGCAGGGCTGGAGGCGGCGCGGGCGCTGGGTCAGCGCGGGTACAAGGTCATCCTCACCGACGCGAGGCGCGAGGCGGGCGGGCGCGTCCTGCTCGAGTCGCAGCTCCCCAATCTCATCGAATGGCGGCGCGTGATTGACTGGCGTCTGACGCAAATCAACAAACTCGAAAATGTTTATTTCTATCCTTCGAGCAAAATGTCCGCGCAGGATGTTCTCGAATCGGGCGAGCCGCATGTCATCATTGCCACCGGCGCAGCATGGCGGCGCGACGGTGTCGGGCGTTACCTCTCGCGTCCCGTCCCCGGCGAAGCGAAGGTCTTCACGCCTGACGACATTATGGAGTCAGGCGGCTATGTGCCGCAACGTGGCATGCCGCCGGAGTTACGGGAGCTTGCTCCCGGACTCCAAATTGTTATCTACGACGACGATCACTACTACATGGGCGGCGTGCTCGCCGAACTGCTCGCCACAAACGGGTGCAGCGTCACGCTGGTGACTCCCGCTCCCACCATTTCTGCCTGGACGGAATACACGCTCGAACAGAATCGCATCTACAAACGGCTTCTGGATTTGAACGTGACTCTCCTCCCGCATCATTTCCCCGCCTCTCTCTCAGGGACGGCTGTTACTGTTTCCCATACCGTCACCTCCGCTGAAAGCGTCCTCCCCTGCGACGCCGTGGTCATGGTCACGGACCGCATCCCCAACGACAGCCTGTACCACGAACTCAAGCCCGCCCTCGCGGATGGACGGCTCAAATCCCTGCGCCTCATCGGCGATGCCGAAGCGCCGAACATCATCGCCCAGGCTGTGTTCAGCGGTCACCTCGCGGCGCGCGAATTCGACGAGATGGTTGACCCCGACGTGACGCCGTTCAAGGTCGAGTAACGCAAGATTCCATACCTCATGCCCTCTCCCCTCATCCTCGTCACCGGCGCGACGGGTTACATCGCCAGCCGCCTCATCCCCCGCCTGCTCGAGCAGGGATACCGCGTCCGCGCGCTGGCGCGCCACCCGGAAAAATTGCACGCGCGCAGGTGGTCTTCGCAGGTGGAAATTTTCAAAGGCGACGTGACCGAACCAGCCACCCTCCCGCCCGCATTGGACGGAGTCCACACGGCATATTACCTCATCCACAATATGTCGCTGGGGCGCGGATACACGCGGCGCGAAATCGAGGGCGCGCGCAATTTTGCCCAAGCCGCCGAAGAGGCAGGCATTGAACACATCATCTACCTCGGCGGGCTGGCAGACCCCGAACAACACATCGCGCCGCACATGCGCTCGCGCATCGAAACGGGCAAGACCCTGCGGCAGGGCAAAGTGCCAGTCACCGAATTCCGCGCGGGGGTCATTGCAGGCTCGGGCAGCATTTCGTTCGAGATGATCCGCTTCATGACCGAATTGTTTCCCGTCATCCCCGGTCCCGCGTGGTTGAAGAACAAATCCCAGCCGATTGCCATCCAAAACATCGTGGATTACCTGCTCGCGGCGTTGACCAACCCGCATGGGCGCGGACGAGTCTTCGAGATCGGCGGACCCGAGATTTTCACCTACCAGGAATTGATGCAAACCTACGCAAAGATTCGCGGACACAAACGCGGCTTCTTTTTATTGCCGCGCATTCCGGTCTGGTTCATGGCGTTTGGGATAAACCTGATGACTCCCGTGCCATATCCCATCGCTCATGCGCTGGTGGGCGGCTTGTCGAGCGACAGCATCGTCCTCCACGCGGAGGCGGAAAAAACCTTCCCGGAGGTCAGGCTGGTGGATTTTGAATCAGCCGTCACCGAGGCAATGAAGCGCCTGCATCCGCTGGAGATCGAACGGGTGTGGGAGGACGGTCAGGGCGGAATCAAAAATCTCAAGCACGAAGGATTCTTCATCCATCATCGTGAAGTGAAAATGAACGCCCCGCCTGGGAAAATCATCGAAACGATAAAAAAGTTTCGCGGCGTTGACGAAAGGCTGCTCGAACATTCGAAATTCAAATTTGGCGAAGCGTGGATCGAGTGGCGCGTCAGCGATGGGGTCTTGAAACAAACCGCCTATTTCGCCCCGCGCGGCTTGTTCGGATTTTTGTATTGGTATCTTTTGTATCTGTTCCGCGTGTTCCAATTTCGCAGGCAGATGAAAGCGGTGGTACAATGCGGTAAATAACGATCAGCAAGCGGCGAAGCCGGTGTAATTCCGGCGCTGTCCCGCAACTGTGAAGTTAGTCTGGTAGTCAAGTAGTCTGGTAGTCGAATAGTCGGATGGTCGCTTGGTCAAAACAACCAAGTGACTACGAGACTATAAGACTATGAGACGAAACGACCAAACAACTAACAAGCCAGGTCGCCCGCTGTTGGTCGGTTCACCACACTCTCGTGGAAAGGAGGTGGATGGACGGTCCCACTCGGATTGCCTCTCCAACCTCCCCAGCCTTTGCTGGGGATTTTGATTCGCGCTAAACGCGCCGACCATGGACAATGGACCACAGTTAATCGTCTACGGTCTATCGTCCAGAACACCATTAGGAGAAAACCATGTTACGCAAGACCTTGATTTTGACTTTCCTGCTCGCGCTGTTCATCGCAGGATGCGGACCCGCCTCGACCCCGACGGTGGAGCCTGCTCCCACACCCACAGCCGTTCCCGCCACCCAGCCGCCGACCGAAGCCCCCACGGAAGAAGCAAGCCTCACCTTCGTGGATGATGCGGGACGCGAAATCACACTTGACGGAATCCCGCAGCGCATCGTCTCGCTCGCGCCGTCCAACACGGAGATTCTCTTCGCGGTTGGAGCAGGTCCGCAGGTGGTGGGACGCGATGAGTTTTCCGATTATCCCCCGCAAGCCGCGCAGATTGACAGCGTGGGCGGCTCGATGGGTGAGTTCAGCGTGGAGACCATCGTCTCGCTCAAACCCGACCTGGTGCTTGCCGCCGAGATCAACACGCCCGAACTGATCCACCAACTGGAAGACCTCGGCTTGAAGGTGTATTACCTCCGCAACCCAACCACGCTCGAAGAGATGTACACCAACCTCGAAACCGCCGCCGCATTGACGGGACACGATGTCAGCGATCTGGTCGAGTCGCTCAAAGCGCGCGTTGCCGCAGTGGATGAAAAGATTGCGACCGTCACGGAACGCCCGTCTGTGTTTTATGAAATTGACGCCTCCGACCCCGCCAAGCCGTGGACGTACGGTCCCGGCACCTTCGGCGATTTGCTGATCGAGCGCGCCGGCGGGGTGAATATCGGCAGCGTTGCCAGCGACCCGTATCCGCAGCTCAGCCTGGAACAGATCGTGGTTGCCAATCCTTCGGTCATCGTCCTCGGCGACGCGATGTGGGGCGTGACGGTGGAATCGGTGCAAGCGCGCCCCGGCTGGGAAACGATCGCCGCCGTGCAGAACGGCAGCATCTTCCCGATTGACGACAACCTCATCAGCCGCCCCGGTCCGCGCCTGGTGGATGGTCTCGAAGCGCTGGCGAAGATTTTGCACCCGGAGTTGTTCGAGTAGATAATCGCCCTCATCCCCAACCCTTCTCCCAAAGGGTGAAGGGAGCCTCCCCTCTCCCCAATTGGGAGAGGGGCAAAGGGGTGAGGGAAATCGCCCATGCCTAAATCCCTTCTTTCCTCTTTCCTCTTTTTTCTGATCGCTGCTTTCCTCAGCCTCGCCATTGGCTCGGTCTTCATCTCCCCCGCCGAGTTGTGGGAGATCGCGCGCGGCGCCGGCAAAGAGACCCTGGCGTTCATCGTCTGGCAGATTCGCCTGCCGCGCACAGCCTTGATCGCATTGACCGGGGCAGCCTTGAGCGGGAGCGGCGCGGCGTATCAGGGACTTTTCCGCAATCCGCTGGCAGACCCGTTCCTGATTGGTGTCGCCTCGGGCGCGGGGTTGGGCGCGGTGATCGCCATGTCCATCCAATGGCCCTATTCTTTTTGGGGCTTGATGGCAATTCCCATGTCCGCTTTCATTGCGGCATTGCTCACGGTTTTCATCGTCTATTTTCTCGCGCGCGTCGGACGCACCATTCCCACCACCAATTTGATTCTCGCGGGCGTGGCGTTTTCCTCCTTTGCCACCTCGTTGACCTCCTTCCTCATGCTGCGCTCCACCAGTGAAGTCCGCCGCGCGCTGGGCTGGCTGCTGGGCGGTGCGAGTCAGGCAGGCTGGACGGCTGTCCTTGCCATGCTGCCGTATCTCGCCATTGGTTTGGGCATCCTTGTCTTCAGCGGATACCGCCTCAACCTGCTGCAATTCGGCGACGACCAGGCGCAGCAGCTCGGTCTCAACGTCACCCGCACAAAGACGATTTTGCTCATTGCGGCTTCGCTTGCCACCGCCGCGGCGGTCGCGTTTTCGGGCATCATCGGCTTCATCGGCTTGATCGTGCCGCACGTCATCCGCCTGTGGTTCGGCGCGGACTACCGCCGCCTCATCCCGCTTTCGATCATCGGCGGCGCATCCGCTTTGTTGATCGCGGACATCCTTGCACGCATCGTCCTCGCGCCGCAGGAGATTCCCGTCGGCATCATCACCGCGCTGGCGGGCGCGCCGTTCTTTCTGTGGGTGCTGCGCAGCGCAAAGAATCAGGGATATTGGTAATGCTCAAAATCCAAAACCTCTCTGCCTCTTATCACGGACATCAAGTCCTGCATAACGTCTCCTTCGACGTGAACAGCGGCGAAGTGCTCGCGCTCATCGGTCCGAACGGCGCGGGCAAGTCCACCATCATCCGCGCGGCGAGCGGCGTGATTCCATCCACAGGTGTTGTCCGCACCAACGGCGACGACTTTCATTCGCTTTCGCCCATGCAGCGCGCGCGATACATGGCAGTCGTGCCGCAGGCGATCTCCCTCCCGCCCGCCTTCACCGTTTGGGAGACGGTCTTGATGGGACGCACACCCTACCTCGGATTTCTCGGTCACGCCTCTGCGCTGGACGAGGAACTTGCCCGCCAGGCATTGAGCCGGGTCCACGCTTTGGGCTTGTCCAACCGCCGCGTGGGAGAACTCTCCGGCGGCGAGGCGCAGCGCATTTTGCTCGCCCGCGCCCTATGCCAGTCCACGCCGATTCTCCTGCTCGACGAACCAACGGCGCACCTGGATTTGCAATATCAAGTGAGTTTATTGGAATTGATCCGCGAACTGGCGCACAACGAGAATCTCGCCGTGCTGGTCGCTATGCACGATCTCAATCTCGCCGCCCGTTATGCGGACCGCGTCGCCTTGCTTGTCGGCGGTCATCTCGCCGCCATCGGCTCGCCGCGCGAGGTGCTGACCCCCGAAGCGATTTCACAGGCATATTGCCTGCCGGTACAAGTTGTGGAGCATCCTTTTGCAGATGCCCCTCTCGTTTTGCCCGGCATTGTTCAAAAATAAAAACGACGATTGACCACAAACAATAGATCATGGTCAATCGTCAATGGTTTATCGTCTGCCCTTACCGCACAAAATAAATCACCGCCACGATCACGCCAATCGTCACCACCGTCCACCGCAGCGTAGACGGTTTGATTTTTCCCGCCAGTTTCCCGCCCAGCCATCCGCCCAGCAGCGCGCCGACCGCCATCACCAGCGCGGCAGCCCAAAGCACCTGCCCGGAAAATAGGAAATAAATCGCGGCGGCAATGTTGACCGTGAACGCCACCGCCTGCTTCAGCGCATTGAGGCGCGTGAGCGAATCTTCCAACGTCAAGCCGAGAGCCGAAAGCACGATCACGCTCAAGCCTGCGCCGAAATACCCGCCGTAGATGGAGGCGAGCCCGACCGGCAGCCAGGTGATTTTTTCCAACTGCGAACCTTGTCCCGCCGCCATGCGCCGCGTCAGCCATGCGCGCACTGGGTCTTGAATCGCCAGCAGGATGCAAGCCAACAGGATCAAATACGGCACGAGTTCCGTGAATAATTTCTCGCCCGTTTGCAGGAGCAAAAATCCGCCCAGCACGCCGCCGATGACACTGGCAGGGACGATCAGCCATAATCTGCCTTTCTGTCCTTTCAGGTCGTTCCATTGCGCCATTGTCCCGCCAAAGTAGCCGGGGCAAAGCGCCACCGTGTTGGTCACGTTTGCCGCCACGGCGGGAACGCCAAGAAACGTGAGCATCGGAAACGTGATGAGCGTCCCGCCGCCTGCCAGGGCATTGATTCCGCCCGCTGCAACGGCGGCAAGCGCGGCAAGGAGATAGTCGAGAGGTGTGAACATGGAGGATATTCCTTGGATTGGGATGGGGCAAGTATAGTCCAAATCTTTTATAATATTCCAAACGACGAAAGGATGGGCAATTTATGAGAAAGAAAAAACGATATGAGCCCGCAAAACCTGTAGCCCCCCTGTGCTCGATATTTCTGATCTGGATAGTAGAACCGTGTACCTGCTTGGCTTGCCCGGTCACCGAACTGCGATGAACAGGTCAGGTCTGGGGTATCTGGCGACCCAAACAGAACTGGCGTACATGCAAGGGCTATGCTGCGCTGGCTGTTTACAGGAAAATTCCGAACACGCAATCCGATATTTTTGTTCGTAATGTTTATGTTTGGCATGATTTGCGGTATTCTTCCTTTGGGCGTGATCGTTTTGAGATTTTCCGATATTCCAATTTCGATATGGTGTTTGCTTTTGTTTTGGGTTCCCTTACATTGCCATTGGGTGTGCCTCATTCGTGAATTCCATTATCAGTTTGGTGGATTGGAATGGAGAGACGATCACAGGCGATTGAGACTTGACGGACTTTTTTTAGCCTCGTATAATCCCAGCCATTCAGAAGTAGTAAGCGCAGAGTGACCTGATAGAGAAGGAGACGGTGGTCGAGTACCCGGAGGGGTATCGAGACCAACACGGTGGAAGTCTCCGCAGGGAAACAGCGCCGAAGTCGTCTGAATTCCTCTGCCGAAGAAAATTGGCAATTACCAATTACTAGACCGGCACGGGATCGCCCGTTACAGCAAAGACCGATGATTGTCGGTTAGAGAGTGCGTTTTCTTAATCCTTAGTGACCTTCGTGTCCTTCGTGGTTAAAAAACGAACCGAGGTGGTACCGCGGAGCCAGGCGCTTCGTCCTCATGTTGGACGAGGCGTTTATTGTTTAAGTATACAGGTAGACACGCAGACACGAAGACAAATGCGCGCGCCGTCACAACCTGTGTACCTGTCTGCGTGTGTACTTGCATACCACTCCGAAGGAGCAGCCATGACCAAAAAAGAACTACCCAAATCCTACGATTTCAAATCCACCGAAGACCGCATCTACGCGATGTGGGAGGCGGGCGGCTACTTCAAGCCGTGGAACGATCCCGCTTCGCGGAATTTCGACCCGAACGTCGAGCCGTTCGTCATCTCCATCCCGCCGCCGAACGTGACCGGCGAACTGCATCTCGGTCATGCCATGTTCGTCAGCGTGGAAGACCTGATGATCCGCTACCACCGCATGAAGGGCATCCCGACCCTGTGGGTTCCCGGCACCGACCACGCGGGCATCGCCACACAGTTGATGGTGGAGCGTCACCTGCTCAAAACCGAGGAAGTGACCCGCGAGGAGATCGGGCGCGAGGAGTTCGTCCGCCGCACGTGGGAATGGAAGAAGAAATACGGGAGCATCATCACATCGCAGATTCGCCGCCTCGGCGCCTCCTGCGATTGGGACCGCGAACGCTTCACCCTGGACGATGGGCTGAGCCGCGCCGTGCGCGAGGCGTTCGTGCGCCTGTACGAAAAGGGACTCATCTACCGCGGTCCGCGCCTCATCAACTGGTCGCCCGGGCTCAAGACCGCCGTCTCCGACCTCGAAGTGGAATACTCCGAGGAAGATGCGACGCTGTATTACTTCAAGTATATGGTGAAACCCTCACCCCTGCACCCCTCTCCTTCAGGGAGCGGGGATGGGGGTGAGGGTGAGGGCGACTTCATCCCCGTCGCCACCATCCGCCCCGAAACCATCCTCGGCGATACGGCGGTGGCAGTGCACCCCGACGATGAACGTTATAAAAAATTCATCGGCAAAACCGCCATCGTGCCGATTCTTGGGCGTGAAATCCCCGTGATCGCGGACGAATACGTGAGCATGGAATTCGGAACCGGCGCGTTGAAGATCACACCCGGTCACGACCCGAACGATTACGCCATTGCGCACAAACACAACCTGCCGATCCTCTCCATTTTGGATGAAGAAGCCAGAGTGAACGAGAATGGCGGGAAATATCACGGCTTGGATCGCTTCGAAGCGCGGAAACAACTCTGGGCGGATATGAAGGAGGCGGGTCTCGTCATCAAGACCGAGCCGTATCGCACGACCATCCCCCGCTCCCAGCGCGGAGGCGAGATCGTCGAGCCGATGATCTCCGAGCAGTGGTTCGTGAAGATCGCGCCGCTCGCACAAGCCGCGCTCGAAGCCGTGAAGGACGGGCGCATCAAGATCGTGCCGGAGCGTTTCGAGAAAACCTATTTCAACTGGCTGGAGAATATCAAGGATTGGTGCATCAGCCGCCAGTTGTGGTGGGGACACCGCATCCCCGTGTGGTACTGCCCCGACGGTCACATGACCTGCACCCGCGAAGATCCGACCGAATGCGCCGCCTGCGGCTCGAAAGAACTGCGGCAGGATGAGGACGTGCTGGATACCTGGTTCTCCTCCGGTTTGTGGCCCTTCTCCACGCTGGGCTGGCCCGAAGAAACGCCCGATTATAAATATTTCTATCCCACCTCCTTCATGGAGACTGGCTACGACATCCTGTTCTTCTGGGTGGCGCGCATGATCATGATGGGGCTGGAATTCACCGGCAAAGCGCCGTTCCATACCGTCTACCTGCACGGGCTGATTCGCGACGAGCACGGGCGGAAGATGTCCAAGACCTACGGCAACGTGATTGACCCGCTCACCGTGATGGACGAACTCGGCACAGACGCGCTTCGCTTCACGCTCCTGGTGGGTTCCACACCCGGGAACGACATGAACCTTTCAGTGAAGCGCGTGGAATCGAACCGCAACTTTGCGAACAAGTTGTGGAATGCAGGGCGGTTTGTGATTAATGCGATCAATTCCCTCTCCCCAACCCCTCTCCCTGAGGGAGAGGGGCAAGGGGTGAGGGCAGACTACACCCTCGCCGACTCCTGGATCTGGGCGCAGTTGCAGCAACTCGTCCGCGACGTGGAACGGCTCTTCCAGACTTTCCAATACGGCGAAGCCGGGCGGCAAATCTACGAGTTCTTCTGGTCCGATTTCGCGGATTGGTACGTGGAAATTGCGAAGGAGCAAATGAAGAGACCAGAGACCAGAGGCTCGACTGTCATTACACTTGCGCGTGTACTCGATATGTCCTTGCGGATGCTGCATCCCTTCACGCCCTTTGTGACTGAGGAACTTTGGGGGCACCTGCGCTCGGCAATTCTCCAGTCTCCAATCTCCAGCCTCGCCAAGGATTGGCCGGTAGCGTTGATCGTCGCCCAATGGCCCCAGCCCCGCGAACCCGAAGGCTGGGAAGCGGAAAAGACCGCCGGCTTCGAGTTGATTCGGGAAATCGTGCGTTCCATCCGCAACCTGCGCGCGGAAAGGAACGTGCATCCCTCCAAAAAGATCGCAGCAACGATTTTGGCAGGGAACAAACTCGATCTGCTTGAAAGCCAAAAGCCCGTCATCGCTTCCCTTGCCGGACTCGACCAATCGCAAATCTCTATTCTCCAGTCTCTGCCGGAGAAACCTCCCGCCTCGGCTGCCCTCATCGTCGGCTCGGTGGAGATTTATCTTCCACTCGCGGGCATGGTTGATCTCGCCGGTGAAAAAGCCCGCCTCGAAAAGGAACTCAAGGAAGCCGAAACTCACATCGAACGGCTCGAAAAACTCCTCGCCGGCGACTTCGCCAGCAAAGCCCCCGCCGCGCTGGTGCAAAAAGAACGCGAGAAGTTAGCCGCGTACAAAGACACCGCCGAAAAGATCAAGGCGCAGTTGAAGTAGAGAAAGAAGACCTCCGAGTTCCGTAAAGGCTCGGAGGTCTGTTTATGGGGATTGCGCGGGACGAAGAGTGACAATCCCGCAGCGAATCGGAGATGTTCGTCACTAAACCTTCCGCGCCGCATCATGTATCTTTCAAGCTGGAAGTCAATTCATCCAGGAGAACCAATCATGACCATGAAGATCAACGAAGAGTGCATCGCCTGCGGCGCATGCCTGCCCGAATGCCCCACCCAGTCCATCAGCGAAGGCGACGGCATCACCTACGTTATTGACCAGACCACCTGCGTCGAGTGCGAAGGGCATCACGATTCGCCCAAGTGCGTCTCCGTTTGTCCGGTGGATTGCATCGTCAAGGCATAATTGTTATAATTCGGACAACCAAATACATAACCTTCGGGGCAGGGTGACGTGGCGCAGCAGCGCCATGAATTCCCGATCGGTGGTACAGCCCACGAGCCATTTTGGACTCAGGAAGCTTGCTTCCGTAATTGTGCTTGCTTCCATAATTGCGCCAGCAAGTGTCGCCACGCGATGCTGGCTGACTCCATAAGGCATGACCCGGCGCAACTCCGGGGCCGACAGTATAGTCTGGATAGAAGAAGGTACAGCACAAGCCCATGCGGGATTTGTGTGGATTCATGCCCCGAAAACGTTCGTTGTTTTCGGGCTTTTTCTTTGACGTCAATCCGCGCGCCTCGCACCTGGACCCATGCCTGATTCCACGCCCCGGAGAGTTACCCACCCGGAGGCGTTTTTTGTTGTGTGCTGCGAAATTTATTTTGCGAAACACTGAGCAACCAGCCGTAAATGATTAGACTTCTTGCCAAAGTCACTTTTTTACCTTGCTCAAGGCGGCGTCCCCGCCGCCGAGGACTGCGGCGGAAGCACTTATACAAGAAGTCTATTTTATAAAACATGCCTCCGCGGCGGCTTGGGCAGCCATCAGTTTTATCAATTCATAAGAACGGTTGCCTGGTGAGATAAATCCTGCATTACGAGAATTTTTTATGAAAACCAAAACCCTGCAATCCCTCTCCCGCTGGCTGGGGCTTCTCTCCATCCTGCTTGCCGTTCCGCTCTGGGCGTTGACCGTTCAACTCAGCCGGCTGCCCAAATTCATCCTGCCATCCCCCGCAGACGTATGGTTCCGCTTCCTCGAAGCGCTGGCGGATGGCAGCCTGCTGTACCACACCGGCATCACCCTGCTGGAGATTCTGCTGGGTCTGCTGAGCGGAGTCGCATTTGCAACGGCAGTGGGATACCTACTTGCCAAGTCCCGTTCGCTGGAGATTGCCCTGTCGCCGTACCTGGTGGCGAGCCAGGCGATTCCCGTCGTGGCGATTGCGCCCCTGCTGGTCATCTGGCTGGGGGATGGGATTCTCTCCAAGGTGGTCATTTGCGCCTTGATCGTGTTCTTCCCGGTTTTGGTCAACACGGTGGTCGGCGTGCGCGCCGTGCCGCATTCGCTATATGACCTGATGCACTCCCTGCGCGCCACCCGCTGGCAGATTCTGCTCAAGCTCGAACTGCCCGCCTCGCTCCCCGTCCTGCTGGGCGGACTGCGCGTCGGCGCGACGCTCTCGGTCATCGGCGCGATTGTCGGCGAGCTGGTGGATGCCGAGCAGGGTCTTGGCTTTCTCCTGCAGCTCGGCGATTTTCAATACGACACGGCGATGGTGTTCGTGGCGGTGTTCATGCTCGTCGCGCTGGCGTTATCGCTGTATGGCGCGGTGATGTTATTGGAAAGAAGATTTTTGAAGTGGCAGAAATAAATACATGTCGTTGCGAGGAGCCCGCGACGAAGCAGCCTCATAATTGGGAGATTGCTTCGGGCAGGAGAGCGCTGCCCTCGCAAAGACATGAAAAAACAAAGGAGACGCTGTAATGAAGAAAATCGTTTTACTCATGCTTGGGCTGGCGATCAGCCTGATGGCTTGTGCCGGTTCCGAGGTCCAGAATGAGGCGGGTTCGATTCGCAGAATCAAACTGCCGATGGGCTACATCCCGAACATCCAGTATGCACCGTTCTACGTTGCGGTGGATAAGGGCTATTTTGCAGAAGAGGGAATCGAGATCGAGTTCGATTATTCGTTCGAGACGGATGGCATCGCATTGACCGGCGCAGGCGAGATCCCGTTTACTGTCGCTTCCGGCGAGCAGGTGTTGTTGGCGCGCGCGCAGGGACTTCCGGTGGTGTATGTGTTTGCGTGGTATCAGCAATTTCCCATTTCGGTCATCGCCGCGCCGGAGTTGAACATCAATGAGCCCGCTGATCTGCGCGGAAAGAGGATCGGTTTGCCGGGGCTGTTCGGCGCGAATTATATCGGGCTGAGGGCGTTGTTGTTTGCGGGCGGCGTGGAGCCTTCGGAGGTGACGCTCGATGCGATCGGGTTCAACCAGGTGGAAGCCTATGCCAGCGGACAGCACGACATCGTGGCGGTGTACGCCGCCAACGAGCCGATCGTCCTCGCCGCGCAGGGTTTTGAGTTGACCGAACTGCGCGTGGCAGATTATGTTTTGCTGACCGCCAACGGCATTGTGACGAACGAAGAGACGATTGCAAACGAACCCGATCTGGTGCGCGGCATGACGCGCGCGCTGGCTCGCGGCATGGAGGATACGATTGCCGACCCCGATGAGGCGTATGAGATCAGCAAGAAGTTCGTGGAGAATTTGAAAGACCAGGATAAGGATGTGCAGATGCAGGTGTTGAAGACATCCATGGAGTTCTGGCAGGCGGGGCGCATCGGTTTCTCGAGACCGCAGGCGTGGGAGAACATGAACGACCTGCTGGCAAAGATGGGCTTGATTCCCGAGCCGGTGGATGTGAGCAAGGCGTTCACGAACGAGTTTGTGCCGTAATGTAGATGAACCCCAAACCCATTCTCACCGTTCGGAATCTTTCCGTCACCTTTCCCGATACCAATAACGGCGGGCTGGATGCGCTGGGCGGATTGTCGTTCGAGATTCGCCCGCGCGAGTTTGTCTGTTTCCTGGGTCCTTCGGGGTCGGGGAAAACCACCCTCCTGCGCGTGCTGGCGGGGTTGGTTCCGCCCACATCCGGCAGCGTCAACTTCATGCACCATCACCGCCCGAAGATCGGCATGGTCTTCCAGCAAGCCAACCTGATGCCCTGGCGCACGGTGATGGAGAACATCAAACTGTCGCTTGAGTTGGATGGGGCGGGCGAGATCAAGGCGCAGAACAAGGCGCGCGAGATGATCCGGCTGGTGGGATTGAAAGGCTTCGAGGATGCGCTCCCGCGCGACCTTTCGGGCGGCATGGCGCAGAGGGTCGCCATCGCCCGCGCGCTCGTCCATGACCCGGACCTGCTCCTGCTCGACGAGCCTTTCGCCTCGCTGGATGCGCTCACCCGCGAACGCATGTGGACGGAGCTTTCCAACATCTGGCAGGCGAAGCAGAAGACGGTCATCATGGTGACGCATTCCATCAACGAGTCGCTGTTCCTTGCCGACCGCGTGCTGGTGCTGACGAAGCGTCCCGGCAGGATCAAACTGGACGTGGAAGTTGACCTGCCGCGTCCGCGCACAGACGATATTCGTTACACCAGTCACTTTGGAAAACTGGCAAAGAAACTGCGCGGAGCGATTGAATAAAACAAGAGAGCCGCAGGCGCCTGCGGCTCTCTTGTTTTTACGGGATTGGCGGCGATGGCTTACCGTCTGCGAAGCAGCCGGATGCCCAATAGCAGAACCACCGCACCAATGGACGCTGTGATGATGTCGTTGACAATGCCGCTGCCGATGGACACGTTCAACAGCCCGAGCAGCCATGCGCCAACGAACGCTCCGATGATGCCGACGATCACGGTCCCAAAACACCCCAGGCGGACTCCGCTGACCAGCCAATCGGCAACCGTCCCTGCAATACCCCCAACAATGACCCACACAATCAAAGATTCTAAAGTCATGTCAGGCTCCTTTCGTTTGTACAGGTCTTCCAAAAACGGGAGTGACTTTTTTCATGGGCTTGCCAAAAGATTTCACCGCAAGAGGCTTTTTGCCCATCCTTTTCTTTTCATCACTCGTTAAAAAGTCTAGCACGGGCAAAAGATGGAATCACTGGGAAAAAAGTACCCGCTAAAATTAAGAGGGCATGAAAATACGAAAGGGTTCTTCTTAGAAAAAAATGAAAAGTTGGAGGTGAATGACTTCATTCACGTGAACGGTGATCAACGCTCCTGGCGGCGGCTTGGGCAATGAAAGGGAGCGTATGCAAAACCATGAAAGGCACGCCATGGCGCACCTGGTCTTAGCGCTTTCTTAGAGTCTCATGTAATAATGGATTTGCGATATGGAGGCGCAGCCATGCGGATTTTGGTCGTTGAGGATGAGCCGGGCGTTGCCGGTTTTTTGGAACAGGGCTTGAAAGAATCCGGCTATGTGGTGGATGTGGCGCGCGACGGCGCAGACGGGCTGGAATATGCGCTTGCCTGTGAATACGACGCGATCGTGCTCGACATCATGCTTCCGAAAATGAACGGTCTCGAACTGCTGCGGGAGGTGCGCTCCAGGCGGGTCAAATCGCCTGTGCTGCTGTTAACCGCGCGTGACGGCGTGGACGACCGCGTGCGCGGGCTGGATGTGGGCGCGGACGATTACCTCGTCAAGCCGTTTGCGTTTCCCGAATTGCTGGCGCGCATCCGCGCGTTGCTGCGGCGTCCTCCCCTGCAAACGAACGGAATCCTTCAAATGGGCGATCTCGAAATGGATGCGGCGAAACGCGAAGTGCGGCGCGGCGGGAGGCTGGTGGAGTTAAGCCCGCGCGAATTTGCCCTGCTTGAATTTCTGCTTCGTCACCCCAACCAGGTCCTCTCGCGCACGCAGATCTTGGAGCATGTTTGGGATTTCGATTATTACAGCGATACCAACGTGGTGGATGTATACATCGGCTACCTGCGCCGCAAACTGGACCGGGAGGCTGACCCGCCGCTCATTCAAACGGTGCGCGGCGTGGGTTTCCGCCTGAGCGGGGATGCGCGCGATGAATGATCTCCGCATCCCGATCCGCGTGCGCTTGACCCTCTGGTATGTGCTTCTGATGGGCATCACCTTCACGGCGCTTTCGGTTTATTTGCTCCTTCGATTTGAAAACAACCTGCGAAACTCCATGGACAGGTCGCTCCAGATTACAGCCGTGAAAACCATTGCCGCGCTGGACGAGGAAGATTACAAGGAAACCGGCAAACTCACGTTCGATCACATCAACCCGCAATGGGAACCCTCGGACTTCGCCATGCGGCTCGTTTCCAACCAGGGCGAGACCTGGGATTCCTACGGCGCGCTTCAATCTGGACCGGAATGGGGCGCGCCCATCGTGGGCTTTTCCACGCTGACAGGTTCCGGGGAGATGCCCGATTGGCGCATCTTCCGGCAGCCGGTCCTGGATTCGACCGGTCAGGTGATCGGCTGGCTGGAGGCGGCGCAATCGCTTGAAACGCTTGATAAAACCCTGGACGACCTGACCAGCCAGCTGCTGTTCGGCATTCCGTTGATGCTCCTCTTTGCGGGCGCGGGTGGTTATTTTCTGGCGAACCGCGCGCTGAGCCCGGTGGAGCAGATCACGGACACCGCGCAGGGCATTCACCTGCAAGACCTCTCGAAGCGGATTCATTATCGCGGCGCAATGGACGAGGTGGGCAGACTCGCGCAGACCTTCGACCGGATGCTGGCGCGTTTGCAGGATTCCTTTGAGCGGGAACGCCGCTTCACCTCCGATGCCGCGCACGAACTGCGGACGCCGCTGACCGTCCTCAAGGGACAGATCGAAGTCGCGTTGAACCGCGTACGGAGTCCCGCCGAATATGAAAACAAACTGCGCGAACTCCTGGCTCAAGTGGAACGGTTGATTCGCCTGAGCAATGCGCTGTTGTTCCTCTCACGCTCCGACCAGAACCGGGTTGATCTCAAACCGGCGGATGTGGATTTGACCGGACTGCTGGGCGTGCTGCTCGAACAATTCCAGCCGCTTGCCGATGAAAAGAGTCTCAGGATTTCCGCGCAGGTCGCAGATGGGTTGTCCGTGCGCGGGGATCACGATTTGTTAATCCGCCTCTTTATGAATTTACTGGAGAACGCCGTCAGATACACGCCTGCCGATGGTGAGGTGCAGGTTTCGGCTGGGAAAGAAGCGGGCGGAGTCCGGGTTGAGGTGTACAACAGCGGCGCGGGTATTTCATCTGAACATCTTCCGCATTTGTTCGAACGTTTTTATCGCGCAGATAAAGCCCGTTCGAGCCAGTCGGGCGGGAGCGGGCTGGGGCTGGCGATTGCGCATGAGATCGTCCGCCTGCATGGCGGGGAGATCACCGCACACAGCGAACCGGGGCGGGGGGCGGCGTTCACGATATTTTTGCCCGTCCGGGAAAACTCACAACCTCATGTTCAAAGACTCAGCCCCCGGCATGGGCAATAAAAGTTTGCCGGGCGATTTTGGCTGATCAGAATAAGAAAGTTCACAGCCGGTTATTACCGTTTTCTTAGACCTTCTTTTTAGAATGGAATTAGAAAATAAAAAGGAGAGTAACCATGAAACGGAACCTTCTGTTCGTCCTTGTGATCATGTCCGTATGGCTGGCGGCTTGCGCCGGCGCGCCCGGCGGCGATGACTACACCGTCAACCTTACCGCCGCCGATTTTGTCCCCCGCATTGACAATCCCTACCTGCCTTTCATCCCCGGCTCGAAGTGGGTCTACGAAGCGCGGCTGGAGGATGGGACGGTGGAACGCAATGAGATCGAGGTGTTGGCGGAGACGCGCGATGTGAACGGCGTTGCTGCAACCATCGTACATGACGTTGTGTATGTGGAAGGTCAACTCGTGGAGGAGACCTACGACTGGTACGCGCAGGATAAGGCGGGCAGCGTTTGGTATCTCGGCGAGGAGGTGGATAACTACGAGAACGGCGTGCTTGTGGATCATGCCGGGTCGTGGGAGTGGGGCAAAGACGGCGCGCTGCCGGGCGTGATGATGTGGGCGCAGCCGTCCGCTCATGTGAACGAGGAGTATTACCAGGAATACTACGCCGGTGAAGCCGAGGACAAAGGACAGGTGTTGAGCGCGGCTGAATCCGTGACCGTCCCGTTCGGTACATTTACGAACGTGGTCAAGACGTATGATTTCTCCGCCATTGACCCCGATTTGCAGGAGGAGAAATTCTATGCCGCCGGCGTCGGCTTGATCAGGGAGGTCAACCGCGTCACCGGCGAGGAAGTGGTGTTGATCGAGTTCACGCCTGGAAGATGACAGGTAACAGGTAGTGACGACTTAATTCGTCACTACATCCGGGGCAAATCCAACAACAGTACTTCCGCCAGCAATCTCGAATTGACGTTGCGCTCCATCTTCTCCAGCGCGGACTCGTGGTCGCTGACGACTTTTCTGGCGGAGGATAAATCCAGCCGCCCGGCTAGAAACTCGATTTCCATGTTGCGGTCTATATTGACGAGCGGGGTCTCCGCGCCTGCCACGCGCAGGAGCACGTCGCGCCAGTAGGAGAGCCAGACCAGGATCGTCCGGCGCATGGTATCCCTGTCTTTGGCGAGTTTTTCGGCGTAGGAGAATTTCTCCACGCGCGGCGCGGGCAGGAGGGTTTGCAGGTCGTTGAGGCGTTCCTCGCGTTTTTCGAGCAGGGTGAGGTCTTCCGCGAGCCGGCGCGCAAAGCCAGGACGCCCCCCTGAGATGTGGGCGAGCAGACGGGCGCGGTCTTCCTCCACGCCGCGCTGGATCAAATCCGCGCTGACGGCTTCGATGGGCAGGGGGCGCAGCCGTAAAATTTCGCAGCGCGAGACGATGGTGGGCAGGAGTTGTTCGGGGTTGTCGGCCGTCAACAGCAGGACTGCGTGCGCGGGCGCTTCTTCCAATGTTTTGAGCAGGGCATTGGCGGCGTTGTCGTTGGCTTCCTGAAAACGCAGGAACAACGCCGTGCGGTACGGCGATTGATACGGCTTGAGGTTCAACGTGCGCTGCACTTCGCGCACCTGGTCCACGCGCAAAGTCCCGCCTTCTTTTGCGCCGCCGTTCTCATCCACCGCCTGGATCACGCTCAAATCGGGGTGCTGCATGGTTTCGATCTGCTTGCAGGAACGGCAAAGGCGGCAGGGTTCTCCCGCCGCGAGCGGACGTTCGCAGTTCAAGGCTTGGGCGAGGCGCAAAGCCAGGGTGCGCCGTCCCAGCCCCGGAGGTCCGCAAAAAAGATACGCATGGCGGGTCTCACCGCGCGCCACGTGCCGGCGGAGCATATCCACCGCCCATTCATGTCCGAGGATGTTCCAGTTGTCAGTCATTGGTTGTCAGTTGTCAGCGATCAGTGATTGGCGCCATCGTAAACCAAAAACTTGTATCGGGCAAGGCGGCGGCATCGTCAATCGCCAATCGTAAATTAACTCAAGTTGCCACCTTCCAATAGATTTTCTAGGTTCCCCGCCCAAAGCCCTCACCCTGCCCTCTCCCATCGGGAGAGGGGGAAGTCATCCCAGAA
>QMIW01000053.1 GCA_024434165.1 Chloroflexota bacterium | reverse complement strand
CGAACCGAAGCGCCGCAGTGGGGTTTCGAGTTTGCCGTATTGGGTAAGATACAGATAGAATTTAAGATATAGCTTGCGCGCTGAGTGTTTATTTTTAAGCTATTGAAAGGTCTGCCGGTGCGCCGGGAGGCTTGCCTACTCCGGTCGTTCTGTTGATACGACAAACGGTCGGAGAGCTTAGCAATTCGGAAGACGCGGCTGATCGCATAGCGACGCACCCTGGATTCAATTACCCACTTTTTAAGCCGCTGCCCTTGTCGCGATGCGGCTTAGCGTTTCCAGCACGCTGCGCAGCGCTTTCAGGCGCTGCGTCGCTTCCGGCCAGCCGCCGGTGACGACGAGTTTGCCGTCCGGGCGCATCTTGAAGTCGTCCGGCCGTTCCTGGACGTAGCGCACCAGCGCCATCGGATCGGGGAAGCCGCCGTCGCGGAACGTCATCACCGCGCCCTTGGGGCCGGCGTCGAGCTTCGAGATCAGGCAGCGGCGGCACATCGACTTGAGCGAGGCGACCGCGATCAGCTGATCGGCTTCCGCCGGCAGCGGGCCGAAGCGGTCGATCAGCTCGGCGGCGAAGGCTTCGCGCTCCTGATCGGTTTCGAGATCGGCCAGGCGGCGATAGAGCGCGAGCCGCACATTGAGGTCGGCGACGTAATCCTCCGGGATCAGCACCGAGGCGCCGACATTGATCTGCGGCGACCAGGATTTTTCGCTCACGGCGTCGTCGCCGCGGCCCGCGCGCAAGTTCTCGACCGCCTCTTCGAGCATCGACTGATACAGCTCGACGCCCACTTCGCGGATATGGCCCGACTGCTCCTCGCCCAGCAGATTGCCGCCGCCGCGCATGTCGAGATCGTGGCTGGCGAGCTGGAAGCCGGCGCCCAGATTGTCGAGCGAGGACAGGATTTTCAGCCGCTTCTCGGCGCTGGCGGTGAGCGCCTGATCGGCGACGGTGGTGAGATAGGCGTAGGCGCGCAGCTTCGAGCGCCCCACCCGGCCGCGCAGCTGATAGAGCTGGGCCAGGCCGAACATGTCGGCGCGATAGACGATCAGCGTGTTGGCGCGCGGGATGTCGAGGCCGGATTCGACGATCGTGGTCGAGACCAGCACGTCGAAGTCGCCGTCATAGAAGCGCGTCATGATCTCGTCGAGCGCGCCGGCGGCCATCTGGCCGTGCGCCACGGCGAACGTCACTTCCGGTGCGTTGCGGCGCAGGAACTCGGTCGCGTCGTCGAGATCGGCGATGCGCGGCGTGACGAAGAAGCTCTGGCCGCCGCGATACTTCTCGCGCAGCAGCGCTTCGCGGACGGTCACCGCGTCGAACGCGGTCACGTAGGTGCGCACCGCCATGCGGTCGATCGGCGGCGTGGTGATGAGGCTCATCTCGCGCACGCCGGCCAGCGCCAGCTGCAGCGTGCGCGGGATCGGCGTCGCCGAGAGCGTGAGCGCATGCACCTCCGCGCGCAGCTCCTTCAGCCGCTCCTTGTGCTTGACGCCGAAATGCTGCTCCTCGTCGACGATCAGCAGGCCGAGCTCGCTGAACTGGATGCCCTTGGACAGCAGCGCATGCGTGCCGATGACGATTTTGATCGAGCCGTCCGCCAAGCCCTGACGGATCGCCTCTTTCTCACTTTCGGGCGTGCTGCCCACCAGCAGGCGAATCTCGTCCCGCGAGAGGAATCCGTTGTCGCCTGCCAGCAGGTTGAGGAAGTTGCGGTAATGCTGTTCCGCCAAAATGGACGTGGGCGCCATGACCGCGGCTTGCGCCCCGCTCGAGATCACCATGCCCGCCCCCAGCGCGGCAATGACCGTTTTGCCCGAACCCACGTCGCCTTGCAGCAGGCGATTCATCGGTTTGCCTGAATCGAGGTCGCGGCGGATGTCATCGAGCGCGTTTTGCTGGGCAGAGGTCAGGGTGAAGGGTAAACCCGCTAAACGCGCGCCCAGCCACTCGTCCGAGACGGTGAAGCGCCTGCCCTCCACCGACTGCCAGTCGCGTTTTTGGCGCAGCACTCCCATTTGCAGATAAAAAATCTCATCGAAGGCAAGCCGCTCGCGCGCCAGTTTGAGCCGCGCCTGCGAATCGGGGAAGTGAATCTGCGTCAACGCCTCGCCGAGCGAAACCAGCCGCGCCTCGCGCTTGATCGTATCGGGCAGGGCGTCCACTACGGCGGGCGCCCAATACGTCACCACCTGTTTCATCTGGTTGCGGAGCCACTTTTGCGTGATGCGTTCGGTGAGCGGATAGATCGGCACGATTCGATTCGTGTGCAGGTTTTCCACTTCCACGAATTCCCAATCGGGGCTGTTCATCACGATGCGCCCCAGGTACTGGTCCACCTTCCCCGAAACGGAAATCATGTCGCCCTGTTTGAAGCGGTTCATCAGCCACGGCTGGTTGAAGAACGAAACGCGCAGCGCACCCGTGCCGTCGCTGATGATGACCTCGATGATGCTTTGTTTGCCGCCGCGAATCGGGCGGTTGTGCACGCTTTGGATGCTGCCGATCACCGTCACCACGTCGCCGTACATCAACGACTGGATCGGTTTGAGCAATGTGTAATCTTCGTAACGGCGCGGGAAGTTGTACAGCATGTCGCCCAGTGTCTGCATCCCAAGCCTGGCAAGCGACTCGGCGTTCTTCGGTCCCACGCCTTGCAGCACAGTCAACTTCGCTTCGAGCGCGGCGGGAGTCTGGCTGTGCTTGGCGCTGGTGGCGGATTCAAAACGCTGCGGGGCTTGTCTCGGTTTTTGCGATTGTGGATGCTGACGCTGCTGGCTTTGACCCTGCGGTGGAGCGGGAGCGGCCGCCTCGGCAGTTCCCTGCCCATTGGCATCGCTTCGCGCCGTACGGGACGGCTGGTGCTGCGGCTTCGGCTTTTGCCCCGCCTCGGGGTAGGTCTCTGCGATGCGCTTCCACAACCCTTTGAGCGATTCCGCGCGCCCTTCGGGGCTGAGTTTTTCATACGAGCGCAGGCGCGCCACCACGGCTTGAATCACTTCCTCGGTAATTCCATCCGCGCGGGCTTCCCCCTCCCAATAATCGAGCATTTTGGCGAGTCCGCCGATGATGGCGGTGTTTTGGTATTTGTTTTCGTGTTCGAGTCGAAAAAATTTGCGTAGCTTTTCCAGTGAAGGTTGCATATCGGCAATTTTATCATGGGCAGGGTAAGGAACTCCCCCATGCTTCATCTTTAATTTCCGTATAATTCCCCCAAAAGGAGGTTCATCGCATGGACTGGCTCAATCACAACAGGCTGTTCGACCTTGCCCGTCAGGGTCGGCGGCTGACGCACATTGCGGCGGTCATTCCGCTTTCGTTCGTTTTCATGTTCGCGGCGCAAATGGGGGCAATTCCCGTTTTCATCGTCATGGCGATCCTCTATGGGTTTTCGGACGCCCTCATCACCATGAAGGGCTTTTCCCCGCTTGAAGCGGGCTTTTGGATGGGCGCGCAATTGATCACCGCCTTTGCGCTCGTTTACGTCATCCTCTGGGCGTGGCTGAAGTTCGTGGAGAAACGTCCCTTTTGGACGCTAGGCTACGAAGCGAAGAATATCCTCTCCCAATACGGGCGCGGATTGCTCATCGGCGCGTTGATGTTCGCAGGCGCGGTGGGAATCCTGGCTTTGTTTGGCAGTGTATCCCTGGAACAGGGCGACCCAGCCCAGCAGGGTCTCTCCGCCCTAGGCGGGGTGATTCTTGTCCTTTTCGGCTGGGTGGTGCAGGGCGGCGCAGAGGAAGCGTTGTTTCGCGGCTGGGTGCTTCCAGTCATCGGCGCGCGTCACAGAGCGTGGATCGGCTTGCTGGTCTCGTCCGTCATCTTCGCCGCCATCCACGGGCTGAACCCCAATCTGAGCGTCATCGCCCTATTGAATCTTGTCTTGTATGGTGTGTTTGCGGGTTTATACGCCATGCGAGAAGGTTCGCTTTGGGGCATCAGCGCAAATCACACGGTTTGGAACTGGGTGCAGGGAAATTTTTTCGGCTTGCAGGTCAGCGGCACGAGCGCGGGCGGCGGGATGGTCTTCAATTTGATGGAAACGGGGGAAGACTGGCTTACAGGCGGGGCATTCGGTCCCGAAGGCGGGCTGGCGGTGACGATGGTGCTGGTTGTGTCAATTGCGGTTATGTTGTTTTGGAAAGGGGAAAAGGTTTACTTTACACCGTCAAGATAATCTTTTGCAGCCTGTAAAAATTCCCAAGCCTGGTCAATCATGGTTTTCACGGATGAGGATTGAAATCTCGCGGCTGCGTCGAATCCGCCAGGTAGCCCTCCACCAGCAACAAATCGGCAGATTCAATGGCTTCTTCCGCTCTGAGCAACAACAGGCTGCTTTCTTCTTTCATAAATTTTAACTCCCTCACGTTTGACGTTTCGAATCAAGGGTTTTCGAGTAAGCATCCAATCGCGCTCCCGTATAAACATCGGGCTGATAGTGATCGAGTATTTCAAGGATAAATCGCTGACCAGGTCTGCGGTTCGGCTGATTTCGGTACTATGAAACCGGAAGGTATCCAATATTACCAGGATATCCAAATCGGAACCTTCTTCATAATCGCTTCGGGCATAAGAACCATACAAGTAAACGCCCTTAAGCCTTTCCCCATACAAGCGCTTAAGCCTGGACTGGATTTCAGAGAGAGTTTTTCGAATCTTTTCGGGCATACCTGCTCCAACTTAATGTTACCTTATTTCCTCACCGCCGCAAAACCGATTCCATTGCGATCCAATTCCGCCGCGTACGCCAATACTTCGTGATCTGGAATTCTTTGGTTGGCTTTTCCCGCTTCGTGGGATGTCAGCACATCATGTCCCATCTCGCGCAGATGCTGAACCACCCTGATCGGGAAGTTTTCGTTGGTGTAGAAAGACGCCATCATCCCGCCTGGTTTTTCTGAATGGCATTATCCATTTCCTCTTGATGAGCGTCGGCATACGCCCAGGCATTGACCAGGTCCGCCGCGCGCAGAGAAGGGAAATTCTCAAGGATGGCGGCGTCCGTCCAACCAAGACGGCGGTAGTTTTCCAAAGTCCATACAGGGATGCGGGTGCGGACGATGCAAGCCTCGCCGCCGGAAACGCCCTCCGTTTTTTCAATCCCCGCCCAGGCGTTGCCGATTTCCTGCGCGAGGCGCTGCAACAATTCCGCTTTTTCGGCGCGGCTCAAGCGTGAAATCTGGGGTTCGAGACTTTGAATGCTCATTTCGCCTCAACTTTCCAATGGCGATTATACCTGACGAAACGATTGGATTTCGACCGCGCTTCCCGCCTTGACCACCGCAAAACCGATTCCGTTCGGTCCGAGGTGCGCACCGATCACTGCCGTGACGTTGACGAACAAAATATCGCGCGGGAGGGATTTGCGCGCCTGTTCCATCAACCCATTCAGCAGATTCCGCGCGCGGGCTTCGGCGTTGGTGTGCAGAATGGCAAGCCGTTCCAGTTCGCCGAGGCTGAGGGCAAAATTCAAAATGCGCTCGTCCACCTGCTTCGCCGTGCGGACCGCGCCGATGGCTTTCACTTCCCCATCGCGCAGTTCGATCATCGGTTTGATGGAAAGCAACCCGCCCAAATTGGCAACCACGCCGGGGACACGCCCGCTGCGTTTGAGGTATTCCATCGTATCCAGCGCGGCTTTGACCTGTAATCTCTTCCGCGCGGATTCGGCAGCTTCGAGCGCAGCACCCAAGCCCAGGTCGCTGGCTTCGGCGGCGGCAAGCGCTTGGAATCCCAGCCCCATCGAGAGTGAGCCGCTGTCCACGACGGTGATTTTCCCCGGGAATTCCTGCGCGGCTTGACGCGCGGAGTTGATGATCGTGGTCAACTGCGAGGCAGCGTGGATGGAGAGAATATGCTCACAGCCCGAGTTGAACAGGGAACGATAGGGCGTGAGAAAATCTCCAATGGACGGCGCGGCAGTTGTGGGCGGAGTCTGAAGCGAGGGCAGGCGGGCGTAAAACTCCTCGCGGGTGATGCTGATCCCGTCGGCGTATTCCTTCCCCTCCAAAACCAAAATCGAAGGCACTACGCGGATGTCGAATTGTTCGACGAGATAGGCTGGCAGGTCGGAGGTGGAGTCGGTGACAATGCCCAGTTTCATGGCACAAGTGTAGCACAAGAACAGGCGGCGGCTTCCTTATGGGTAACTATCGCCCAATATTTTACCCTTGACATATTATGTGATACACAGTATAATGCGGGAAAGGTTGAGAGATGGCAAACACAGAATCGCTCGAAAATGTTGTCTTGGAATTGAGGCGCGGGGTGATCGTCCTCGCGGCGCTCAGCCAGTTGGGAACCGAAGAGTACGGCTATTCCCTGTTGAAGAAACTCGCCGACCTCGGCTTGGAAGTGGACCAGGGGACGTTGTATCCGCTCCTCCGCCGGCTGGAGGCGCAGGGATTGCTGGAATCGGTCTGGAAACTGGAAGAGTCGCGCCCGCGCCGTTATTACGTCATCAGTGCGGAAGGGAAAAAAGTCCTGACGAAACTGAAAAAGGAATGGGCTGGCATCGTGTCTGTGATGGATAAGATGCTGGCTTAGGAAAGGAAAATATCATGAATCTCATTGATCGTTACGTTGCCGAAGTCGGCAGGCGCCTTTTGCTCGTCAAGAGCCGCAAGGATATCGAAAACGAACTGCGCTCCACGCTGGAGGATATGCTGGAGGAGCGCGCGCAGAAATCGGGCAAGCCCGCCGATGAAGCGATGCAAATGGAACTGTTGAAGGAATACGGCGCGCCCGCCAAGGTGGCGGAGACGTACAACCCCAACCCGTATTTGATCGGCCCGCGCATCTTTCCGTTCTTCATGTTCATTCTGAAGATTGTGGTGGCGGCGGTGGCGCTGGGGCTGGGCATTGCCACCTTTATCCAGATCATCAACCTCTCCCCCATGAGCGCGGTGCAGCTGCTCGAAACCATCAGCAAGGGAATTCTCAACATTATCTCCACCAGCATCGCTGTTTTCGGAAACATGGCGTTGATTTTCGCTCTGATCGAACGCTTTGCTCCCATTGCAGATTTCAAAATGGATGAAGACAAAGAATGGGACCCCGCCAGTTTGCAGAAGGAACCGGAACCTCAGGATATCAAGATCTGGGAACCGATCCTTGCCATCGTTTTCACTTTCATCGCGCTCAGCCTCTTCAACTTCAACCCGCACCTGATCGGCATCTATCACCTGGATGAAGGCGAATGGAAGGTAATTCCGCTGCTCTCCGAAGCGTTCTTTCGGTGGCTGCCCCTGCTCAACATCGCCTGGGTTGTCGAGATCATCCTGAACGGCATGCTCCTGCGCTCCGGAAAATGGACAACCTCCACCCGCCTCATCTCGATTGGGACAAAGTTGTTCCAGGTCGTCATCCTTGCCCTGCTGTTCACCGGTCCATCCATCCTGGCAGTCACGCCGGCGTCACTGGCAGTCGGCGGAATCACCGACCCCGAAGCGGCGCAGACCTTAAGTCAACTTGCCCATACCGGCATGAAGATCGCGCTCGGACTGGCGATCTTCGGCACTGTGGTTGATATGATCAAATCTGTGTACAAGATGTTCACAGCGAAGGCAGCCGCATAAGAAATCGTGCCCCCGTAAAGAAGAGACCGTCACTCTCGATGTGACGGTCTCTTTCAATTTCGTTACTCAATCGAAAGAATGAACTGATAATGGGGCTGACCGCCCTCCTGCACCTCGACTTCGAGGTTGGAATACTTCTCTCGGATCACGTCCGCGATGCGGTTGGCTTCCGCGTGCGGCATATCTTCGCCGTAGAATAACGTCACAATCTCATGCCCGGCGGCGCCTGCTTTTTCCAGCAATTCCAGCGCGCCCTGCTCCACCGACTCCGCCGAAGCGACCAGCCTGCCGTCGAGCAAACCGATCACCTGCCCGTCGCGCACCGTCACACCGTCAATCTCAACCGAGCGGGTGGCAACGGTAATCTCGCCCGTTTTCACATTGCTCATTGCCTTGCTCATCTTCGCGGCAACCGCTTCCACATCGCCGGCGGGGTCAAAGGATAGCATTGCGGCAAGTCCCTGCGGCACGGTGCGGGTCGGCACCACCTGCACGCTCTTCACCGTCACTTCCTTCGCCTGGTTCGCCGCCATCACAATATTCTTATTGTTCGGCAAAATGATGACCTTATCCGTCGGCAGGTTCTCGAACGAGCCCAAAATATCCTGCGTGGAGGGGTTCATCGTCTGCCCGCCCGCAACGACAGCCGCCACGCCCAGGCTGGCAAAAATGCGGCTGATTCCCGCGCCGGGCGAAACGGCAACCACCGCAATCGTTCCCGGTTCCACCGAGGCAAACGAACCCTGCGACGCCTTGCCCTTCTGAATATCATCCATTTGCGCCATCAGGTTTTCGATGGCAACCTTCGTCACCGTGCCGATGCCCATGATGTAATCAATCGGCTCGTAGCGTTTCTCCGTCGGCACGTGGATGTGCATGCGGTACATGCCGTCGCCCTCACCCACCTGAATGGACGTGCCCATTTCCTCCAGCCGCCCATAGAACGAGTGCAGGTCCAGGTCCCTGGCTGGCACAAAATCCACCACCACTTCGTAATCCTGCCCCTCCTCCACTTCCTCCAGCGCGCCCTGTAAATTCATTGCCGAAAGCGGCTGGACGCTCACCGTCGGCGTCTCCAGCGACTCGCCGTAAATATGCCGCAGCATGCCTTCCATGAAGAAGAAGAGACCTTTTCCGCCCGAATCCACCACCCCCGCCTGTTTGAGGATGGGAAGAAGTTTCGGACCGCTTCATCCGCCGCGCGCACCGCCACCTCCAGGATTTCTATCGCATCTCTTGCGGACCCGAGGGCTGCTTCTGCTGCCAGGGCGGTTTCCTTGATGACGGTTAGAATCGTCCCCTCGACGGGTTTCACCACACCCTTGTACGCCGTATCGCGCGCCTCACTCAAAGCCCGGACGAAAGTCTCCTTATCCAACACTGCGCTGTCATGCACACCGCGTGAAAAGCCGCGCAAAATCTGACTGGAGATTACGCCCGAATTGCCGCGCGCGCCCATCAACGCGCCTTTCGAAAACGCCGCCGCCATCTCGCCGAGGTGACGAGTCCCCATATCCTTGATCTCGTTCCACGCCGATTGCAGGGTCAGCGTCATGTTCGTGCCGGTGTCGCCGTCCGGCACGGGGAACACGTTCAGCGAGTTGACCACCTGCTGGTTGGTGCGAAGCCAGGTCAACCCGGCTTCCATCAACCGCTTGAAAGCCAAACCGTCAATGGGGCGCCTGCGGAGTTTTTCGAGGCGTGCGGTATCAATTGCCATCTGTCAGTGTCTCCTAATCCGTGTTGCTGATGCGCAGTCCCGCCACATGCACATTGACCGTGCTGACGCGCAGCCCCAGCGCCTTCTCCACATGGAAGCGCACGGTGTTCGCCACGCTCTCCGCCACCGAGTTGATGCGTGTTCCATATTCCACGATGACATGGACGTCAATGTGAATCTCGTCATCCTTGTATTGAACGGAAATCCCCCGTGAAGGCTCGCGCGTGATCGTGGAGACAATCCCATCCGCCAGGTTTTTGGGAGCCAGCCCCACCACGCCGTACGATTGAAGGGTGGCATGGTAGGCTATCGTCGCCACCGCGTTCGGCGAGACGTGAATCCCGCCCAGTGATGTTGTTTCTTCGCCCATAGGTTTCCTCTCGAAAAGGCTTCAGGGGTTTGAATTCGCCCGATTTCGGGCTGGTTGTTACAAAAAAGACCCTCCGAAGTCCCGTTGGTTTTGCGTTGTTCTTATTTTAACATCTTATCTTGAAGTTGGTTGCTTTCTATGGTAAAATGCCGTGCCTTCGTAAAAGGGCAACCGGACTTATTTGCAAGGAAAGAAAGGATTCAGACATGGCAAAGTGCAATCACTGCGGCAAGGCAACCGCCTTCGGTCACAACCGCTCCTTCTCCCTGCGTGCCACCAACCGCACGTTCAAACCCAATCTCCAGAGGGTTTCGGTGATGGAGAAGGGACGCCTCGTGAAGAAAACGCTGTGCGCCAAGTGCATCAAGACGCTCGGCAAGTCCGCGGCGTAAGGCTCGCCTTCACTCGACTCAAAAATCGCGGCGCGTTTGCGCCGTGATTTTTGTTTTAATCCGGGGATGTGCCCCTATCCCGCTGCGATTCGTTTCAACGCCCGCACCCCTTCCCCCGTCCCCTGGGGATGCTTGAAAGCGGCGTTCCCCGTGACAAAGACGTTTGCGCCCGCTTTTTTCATCAACGGGAGCGTTTCGGCATTGATGCCGCCATCCACCTCGAGATGGGCGGCGGAACGGAGCGCGTTCAACTTGTTGCGGAGTTCCTCCGCCTTGGCAATCATCTCCGGCATAAACTTCTGACCGGAAAACCCCGGCACGACGCTCATCACCAGCACCAGGTCCACGAACGGGAGGGCGGCATCGAGGACAGAGGCGGGCGTGGCGGGATTCAACGTCACGCCGGCGGTACAGCCCAAAGCCTTGATCCGCTCCACGATGCGCGGCAGATTCTCACAGGTCTCGACATGAACCGTGATGTTGTTCGCGCCCGCCTTCGCAAAGGCTTCGATGTGCTTCTCCGGTTCGGAGATCATCAGATGGACATCGAGCGGAAGTTTGGTGACGCGCTTGAGGGCTTCGGTGAACAACGGTCCAATGGTGATGGTCGGCACGAAATGACCGTCCATCACATCCACGTGGAGCCAGTCGGCGCCGGCGGCTTCGCAGGCGGCAACCTCCTCGGCAATGCGGGCAAAATCCGCGGCGATGACGGATGGGGCAAGAATGGTTTGGGGCATGGAAAATTAATGCTCAGGCGGCGGGCGCAAATCATCTTCCCGGCGGGAAGTAGGAAAGATAAACCATCAGCCAGAAGGGGAACAAACCTCCCACCGCAATTACAGCCAGCAGCCCAAGCCCGACAGATACCCAGTCAATATTCTCGATGGAAGTGTCTTCTGTTTGATAGCTCACCGCAGGTTCGGGCTGAGCCTGATACGGATACTGGGACTGGTAGTTTTGCGTTGGAACCGCCTCAGGCTGGACAGCCGGACGCGGCTGGCTTGGCGGAGATAACCGTTCTGCAATATCCTGCCGGACCGTAATCACAGGCGGGGAAGAAACCTGCTGTTCCGGCTCCGGCTTGGGCAGCGGCGGGAGCGTACCGAATTTTTGAAGTACCCGCCCAAGCTGGTCGGCGGTGCGGTAACGCGCGGAAGGCTCTTTGGAAAGCACCTTCATGACGATCTCTTCGAGCGCGGGCGGAATATCCGGCACGTATTCGCTGATGGACAGCGGGCGCGCGGAGATGTGCAAACGCGCCAGTTCATCGGCGGTGGTGGCGGTAAACGGAGGCGTGCCGCACAATAGTTCGTACATCACCACGCCAAGCGAATAGACATCGGAGGCGGGTGTGGGCGGTTCGCCCAGGGCTTGTTCGGGTGCGAAATAGAGCGGCGAACCCCAAACAATGTCGCTGCGTTCTCCGGGTTTGACGCTGGCAAGGGCGCGGGCGATGCCGAAATCGGTCACTTTGAGGCGCATATCCTTCGAGACCAGCATGTTGTGCGGCTTGATGTCGCAGTGCGCCAGCCCGGCGCGATGAGCGTACCCGACGCCTGCGCACGCCTGGATCATGAGCGGAATGCCCTGCTCCACGGAAAACCTTCCGCGTTCGCGGATGAGCTGCTTCAAGTCCTTGCCGGGAATGAGTTCCATGACGATGTAGAGCAAGCCGTCGGCAAAGCCGAAATCATGGACGGTGACGATGTTCGGGTGGGAAAGATTCGCGGCGGAACGCGCCTCCAGGCGGAACTGGTTCTGGAAGTTGTCGTTGTCGGAGTAGTCCTTGCGCAGGACTTTGATGGCAACCTTCCGGTCCAGCACCACATCGTGCGCGCGGTATACGTCCGCCATGCCGCCGGAGCCGAGTTTTTCCTCGAGCTTGTATCGGTCGTTGAGTAATGCGCCTTCGGTCATTGTGAAGGGATTATATCGTAATTCGCTAACGCCATTCACGACCATGTACGTTGCTGCACCTGACTCACGGCTTCCTCATCCCCCACCCCATCCTCAGATATAATCCCCGCCATGCGCAAAGGACTGCTGCTCTACAATCCCGCCGCCGGAAGATACCCCGTCCGTCATTTTACGAAGGGGACAGGAAAATACAAGGGTTCCATGCTGTATAATTTGGACATGAACCGCAAGTCAGTGATTGTCCGTATCCGCAGGCGCCGCGCCCACCTGGAAAAATTGGGCGTGAAATCGCTATCCCTTTTCGGATCGGTCGCTCGCGGGGAGGATCGCCCCGGCAGTGATGTGGATATTCTCGTGGAATTTAAAGGTCGGGCTACCTTCGATCGTTACATGGATACAAAATTCTATCTGGAGGAACTGCTCGGCTGCAAAGTGGACCTGGTCACGCCGAAAGCCATCAAACCGCGCATGAAGCCTTATATTATGCGGGAATTGGTCCATGTCGCGTGACGAATTCCTTTACCTTGAAAATATTCAAAAATCCTGCGAACAGATCCTTCGCTTCACAAAGGGGATGACCTACAAGGATTTTGTTTATGACGAGCTTCATTTTGACGCCGTACTGCGCAACCTTGAAATTATCGGCGAAGCCGTAAAGAACGTTTCAGAGGACACCCGCAAGGCATATCCAAACGTCAAATGGCGAAAGATTGCGGGTTTCCGCGATATTGTGGCGCATGAATACTTTGGCGTCAATGAAGAAACGGTTTAGGATATCGTAAGGAACGAGATACCCGCCTTGCTGGAAATCGTAACAGCCATTCTCGGCGAAGACCAGAAATAGATTTCATTCCCCCATCCATCAAATATAATCCCCGCCATGCGCAAAGGACTGCTGCTCTACAACCCCGCCGCCGGAAGATACCCCGTCCGCCGTTTTGTGCGCGGAATCATCAAGCCATTGAAAGAAGCAGGCTGGAGCGTGGACATCGCCGAGACTCTCAGCGGCACGCACGCTATCCAAACCGCGCACCAGGCCGCGCAGGAGAAATACGACGCGGTCTTCGCCATCGGCGGCGATGGCACGGTGGGACAGGTCGCCAGCGGGCTGGTCAACACTGAAACGGCGCTGGGGGTTCTGCCCGCAGGCACCACCAACGTCTGGGCAATAGAACAGGGGCAAAAACCCTTCAGTTGGTTCCAGTGGTGGAATTTACGCGAGAACGCCAGGCTGCTGGCAAACGTCACGCCGCAAAGCGTGGATGTGGGCATTTGCAACGACCGTCCATTTCTGCTGTGGGCAGGCGTCGGGCTGGATGCGCAAACCATCAGCAAGATCGAGCCGCGCGCGCGTTTTTTCAAGCACGTTTCGGTACCGCATTACTTCGTCACCACCGTGTGGGAGGCAACCTTCTGGCACGGACTCGACTTGCGTGTGTATGCCGAAGGCAGGCTGGTGGAGGGACACTACCTCGTCGCCGTTGCCACCAACATCCGGCACTACGCGGGCGGCATGTCGGTCATCTCGCCGAACGCTCTGCTCGACGACGGCGAAATGGATTTGTGGCTGCTGAGCGGAGACAGCCTCGCTGACGCCTTCCGTCATTTCTTCGACCTTGTCGCCGGGCGTCACCTCACCTCCGATGAAGCGCGCTGCATCCCCTTCCAAAATGTCGTCATCGAATCAGACGCGAACTTTTCCATCCAGGTGGACGGCGACCCCATCCTCGGCGGTCACAAAGCGGAGATAAAAGTCCTTCATCGCGCCCTCAAGGTGCTGGTGCCCGAAAACGCTTTATACTTGCTGAAGAACCCCAGAAGATAACGTAACGCGAGATAATATCTCGCGCTACACGAGGAGATAACGTAGCGCGAGGCAATATCTCGCGCTGCACGAGGAGATAACGTAACGCGAGGCAATATCTTGCGCTACAATGATGTCATGGACTTGCGCCCCTTTTTGAATCGAACTGTGATCATCGGCTCGTTGATTGTCGCCGGGATTTTGCTCCTCATCACGCTCATTCTCATCGGCTGGACCTCCCCCCGCCTCTCTCCCGACGTTGGGTTTGCCCCCGCCGACCTGACCGTGATCCCCGCCCCGACCCACACGCCCGCCGCGACAGCCATCCCCACCTTCGACCCGCTTGCCGCCACGCAAACGCTCGACCCCAATGCCATCAACATCAACGGATATGTGCAAATCACCGGCACCGGCGGAGACGGACTGCGCATCCGTTCCGCGCCAGGATTGAATAGCGAGACCGTCTTTCGCGGCGAAGAATCGGAGGTCTTTATCGTCAAGGACGGTCCGCAAACGGCGGATGGTTACACCTGGTGGTATCTCGTTGCGCCGTACGACGATACCCGCGCCGGGTGGGCGGCTTCGGAATTTTTGGCTGTCGTGCCGGCGCCATGAAAAATTCTTCTGATAGGAACATCCATGAGCGAAAAACCAACCAATGTCACTGCAAACAAGAGCAAGCGCGAATTCACCGTCACATGGGATAGCGGACACAAAAGCGTTTACCCGTTCGGGTTGCTGCGCGCCGCCTGTCCCTGCGCCTCGTGCCGGGGCGGGCATGAAAACATGAAGTCCGAGCCGGATGCGGAAGTGTTCAACAGGCAGATGGAAGATGACCCCTCCACCCGCGTTGCCAATGTGGTGGCGGTCGGCTCGTATGCGCTGACCATCGTCTGGGAGGACGGGCACGATTACGGCATTTACAACTGGCACTACCTGCGGGCGTTGTGTCCGTGTGAGGAGTGCAGGGGAGGTAAACGGTAAGGGGGAAGACAAGGTACTCAGGTACTCAGGTACATAAGGTAACTCAAGCTGCCACCTTCCAATAGATTTTCTAGGTTCCCCGCCAAAGCCCTCACCCTGCCCTCTCCCATCGGAGAGGGGGAAGTCACCCCAGAATATATAACCTTGTTTGGGGTGAGGGAAGCCTCTTGAAACCAAGGCAGCAACTCGGGTTAAGGTACACAAGTAAACAAAGTACACAGGTGGACATGGGACAGGACAAGCCTGTTTCACGTCCACTTGTTTTGTGTTTGTGTATCCGCTTTTCAGGGTGTTGGGGTGACTGTCGGCGTTCGGGTGGGTGTGCGGGAAGGTGTCGGCGAGGCGCTCGGCTTGGGGGTGGAGGCGCCGCGTGTGGGCGTGCGGGTTGGGGGGACCAATTCCCTGAGCCGGGTTTCGGCTTCCTCGCGCATTTCGGGCGTCATCGCATCTTCGTCGAGGGCAAGCAGGTCCTGCCAGGCTTGAATGGCATCGCCGATGTCTTCGCGTTTTTCCTGGATGCGCGCGCGCCAGTACAGGGTGAGCGCCTGTTCCTCTTCGGTCCCTGCCAGCGATCTGGCGATGTCAATTTGCAGGAACGCCGTGCCGAATCTTTCATCCAGGTAATAGGCGCGGGCAAGACCCAGGCGCGCCATGAAGGAACGGTCGTCGTCATCCACAGCCGCTTCGAGGTCGCTTACGGCTTCATCGGCGTTGCCCAATTCAAGGTGCGCCAGCCCGCGATAGACGTAATATTCCTTGAAACCGTTGCGGCTGAGGTCGGTCATGCGGTCTATGGCGTCCACCGTAAATTCGTATTGACCGAGATAAAAATATGCCTTGCCCAGCCTGCCAAAGCCGCCGGCGTCTTCGGTTTCAAAAGCGGTGTAAACACGCAGGGCTTCCAGGGCGCGTTCGTAATCGCCCTTTTCAAGGTAGAGGTCTCCCAGCATTTCGTAGACGGGCAAATTGGTGATATCTGCCGCGTAGGATCTCTCGGCGTATTCGAGCGCCTTATCCGTATCTTCTGCGGCGAGGTAGGTGCGGGCGTAGGTCAGGTAGACTTCGGGCGAGCCGGGCAGGAGTCGTTCGGCGGTTTCCAGATCGGCAAGCGCATCTTCGATGTCGCCGCGGTTGAGATAGTAACGCGCGCGTTCGAGGTACACCTCGCCGAAATTTGGGTCGCGCTGGATGGCTTCCTCGAAGAGGAACTCGGCGTTGAATTTGGGATCGGCGATCAGGCGTACGCGCGCCAAGCCGAGATACGGCGGACCGAAGTTCGGGTCGAGTTTCAGGGCGTCGTTGTAGGCTTTGAGGGCGTTGGTTGTTTCGCCTTTGAAGCGATAGGCTTCGCCGATGTAGTAGAGGACGTCCGCCGCCTCCGGCTCCGCCTGGCGCACCAATTCCATGTTGAGAAGGAAAGCATCCCAATCGCCTTTTTCGTAAGCCGCCTGCGCGATGCGGTATTGATCCACGGAGTTAAGCGAGCGCGGCGTGTTGACATATAACGGCGTGGGAGTGTAGGGTTCGGGAAGATACGCATCGAGCGGGGTCGGTCCGCTGAAGGCTTGGGTGGGGCGCGCCGTGGCGCCGAAGAGGGTCGGCGTGCCGGTAAAGGTGGGGGAAGGTCCGGGGGTGTTTGTTTCCGTCGGGCGGACGTTGGTCTGGCGCGGCAGGATGAACCCGAAAATCACAGCGGCACACAAGCCGGCGCCGATCACGACCAGTCCCGCCAGCCGCGCGGCAGGATGGCGCAGGAGCGCGCGCGCGCCCTTCTCTTTTGGTTTATCGGTGGCGAGCAGGAGTTTCGCCTCCCAAGCGCGCGGGCGGTTTACGGGAAACGGCTGGATGGTTTCATCGGGAGCCAACGCCCCGAGCAGGATCAAGCCCCGTTTGGCGGTGACATTCTCCGGGTCCAGTTTGAGCGCGGTTTGCAGACAGTAGATGCGCTCCTTTTGCGCGTCCACGGCGGCGCTCAGCCAAATCCAATAGACGGCGTTGTTTTGATCGGTCTTGAGCAGGCGGGTCAACAGTTCCTTTGCGCGCGGTTTATCGCCGCGCCGCAGGGCGTCTACTGCATCCTGAAAAATGGTGTCGTTGTTCTGCTCTTTGAGTTCGCCGGTCATCCTCTGATTTTACCGCTTGTCGTCCGTTCGGTAAACTTTTGGAGCGCATGGCGGTGGAGTTTCAAATTTCAAGTTTGTTATTTGGCGGCGCCAGGCGCTTCATTCGCGGAATTCTTCGACCTGGTAGATGAAAACCAGCGGTTTTGCCTCGCGCCAGAGATGCGGGCTTGCGCCCATTTTGTAACAGAGTTGGTTGAGGAATTCTTCGGGGTCGGGAATCTTTTCCCAGACCTGCGGCAGGAAGGTGGCGCGGCGCGAGCCGTGCCGCAGGACGACGCCATCCACATGCGGGCGCAGTTTCTTGAGCAGGTCCTCGCTGGATGAATACTCCAATTGCTCCGGCGCGGTCAGGCGCGAGACTTCGATGTTGATCCTGCTTAATTCGCCGGCGTTCAACGGCGGGAAGCGCGGGTCTTCCAACGCCGCAGCAATCGCGTGTTCGCGCACGTCATCGGCAAGCGGCTGGTAGGCTTCCAATGCGCCGATGCAGCCGCGCAGTTCGCCCTGAACCGTGAGCGTGACAAAAGAGGCGCCGTGCTCCTTCAATGCAGCCGAAAGCGGATAGGAGATCAGCGGCGGGAGCGGTTTGCCCTTCACCGCGTGTTCAATCGCCTCACGCGCAATACGAAGGAGCGTTTGTCGTTCCCCGGTTGTCAGTGGTTCGGTCATTTTGCCCTCCAAATAAAATAGGTCACGCCCTTGCGCGACCTATTCAAACTGAGACAACTTCCAATATTTGCGGTTGTGATAAATCAGCGGGTCGCCGTTTCCGCTTCCGCGCGCCGCGACCACCTCCGCAATGAACAGGGTATTCATCCCGGCATTGTAGGTTTCCGCCACGCGGCAATCCATCCATGCCAGCCCGCCCGCCAGCAAAGGCGAGCCGGTGACAAGGGTTTCGGTTTGCAAACCGGCAAACCGGTCTGTCACTTCGGGTACGCGCCCGGCAAACAGGTCTGAAATCCCTGCCTGCCCGGCGGAAAGGATCGTCAGCCCAAAGGCGCGCGATTTTAAAATCAAGTCATGGGTGCGTGAGTTCTGCTGCAGGGAAATGGTGATCAGCGCCGGGTCCAATGAAATGGAGGTGAATGAGTTGACAGTCATGCCGTGCCGCTGGTTTTCGTACGCCGCGGTCACAACGGTCACACCGGCAGACCAGGCGCGCATGGCGGAGCGCAGGGCTTCCGGGTCGAGGGTCATTACGGGGGAGTTCTCCATGGCGGTTTCATCATAATTGCCGTAAATCGGCAAGTCAAGGCATAAACCCGAAGTTTTGATTCAATTACATGATATTTCCTTACCTTAACCCGAGTTGCTGCCTTGGTTTCAAGAGGCTTCCTTCACCCCAAACAAGGTTATATATTCTGGGATGACTTCCCCCTCTCCCGATGGGAGAGGGCAGGGTGAGGGCTTTGGCGGGGAACCTGGAAAATCTATTGGAAGGTGGCAACTTGAGTTACCTTAATCGGCTTTCATTCTTGCATGGTAGACTATTTTGCATGTCTCGCAAAACCAGAAACATCCTTATCGGGCTGGCGGGCGTCTTCCTGCTGGCTGTTTTGGTGTATCAAATCCCGGCGGTCAAATCGCGTCTCGAATGGCGGATTGACGTCTTTCAAATTTACGTAAAAAACGTCATCAACCCGGTGGGACCCGTGCCGACCGCACTGCCCTTCACGCCCCAGCCCGCCACGTCGACCGTTCCGCCGACCGGAACGGCAGCTGCTCAACTTCCATCCGCAACGCCCACTTTCACGTTGCCGCCGCTGCCGCCGCAATTTGCCATGAAGTCGCCGCCATACGAAAAGCAGACGCCCAACAACTGCGGTCCCGCCACGCTTTCGATGGCATTGCACATGTATGGCTGGCAGGGCGACCAGACCGACATCTCCGACCTTATCAAACCCGTCAGCGGCGACCGCAATGTGAACCCCGAAGAAATGCGTTACTACGTCCGCACGCAGGCGGGCTGGCTTAACCTCGAATACCGCGTGGGCGGGAACATCGAACTGCTCAAACGTCTGCTTGCTGCGAATTACCCGATCATTGTCGAGAGCGTCACCTCGTTGAACCCAGCCGATGCGCTCGGTCCCAACGACGACCTGTGGGCGGCGCATTATCTCCTGCTCACCGCCTACGACGACGCCAAACAGGAGTTCACCGTCCAGGATTCATACCGCGGTCCCGACCTGACTGTTTCCTACGCCCAGCTTGAAAAGGATTGGAAACCGTTCAACAATCTCTACATGGTGATCTACTTCCCGCAGTTCGAGGAGGAGATGAAGACCCTGCTCGCCTCAAACTGGGACCCGAATCAGAATCGCCTCCATGGGCTTGCCGCCACCGAAGCCGCTGTCGCCTCTCCCTCCGCCGACGCCTTCGACTGGTTCAATTACGGAAGCAACCTCGTCTATTTCGAGCGCTACGAGGAAGCTGCTCTCGCCTACGACAAGGCGCGCGAGATCGGTCTTCCGCTGAGGATGTTCCGTTATCAATTCGGTCCCTTCCTGGCGTATTTCCACTCCGGCAGGAACGAAGATCTGCTGGCGCTGGCAAACTACGCCCGCGGCGTGACGGAAATGTCTGAGGAAGCCTGGCTGTGGTACGGCTACGGTTTGTACCGTCAGGGCGACAATGCAGGCGCGCTCAAAGCCTGGCAAAAAGCGGATTCGATCAACCCCAAATTCTTTGAAGACCAGGCGCGCAAAGCGATGGAACTGGTGCAGTGATTGGGTAATTAGTAATTGGGTAATTGACAATTCGCAACCGGTTATTTTGATGTTGAAAAAAATCCTCCCTTTCATCCTTGTTTTCATTTCAGCGTGCCAGCCTGCGGCGGTTCCAGCCACCGAGCCGGCATTCACGCCTTCGTTCACGCCCGTTTCACCCACGGCAACGAAGACGCCGATTCCCGCAACGTTCACGCCCGCGCCAACGGCGACCCCCGAAACCATCCGCATCTCGCCCAATGACGGGATGACACAGGTGTACATCCCCGAAGGGAGGTTCTTCATGGGCGGCATGGACGTGTACCGCGAGAACGACGAACTCCCGCCGCACGAAGTGTTCATCAGCGCGTTTTGGATGGACCAGGTGGAGGTGACCAACGGCATGTATAACCTGTGCGTGCAAGCCGGGGAATGCCGCCCGCCGTCGCAACTCCGCTCGGATAACCGCGAGGAATATTTCGGCAATCCAGAGTTTCAAGATTACCCGGTTGTGTATGTCGCCTGGTACGATGCGAATGCCTATTGTCAATGGGCGGGGCGGCGTCTGCCCACCGAAGCGGAATGGGAACGCGCCGCGCGCGGGGGCGACAAACGCAACTATCCCTGGGGCGATGAGCCGCCAAACGAATACAACTCCAACTCGTTGAACATCGTCGGTGATACAACACGGGTGGGTTCATATACCGAGGGAGCGAGTCCGTTCGGGGTTCTGGATATGGCGGGCAATGTTTGGGAATGGGTGGCGGATCGTTACCGCCCGGATTACTACGGGAAAGCGCCTGTGGAAAACCCGGCAGGTCCGGCGGAAGACGAGGTCTTCAACAATATGCGTGTGATTCGCGGCGGGTCGTTTCAAGAGGATGGACTGGCGCTGCGCCTTGCCAACCGTAGTTTTCTCGATGGTCCCGATCCCGGATCGCAGCCGGAGGACGAAGCCTTTTACGGGAGGAGTTCGTACAAGATCGGTTTTCGCTGTGCGGCGGATGAGTGAGTTGGCAAATCAAACCGCCCCGCGGGCGGCTTGGAGATGAATCCGCTTGCGGGGCGGTAAGGTTTGGGAGGCGAATCAGGCGGCGGGTCCCAAAGAGGCGGGTTATTCATCCACAAAACTGTAACCGCCGGGCCAGGTCTTGATGAGGTGCGATTCGCCCGCTTCCTCTTCCAGTTTTTTTCTCAAACGATAGATGACGTTTTTAAGCAGGGCAATGTCGCCTTCGGCGCCCCACACGGTCTGAATGATCTCTTCGGCGGGGAAGACGTAACCGGGGCGGCTCATCAGCAGGTGCAGGAGACGGAACTCAAGGTTGGTGAGTTTCATCTCTACTTTGTTTTTGCCGATGGCGGAACGGTGGGAGGGGTCGAGCTGCAACCGTCCGGTGTGGCGGGGCTTCATCGGCTCGCTCCAGCTGCGGCGCGACCAGGCAAGCACTTTGGCAAGGAAGATGGCGGGGCTGACCGGCTTGACCACACACTCGTCCACGCCGTTTTGGTAGGCTTCCAGGATTTCGGATTCGTTGTGATATGGCAGAAAGAGCAGGATGGGGCTGGAACTGAGCGAGCGGAATTTGTGACAGAGTTCCATGCGCTGGGAATGCGGGGCGTTGACGTCAATCACGATGAGGTCGGGAATTTCCTCGGCAGAGCGTTCCATGGCGCGCTGGAGGGAGGTTTCCAAAATGGCGACAAGCCCTTTTTCGCGGATGATGTAGCCCCAGATGGGGGCAGTGGCATCCTGATCGCATACGATGAAAACTCGAGCGGTGTTCTGTGAAGCAAGGGGATTGGTCATTGGTTTGAAACCCGGATATCGGAAAATGTACGTACCATAACTGACTACGTCACCTTACGCGATTTCGCCGCAGGGGGCGGCCCGTTTGGGCAAAACCGGCAGTCAATCTGCAAGAAAGGGCTGCCCTGTGCCGGACATTTTGCAAAAACATGGATGGGCGCCCCTGCTAACAAAGATGTAAGCGGATTATAGCCGATTGGGTCTCAAAAAGTCGTAATTTTTCACCAAAATGTTACCTTTGGGGGATTAGGAAAAAGGTCACCCCTTCTTATACTGGGAATATATCTCTCAAAGGAGGCTTTGATGAAAAAACTACTCCCTCTCTTCGCCGCTCTGGTCATCGTCCTTTCCGCCTGTCAGGCTGGAAACGCACAGCCTACGGCTATCCCTTTGCCCACCGCTTTTCCCAGCAATACTCCGCCCGCGCTCAACCCCACTGCCGAAGTGGTCTCCGGCGGAGAAGCCGGTTCTGAACGCGTCTCCGCTGCGGATGGAATGCCGCAGGCATACATTCCCGAAGGCACGTTCCGCATGGGCGGTATGGATGAAGACGTCCAGCGCGATGAAGAACCGCCGCACAATGTGACCTTGAAGGCGTTCTGGATGGATAAACTGGAAGTCACCAACGGCATGTATGCGTTGTGCGTCCAGTCCGGCGCATGTGAACCGCCGCAGGCGTTCAAATCCCAGACGCGCGATTCCTACTTCAACAACGCGGAATTCAACAACTACCCTGTGGTCTATGTCACCTGGCTGCAGGCGAAAACCTATTGTGAATGGGCTGGACGCCGCCTGCCCACCGAGGCGGAATGGGAACGCGCCGCCCGCGGCGACGACTTCCGCACCTATCCCTGGGGCGATGAACGCCCGGATTCCTCGCGCGGCAACTTCAATTACTTCGTCGGCGATACCACTCCGGTTGGGAACTTCCCCGCCGGCGCCAGCCCCTACGGGGTGTTGGACATGGCGGGTAATGTGGCGGAATGGGTTGCGGATTACTACGACGCCGATTACTATGCCCAGGGCGTGACGATGAACCCGCCCGGACCCGGCGAACGCAGCGCGTACTTCAACCGCGTTGTGCGCGGCGGCACGTTCCAGGATGCGTTCCGGGATATCCGCCTTGCCAACCGCGCTTCGGTGCGCGGCTCCAACCCGAATGCGGATGATCCATATTCGGCGGATTACCTGGGCGAATTCTCGCCGAAGATCGGCTTCCGCTGCGCCTCAGACTAACCCCTGAGTTGTTCCACCCAAGCCGTCGGAGTTTTCTCTGACGGCTTGTTTTTATTTGACTTGAAATTTTTGCTATGGTATTATCCGTGCAAATCAAATAGCCCCAATAAGACGCTCTTATCCAGAGAGGCGGAGGGAACGGCCCTGCGATGCCTCGACAACCGGTGTTTTCGTCTGACAGCCTAGCAGTCGGATAGCCTGACCAAGCGACCAGCCGACTACAAGACCACACGACCATACGATCAAACACACGGTGCCAATTCCGACAGGATACGCTGGAAGATGAGAGGGTAGCCAAGCATGATTCGATTGCCCTTTCTGCACGTCTGAATGGGCAATCTTATTTTTCAAGGAGAAACAAACCCAATGTCCAATACTTTCATGTCTTCCCCCAAACTGATGTTCACATCGGAATCGGTGACGGAAGGGCACCCCGACAAGATCTGCGACCAGGTCTCGGATGCCGTGCTGGATGCCTGCCTCGAACAGGATCCGCGCTCGCGTGTTGCCTGCGAAACGGCGGTCAAGACCGGCTACGTGATGCTTCTCGGCGAGATCACCACCCATGCCGTTTTCAACTACGACGAACTCGTCCGCAAGGTGGTGACGGAGATCGGCTACGACTCGAGCGAAAAAGGCTTCGACGGCAACTCCTGCGGCGTGCTGGTCGCCATCGCCAAACAATCCGGCGACATCGCCATGGGCGTGGATCACGCGCTCGAATCGCGCGACGGACATCACATCACGGACCAGGAAGTCGAAACCATCGGCGCGGGCGACCAGGGGATGATGTTCGGCTTCGCCTGCAACGAGACCGACACCCTGATGCCGATGCCCATTTACCTCGCCCACAAACTCACCCGCAAGCAAAGCGAACTTCGCAAGAGCGGAGCCATTCCCTGGCTGAGGCCCGATGCGAAGAGCCAGGTGACGGTCGAATATTCCCAGGGCAAGCCCAGGCGCGTGGACACGGTGCTCATCTCCACCCAGCACGCCCCCGAAGTTTCGCAGGCGGAGATCACCGAAACCATCACCGAGCAGCTCATCATGCCCTCCCTGCCCGCCGATATGGTGGACAAAAACCTCAAGGTCTATGTCAACCCCACCGGGCGTTTCGTCGTCGGCGGACCAATGGGCGATGCGGGCGTGACCGGGCGCAAGATCATCGTGGATACATACGGCGGCATGGGCCGTCACGGCGGCGGTGCATTCTCCGGCAAGGACCCGACAAAGGTGGACCGTTCCGCTGCGTATGCCGCGCGCTACGTGGCGAAGAACATCGTCGCCGCCGGGCTGGCGGACCGCGTGGAAGTGCAGGTCGCCTACGCCATCGGCGTGGCACATCCGCTTTCGGTGAACGTGGAAACCTTCGGCACCGCAAAGATTGCCGATGAAAAGATCGCCGCGCTCATCAACGAACACTTCGACCTGCGTCCCGGCGCGATCATCCGCGACCTCGGTTTGCGCAAGCCCATCTACCGCAAGACGGCCGCGTACGGTCACTTCGGGCGCGACGACATCGAATTCCCCTGGGAACGCACCGACAAGGCAGAGGCTTTGAAGAAGGCGGCAGGGGTTTAAGTGATTGGCAATTTGTATTTGTAATGGAAAGCGCCTCTGGGAAACCAGGGGCGCTTTTTCGTCCTGTGTTACGGTTTCTCCAACCCATGTTCGAACAACAGCGCCTCATCGTCCAAAATATCGTGCGTCAGCCCGTCCGCAACGACGCGCCCTTCATCCATCACAATCGTGCGCGGAAAGAGCTCCTGCACCAACTTCATATCGTGCGTGGAAACGAGCATGGTAATGGGCAGATCGCGCAGGAGATTGATCAACGTCCGCCGTGCGCGCGGGTCGAGTCCGGCGGAGGGCTCATCCAACACCAGCAGGCTGGGTTTCATCGAAAGCACCGTTGCAATCGCAATGCGCTTCTTTTCGCCGACGCTCAAATGGTGCGAGAGGCGGTCGCGGTATCCGCTCATCCGCACGGCTTCGAGCGCGGCATCCACCCGCGCGCGCACTTCGGCTTCGGGCAATCCCATGTGCAGCGGACCAAACGCCACGTCCTCGAAGACCGTCGGCGAGAAAAGCTGGTCGTCCGGGTTCTGGAAGACAAGCCCCACCATGGAGCGGATGGCAGGCAAATTGTCGCGGGTGAGGCGTTTGCCGGCAATTTCAATCTCGCCGCGCCCGCTCAAAATCCCGTTCAAATGCAGCATCAACGTGGACTTGCCCGCGCCGTTCGGTCCCACCAGCGCAACCTTGTCGCCACTGCACAACTGCATCGAAACGCCCTTCAACGCTGCGTGACCGTCGGGGTAGGCAAAATGCAAATCGGTCACCGATAAAACATCGCCGTCGCATTCGGGCGGGGTAAAACTATTCTTAAGATGGGTAACAGGCATTACAACCTTCCGAGGATTTGAACGGCAAAAATAACCGCAATGGACAGCGCCGCCGCATAATAATCGCCGGACTTCATTTCATGCGGATTCAACGTATAAAGATGACCGGCATACCCGCGCGCGATCATCGCATTGTAGATGCGGTCACTGCGTTCGTAACTTCGCAGGAACAATTGACCCGCCATATTGCCCGCCACCTTCGCGCGCCACATCACGCCTCCACCGGACCTCGAGCCTGGTACTGCCGCCGAGCGGGCCTGCCTCGCCCGAAGCAGACGGAAGACCTCGTCCGTCAACACGAACAGGTAACGGTAGAGAAATGCAATGACAGTGGTCAGCACAGGCGGAACGCGCAAATGCTCCATCGCATGAATGAGGTCGGGGAAGCGCGTGACCGCCACCAGCAGGATCGCCATCTGCACCGAAAGCCACGCGCGGATGAGGATGCTCACGAAGCGCAACAAGCCCGCATCGGTGATGGTAAAGTCCCAGGCGAGGAAGCGAAATACAGTGAGCGGGCTGCCGGGGATGGAAAACAATACTGTGATGGCAATCAACGCAAACGGCAGGGCGATGATCGAACGTTTGAATGTGTATCCAACGCCCAGTTTCGAGAGCAGGTTTGCGGCAAGCACGAAAGCCCACGCAAAGACGAAAGCCAGCCAGGCGCCATCGGGCAGCAGGGCGTTTGAAACAATAAAGACGATCGTTACGACCACCTTGACTCGCGGGTCGAGGCGGTGGAGAAAACTTTCCCTCTCGTGGTAACGGTCGAATGCGTCGAAGTGCATGGCAATCTACAATTTACGATTGGCGGCTCAGGATTTTGCCTTCAGCCCGCGCCCGACCAGCACGATGACCACGCCGACCACGATCACGCCAATCACACCCGCCAGAACGGTCGAGAGCGCCGTCCCGCCGAGGAAGGGGAGCGTGTAATCGGGGATAATCTCATACGGCGCAGACCGGCCCGCACTGATGAAGCCCATATCCATGGCAACGCGCTCCAACCCGTCCGGGTCAGCGGAGGCGAAGGGCGAGAGCAGGACGACGAGCAAAGCAATGGCTCCTCCGGCAAATATCCAGCTGCGGCTGGCTTTGGCGGACTCGGAACCCTCACCCAGCAGGTCGGGACGAGTCTGCATGATGAACGCCACAGCAAAAGCCGTGATCAACGCCTCTCCCAGACCGATCAGGGCATGGACTCCCAGCATGGCGGGAACGACAACCTGCAACCGCGACGTGCCGCTCAACCACAATTGCATGGAGGTGAGCAGCGCGCCCGCCATTACCGATAGCCACGCGGTAAACCCAATGACGGTCAATTTGGCGGCTTTGGGCTGCCCGATCACCGAACGATACAAACCGTATCCGATTGCGGCGGTGACCAGTCCCATGTTGAGGATGTTCGCGCCCATCACGAGCAGACCGCCGTCCTGGAAGAGCAGCGCCTGCACGGCAATTACAGCCGTCATCACCAGCATACCCGCCCATGGACCGAGCACAATCGCCGCCAGCGCGCCGCCCAGCAGGTGCCCGGACGTGCCGCCCGTCACCGGGAAGTTGATCATCTGCGCGGCGAAGATGAACGCCGCCATCACGCCCATGAGCGGAATTTGCCTTTCGCCGAGCGCTTTATTGGTCTTGGAAATGGCGATGCCGAGGATAACGATAGTGATTGCCCAGCATGCCAGAGAGACGACAAAGTTCAGAAAGCCGTCAGGAATGTGAAGCGGGGTTGGGGAATAGTACATCTCATGCTCCTTTTTGACATTCAGGACAGATACCGATAAAAGTGACGTGGCTATCCGTGAGCCGGTAGCCGCTTTCAGCCTCCAACTGACGATAAAGGGATTCGAGCAGGGAGTGTTCCACCTCCGTTTCATTTCCACAGCTGCGGCATTTCAGATGGTGATGCTCATGCCGCGCGATCTGATAAACGAGATGCCCGTTCTTTTTGTAGGCGGAATTTGCCAGGCCGTTCTTTGAAAGGAATTCCAGCGTGCGGTATACCGTCGTTTCCGTCAGCCCAGGCTGCTCCAAGCGGGCTTGTTCATACACCTCGCCCGGTGAAAGATGCGCCCCAGAGTGATGGAGCACATGCAGAATAGCGAGGCGCTGGGGAGTCATGCGGTAGCCGCGCGCGCGGAGTTGGGGGGCATAGACACTGGAGCAGGACATGAGAAAATCCTTATTGCAAAAAGTTGCAATAGTAATGTATAGAAGAGAAAGAGAAGGAATTTCTTACTTAACCCGAGTTGCTGCCTTGGTTTCAAGAGGCTTCACCCCAAACAAGGTTATATATTCTGGGATGACTTCCCCCTCTCCCGATGGGAGAGGGCAGGGTGAGGGCTTTGGGCGGGGAACCTAGAAAATCTATT
>QMIW01000052.1 GCA_024434165.1 Chloroflexota bacterium | reverse complement strand
GCCGCTTCCACACGCATTTAATGCCAAAAGGGCTCTTGCGTACCCTTTTGGCCGTTTTTACCTCTTCCCTAACTTTGCTCAAACTGCCAAAGTCGAGGTCTTTTTCTCCACCACTTGACACCCACACCCTGACCCCTGATACTTGGGAAAATTCCAATTTTCGAGGTGCATCATGTCGCCGCAACATTCGCGCTATCGCTGGTTCGTGGTCGTTGTCTTCTTCTTTTTCATGTTGCTGCACCAGACCGATAAATTGATGATCGGCTCGCTGCAGGTGCAGATCAGCAGCGACTTTGGAATTAACAACAAACAATGGGGGCTGGTCAATTCGGGAGCGTTGATCGTCGCCACGATCCTCTACCCGATCTGGGGATATTTGTACGACCACTATGCGCGCGCAAAACTGCTTTCGGCGGCATCGTTCGTCTGGGGTGCAACCACCTGGCTGAACGCGCTTGCAAAGAACTTCGGCGTCTTCCTTGCCACGCGCGCCTCCACCGGCATTGACGACTCCTCCTACCCCGGCTTGTACACGCTCGTCGCCGACTATTTTGGTCCGAGCCTGCGCGGGAAGATCTACGGCATCCTCCAGCTTGCCCAGCCGATCGGATACCTCGTCGGCATGATTCTGGCTCTGATGGTGGCGCCAGCCATCGGCGGGTGGCGAAGCGTGTTCTACATCACCGGCTCGCTGGGGCTGGTGATCGCCCTGCTCATCTTCTTCGGCGTGCGCGAAATGCCGCGCGGCAAAGCCGAGCCCGAGTTCGAGAACATGGCGGAGATGCAGACCTTCAAGTTCTCGTGGGCGGAGGCAAGGGAAATCTTCAAGAAGAAGACCATGTGGTTCATCTTTTTGCAGGGCTTCGCGGGCGTCTTCCCATGGAACGTCATCACGTATTTCTTCTTCGCTTATCTCGAAAAGGAACGCGGTTACGATGCGAACGGTATCCTCTTCACCATGGCGCCGGTCATCCTCATCCTCGCCAGCGGATACTTCGTCGGCGGCGCGCTGGGCGACTTTGCCTTCAAGCGCACCAACAAGGGACGCATCATCGTCTCGTCCATCGGCGTTCTTCTCGGCGCGGCGTTTCTTTTCCTTGCGCTCAACACGCCCCTCGACGCGAAGAATCAATTCTTTGTCTTCATGTGCCTCACCGCCATCTTCATGCCGCTCTCGTCGGCAAACGTCATCGCCACCGTGTATGATGTGACCGCCCCCGAAGTCCGCTCGACGGCACAGGCTACGGAATACTTCATTGAAAATGCGGGCGCGGCGTTTGCGCCCATCCTCACCGGCATCATCGCCGACGCGATTGACCTGAAGACCGCCATCCTGCTCATCTGCACTGTGGCGTGGGGTCTGTGCTTCTTCTTCTATCTCGGCGCCATCTTCACGATTGACAGGGATACCAAACACCTGCGCGAACAAATGGCGGAACGCGCAAAGGCGATGTAGAGCGAGATGTTATCTCGCTCTACCTTTTATGAATATTACCCAACTTGATCTTGACAAAAAAAGCCAGGTGGAGGATTTCCTCCGCCTGCCGTTTTCCATTTACAGGGACATTCCCCAATGGGTGCCGCCCCTGCAAATGGACGAACGCCTCCGACTCCGCCCAAAGCGGTTCCCGTACTACAAACATTCCCACGCCGCATTCTTTCTCGCCTGCTCCGGGGTGCAGCCCATCGGGCGGCTCGCCGTTTTGGATAACCGCCCCTACAACGAGTTCAACCGCGAAGCGACCGCGTTCTTTTATCTCTTCGAGTGCGAGAACAATCCCGAAGCCGCGCAGGGGATGTTCGAGGCGGGTTTTGCCTGGGCGCGTTCGCGCGGCTTGACGCGCATCATCGGTCCAAAGGGTTTCACTCCGCTGGATGGATTCGGTCTGCTGGTGAAGGGCTTCGAGCATCGCCCCGCCTTTGGCTTGCCCTACAACCCGGCGTATTACGTTGACCTGATCGAAGCGCAGGGATTCGAAAAACACGGTGAAGCGGTCTCCGGTTACATCGGCACGGACGTTCAATTCCCGGAGCGCATTCACGAACTGGCGGAACGCATCAAACAGCGGCGTGGATTGCGCATCGCCCGCTATGAAAAACGCTCCGACTTGCGCGCGCTTGTCCCCAAATTGAGGGACCTCTACAACGGCGCACTGCGCGGCACGGCGGGCAACGTTCCCATCTCGGATGAAGAAGCGGACGCGCTCGCAAATCAAATGCTGTGGTTCGCCGACCCGAAGTTGATCAAGATTGTGATGAAGGGGTCCGACCCCGTCGGCTTTTTGCTGGCATACCCGGATGTCTCCGCCGCGCTGCAAAAGACCAAAGGCAGGTTATTCCCCTTCGGCTGGCTGGCGCTCCTGCGCGAACTCAAACGCACCGGCTGGCTGAACATCAACGGCGCGGGCTTGCTTCCCGAATACCGCGGCTCCGGCGGCATGGCAGTTCTCTACAGCGAGATGTTCAAATCTGTGAGAGAATCGGGGCAGTTCAGACACGCCGAAGTGATTCAGATCGGCGTGGAAAACGAAGCCATGCGGCGCGATATGGAAAATTTCGGAATGGATTTCTACAAAGTCCACCGTACTTACAGCAGGGAGATTGCGTGTTGAACGAGTCAATCGGGCTGCTCCTGAAAGCCATGCGGTTCTCCGCCGAAAAACACAACGACCAGCGGCGCAGGGATTCGAAGGCGTCGCCGTACATCAACCATCCCATCCAGGTGGCGGAGACGTTGTGGTCGCTGGGCGGGGTGCGTGATGAAGCCCTGCTTGCTGCCGCCATCCTGCACGACACCATCGAAGACACCGACGCCACGCCCGCCGAGATCAAGCGCGAGTTTGGGGAGGAAATCCTCTCCCTGGTGCTCGAAGTGACCGACGACAAGAGCCTGCCCAAGGAAGTCCGCAAGCAGCTGCAGATCGAAACCGCCGCGAAGAAATCGCCCAGGGCGAAACTGCTCAAACTGGCGGATAAACTCTGCAACATCCACGACCTGATTCATTCGCCGCCGTCGAACTGGTCGCTGAAGCGCAAACAGGAGTACCTGCTGTGGAGCGAGAAGGTGGTCAAAGGCTTGCGCGGCTCGAACCAGGCGTTGGAGGTCCGTTACGATCAAGTATTGAAGGAAGGCAAACGCCTGTTGGGGATGGAGTGAGGGCAATCGAATCTGCCCTTTGTAACAAGGTTTTCGGTTCTTTTGACAGTTAAACCGCCGCCCAAAGGGGGCTACAATGACAGGAGGAGATTCCCATGACCATAATCGTTGCCGATACCACCTGCGGCTTGCCGCGCGACCTGCTCGCCCAGCGCGGGATTCCGCTGATTCCCCAGATCGTGATGTTCGGGGAGGAAACCTTCCACGACGACAAAGATCTCGACACCGCGGCATTCCTGCAAAAACTAAAAGCCTCGAAGACCCTGCCCAAAACCGCCGCGCCCGAACCGCCCTTGTACTACCCCGTTTTTGAAGAAGCAAGGAAAAAAGGCGAAAGCGTGGTCGTCGTTGCGCCGACAAGCAAAGCCAGCGGAACGATCCGCTCGGCGCAGATGGCGGCGCAGGAATTCCCTGATGTGGACATCCGCGTGGTGGATACGCAGACCATCTCCTGCAACCTCGGTTCGCTTGTTCTCCTGGCAGACGACATGGCGAAGGCGGGAAAATCCGCCAGCCAGATCGTGGCAGCGCTGGAGGATATGATTCCGCGCGGGCGGATCTACTTCCTGGTGGATACGCTGGAATATCTCGCCAGGGGCGGGCGCATCGGCGGGGCGAAACGCCTGCTGGCGGAACTGCTGGAGATCAAGCCGATTTTGCAGGTCAAAGATGGGCAGGTGGAGCCGTTTGAACAGCAGCGGACAAAGAAGCGCGCGCTCGCCCGCCTGGTGGAAGTGACGGCGGAAACCTGCAAAGGCGGAGAATCCGCTCATTTGTGTGTGCTGCAGGTCGAGGCGGAGAAAGAAGCGGAAGCGCTCGCCGCCGAGTTGAAATCGAAAGTCGCAGTCCAGTACATCCCCATCTATGAACTGCCGCCCGCCATCGTCGTCCACGCCGGACCGCGCGCCATGGGTGTGGGATTTTTTATTCAGCCCGCAGGCTGAATGGTATAATTCCGCCGCTCATTTTATAATAGACTTTATCCAAAACAAAAAAATCATCCACAAAGAACACGAATTTTCACGAAAATGCGAAAGAAGTTCGTGTTTCTTCGTGAACTTCGTGGATAAACAAGGTAATTCGGATAAAATCCAATTTTCCCCACGCTTGTGGTCATTAATTGAAGGAGAAGGTCATGTCCGGTCATTCCAAGTGGTCCACCATCAAACGTAAAAAGGGAGCGGCAGACGCCAAACGCGGCGCGTTGTTCACCCGCCTGGCGCGTGAAATCACGATTGCGGCGCGCGACGGCGGCGACCCCGATACCAACTTCCGCCTGAGGCTGGCGGTGGATAAAGCGCGCTCCGAAAACATGCCCAAGGACAACATCGAACGCGCCATCAAGAAAGGCACCGGCGAAGACAAGGAAGGCGGCGCGTTCGAAGAACTCACCCTCGAAGGCTACGGTCCGCACGGCTCGGCGATTCTCGTCTCGTGCGTAACCGACAACCGCAACCGCACGATCTCCGAAGTGCGTCACGCCTTCAGCAAGGCGGGCGGCAACATGGCGGAAGCGGGCGCGGTGGCATGGCAGTTCGACCGCAAATCCTATTTCTCGTTCCCTGCCAGCGTGCTTTCGTTCGACAAGGCGTTTGAACTCGGCGCGGAAGCCGGCGCAGACGACGTTGTGGACGGCGGCACTGAAATCGAAATATTCGGTCCGGTGGAAGCCTTCAAGACCATCGCCAATGCCCTGCATAAAGCCGGCGTCCAGCCGGAAGAGGCGGGCTTGCGGATGGTTCCCAAACAGGAGATCGAACTCGGCGTGGAGGAAACGTTACAGGTCATGAAGGTCATCGAAACCATCGAAGACCTCGACGACGTACAGGACGTGTACCACAACGTCAAAGTGACCGACGCGGCGCTTGCGGCTCTCGAAAGCGCGTAAAAAAATCAAACACGACGGACACGAAGAACACGAAGGTTTTCCTTTGTGCACTTCGTGTCCTTTGTGGTTAAATGGGTTTATGACTCTCGCCCTCGGAATTGACCCCGGCACCGCCACCACCGGCTACGGTCTCGTGCGCCTCATGCCAGACGGGGAACTGGTCGCTGTTGCCTTTGGGGTGATCGCCACGCCGAAAGAGGACTCCGCCTCCGCACGGCTGGCGGCGCTTTTCGACGACCTCAACAAACTGCTGAAAAAATACAAACCCGATACCGCCGCCGTGGAAAAACTATTCTTCACGCGCAACATCACCACCGGCATCGCCGTCGGGCAGGCGCGCGGCGTGGTCTTACTGGCGCTGCAAAAAGCGGGAATTGAGACGTACGAATACACGCCCAACGAAGTGAAGCAAGCCGTGGCAGGCTACGGCTCCGCGGAAAAGCGCCAGGTGCAGGAAATGGTGCGCGCGCTGCTGCAACTGGAAAAAATCCCCAAACCCGACGACGCCGCAGACGCGCTGGCGATTGCCATCACGCATTTGAACACGGCGAGGTATGATTAAACACGAAGGTATAAGACAAAATCCTTTGTGTGCTTCGTTGTCCTTTGTGGTAAAAATGGTTTTATGATCGCCACCTTACGCGGAGAAGTTTCCCAAATCGAAGAGACCGCCCTCATCGTCGAAGTCGGAGGCGTGGGGCTGAGAGTCTTCGTCCCTGCGCCCGTGCGGACAAATGCCAAGGCGGGAGAAATCATCTTTTTGTTCACCCATCTCGTCGTCCGGGAAGATGCGCTGACACTCTACGGGTTTGAATCCCAGGCGGACCGCGACCTCTTCAACCTCCTGCTCGGCGTGGACGGAGTCGGTCCCAAGGTGGCGCTTTCGGTTCTTTCCACGCTGACGATTGACACCATCCAGCGAGCCATCTTTGCCGATGAAGAGGAACTGCTCGGCAAAGTCCCCGGCGTGGGCAAAAAGACCGCGCAAAAAATCGCCCTGCACCTCAAAGATAAACTCAAGCCCAGCGATGCGCTTGCCAAAGTTGCCGCCATGGCGGATTACGACAGCGAAGTGCTCGCCGCGCTCACCGCGTTGGGTTACTCCGTCATCGAAGCGCAAGCCGCGATTCAGTCCATTCCAAAAGACGCCCCCAAGGATGTGGAGGAACGTCTGCGTGTGGCGTTGCAGTATTTTCAGTAACGCATGAGCGGACAAAACGTCCGCTCTTTTATTATTGAAGGATATGGAGAAAACCATGCTCAGAAAGAAAATCGCCTTTATCGGTCCCGGCGTGATGGCGGAGGCAATGATTGCCGGGCTGTTAAATCAAAAGCTCGCCGAAGCAAAAAATATCATCGCCTCCGGTCCGCGCGAGGAACGGGGCGGGGAGTTGAAAAAGAAATATGGCATCAAAACCACAACGGATAATTCCGCCGCCATCCACGAAGCGGATGTGGTGGTGCTTTCGGTCAAACCGCAGCGATTGACCGAAGTGATGAAGGGACTGAAAGGCATCCGCCCGGATGCGCTGGTCTTGTCCATCATCGCAGGCGCGACCATCAAAAAGATCGGCGCAGGGCTGAAACACAAAGCCATCGTCCGCTCGATGCCGAACACGCCGGGGCAAATTGGACAGGGGATCACGGTTTGGACTGCCTCCAAAGAAGTGACCGAAGAACAGCAGGAAATGACCCGTGCCATCCTCGGCGCGCTGGGCGCGGAGGTGTTTGTGGAAGACGAAGGCTACCTCGACATGGCAACCGCACTCTCCGGGACGGGTCCGGCGTATGTCTTCCTCTTCACCGAAGCGCTGATTGACGCGGGAGTCCACATGGGCTTTCCACGCCGCATCGCCGAGCAGCTGGTCCTGCAAACCATCAAAGGCTCGGCGGCATTTTACGAAAGCGCGGCAAGGCATCCCGCCACGCTGCGGAACCAGGTCACGTCGCCGGGCGGCACGTCTGCGGAGGCGTTGTATTATCTCGAAAAAGCGGGGTTCCGCACGGCGATTTCCCGGGCGGTTTGGGCGGCGTATCAACGGTCATTGGAGTTGGGGAAGGAGAAGCCGGGACATGTTGAGGTGGACGAGGAGAAGTAGGGATTGATATCCAGACCCTATCTGACTTTCTCCGCCGCCGCTTTTTCAAGGAGAAGGTACCCTTCGTCAATCAATCGCTTCATTTTCTGACCTGAAACTGGTCTGCCGCTCTCGAGTTGCTCCAACGCCCTCAGCATCGCCCCGCGGACTCCGCTGGCGCGGTGCGCCACTACTGAATCGGCGGAGATACGCTCAAGGCGGGCAAGCAGGAATCGGAGAGTGCGAAGCGGTTCGCCGGTCATATTTTTATTGTATAACGGAAATTCGTCTGCCATATATAATTGCCCCATGTCCAATGCCAACCGTACCGTCTGGTCTTCCGAAGAGGGAGACCTTCGCAAGAAATCGCAGCCTGTTTTTCATGCCCGTTCGTTGCCGCCGCAGCAGCAGACCGCCTACCTGCACCGCGAATCAAGCGGACGCGGCGGAAAGGTCGTCTCTGTGGTGAAGAACCTCGTCCTCACCGAAGAGGATATGAAGGCGCTCGCCAAAATATTGAAACAGGAATGCGGCGCAGGCGGAACGGTGAAGGATGGCGTGATCGAAATTCAGGGTGAGCGGCGCCAGCGCATGGCGGATGTGTTGAAAAGGCTGGGATACAAAGTCAAGATTGCGGGGGGATGAGGCTGGTTTCGTCCGCCCTTATGTGTTGTTATACGTGGCGTATTTGATGTTGTTTTTGCCGTTGTTCTTTACGTGGTACATCAACTTATCCACGATGCTCAGGATTTTATCAACGGAAATGGACGGGGCGTTCATGGTCAGCACGCCGACGCTGAAGGTGACGGGCCATCTCCTGATGCCGGCGTCGTCTGATATTTTTCTAAGCAGACTCGAGATGGCGATGCGGGCGGCGGCTTCATCCGTTTCCGGCAGGAGGATGGCAAATTCATCTCCGCCCACGCGGGCGACCAGGTCGGTCTTGCGCAGGTTTTTCTTCATGTAATCGGCGATGGTTTGCAGGACCGTGTCGCCGAATGTGTGACCAAACGTATCGTTGATGGTCTTGAAGTTGTCGAGATCAATGAAAGCGACGGTGAATGGGCGGGCGTAGCGGTTCGAGCGGTCAATCTCCCTTTGCAGCAGTTCATTGAAATAGCGGTTGTTGATTGCCCCCGTCATGAAATCCGTGCGGGCGAGCATGCTCTCCCGTTCCACGGCGCGCAGGAGCAGGGCGGGCAGCAGGAAAAAACCGAGGCGGATGATGGTGTTCCACAGATGCACGAACGATATGATTTCCTCGGTTGTTACCAGTTCGATAAAAAGCCAGATCGCCGCACTGATGAACGCCATCGCAACCCCTGCCGTTGCGTTGACCGTCAGCGAAAATACGGCAATTGGAATCAGGTAAAAGAGGGAGAGGGAAAGTTCGGAGCCGGTAATGTAATCTGCAACTGCCACCCCGCACAAGAGCAGCAGCCCAATTGCAAGCCAGACCGACTTGCCCGTTCTCTCAATCATGGAGTTCAAGCGAACCATTACAAGCATCCCGCATAAATAGGGGCGGACGCCAGGGCATCCGCCCCGGATATTTATCCATACCGGTTCATGAACTTTTCCATTCGCTGGAGCGCTTCTTCGATCTGTTCGTAGGATGTTGCATAGCAGGCGCGCACGAACCCGTCCCCGCCGGGACCGAAGGCATTGCCCGGCACCACGGCAACCCGTTCCTCGCGCAGGAGTTTTTCCGCAAAGGTTTCATCGTCCATGCCGGATGCCCGAATGTTGGGAAAGGCATAGAAAGCGCCGCGCGGCTCAAACGTCTGAAGACCGAGGCGGTTGAGTCCGGCTACCAGCAGTCTGCGGCGGCGGTCATATTCCGCCACCATTTCCCGCACGTAGGGTTCGCCCGTCTTCAAGGCTTCGATGGCGGCATCCTGCGCGGTGGTCGGCGCGGACATGATGGTGTATTGATGGATGCGCACCAGCCCCTTGATGATGTCTTCGGGTCCACAGGCGTAGCCGATGCGCCAGCCCGTCATCGCATAATCCTTGGAGAAGCCGCCGAGCAGGATCGTGCGCTGTTTCAGGCTTTCATCCAGTGACGGGAAGCAGACGTGTTCAAAGTCATAAACGAGGCGGTCGTAGATTTCATCCGAAACGACCAGCAGGTCGTGTTCCTCTGCGATCTTGCCAATCTCCAGCAGCGTTTCACGCGGGGCGACCGCGCCGGTGGGGTTGGAGGGATAACCGATAAAAATCACCTTCGTGCGCGGCGTGACGGCTTTGCGGATGTCGTCGGGGTCAACGGTAAAGTTGTTTTCCAGGCGGGCGGGTACTTCCACCGGCACGCCTCCCGCGAGGATGACCTCTGCCTGGTAGGAAACGAAACACGGCGTGGGGATGATCACTTCATCGCCGGGTTCGAGAATGGCGGTGAAGGTCAGGTACAGCGCCTCCGAAACGCCGACCGTCGCAACGATCTCATTGGCAGGGTCATATTGCACGTTGTAAAGCCGCTTCAGGTTTTCGGCAATGCCCTTTCTCAATTCGATCTTGCCGTGGTTGGATGTGTAATGCGTCTCGCCGTTTTGCAGCGAGCGGATACCCGCATCGAGGATCGGCTTGGGCGTGGTGAAATCCGGTTCGCCGATTCCGAGCGAAATCACATCCTTCATCGTTGCGGCAATGTCGAAAAACTTTCGAATGCCGCTGGGCTTCAGCCCCGCCACACGTTTTGAAAGCCTTTGTACTTCGCCAATTTCCTGCATCGAGCCTCCTTTTATATGGGTTGCACGTGCCAGTCGTCTGAGATTTCCTGGTACGTCAATTCAAACGCCAGACCGTCCGTGGTCTTGACGCAAAATCCTTTTTCACCGGGTCCGCGCCAGCGCGAGAAGATTTCCGCAATCTCGTAACGCCGTCCCTGCCACAACAGCGAAAGCGGGCGCTCCGCGTACTCCGTATCCGAACGACATTCAACCGCTTCCATTTCGACTCACAGACTGACCGAACTCGTATCGCCGATGTTCAACTGCATGACGTGATCATCGCCTCTGCCCCGGACTTTTGCCTGCCTGCCGATGAGAGAGCGGGTCAACGCCGCATCTTGAATCTCGCACTCCGCTTCGACGATGCTCTCCGAAATCCAGGCGTTTTCTATCCTGCAATTCGCGCCGATGGAAGCGTACGGACCGATGGTGGAGTTCGAGATCACCGCACTGGGGTGAATTGACGACGGTTCGACCACCTTTACCTGTGTGCCTGTATAGGTGTTTGCCGGTTTGCTCTTTTCCAGCAAAATCTTATTCGTATCCAGCGTGGCGTCAATGGTTCCTGTGTCCAGCCAGGTGGCGATCTTTTGTGTGCGAATCTTCGCGCCGCGTTCGATCATGATGGAGATGGCGTCGGTCAGGAAGTATTCGTTCTTGAGCATCACGCCGCGTTCCATCTGTTCCTCGATGGCGGCGAGCAGTTGTGCGGAATTTCCAAAATAATAACACCCAACCACCACAAGGTTGTTTTCCATGCTTTGGGGCTTTTCGATGAAGCGCTTCACCCAGCCGTCTGCTCCTGTCTCTGCCACGCCGAAGCGGCGCGGGTCTTCCACCGGCATCACCCACGCCACGCCGTCGGCTTGCTCGTTTGCGAGAAAGGAGAAGTCCGTTTCCATCAGCGTATCGGAGAAACACATGATCATGGGTCCCTGCAAATGACCGCGCGCCAGCCACAGGGCGTGAGATTGTCCCTTCATTTCATTTTGGACGACGTAATGCGCTTTGAGGCTGGGGTAGTTTTCCTTGATAAAAGCGGGGATTTGCAGCTCACCGAGATACGGACCCACAATGAAAACAAACTCCGTGTTCTCCGGGTCTGGCAGGGTTTTGAACATATCGAGCAGGTGTTCGAGCGAGGTCTTGCCAGCCACGCTGACAAGCGGCTTGGGCTTGCTCCAGGTGTGCGGTCTCATACGGGTCCCCCAGCCTGCCATGGGGATGACGATCTTCATGGTTCCACGGGTCATGGTTTTGGTTTCCAATTTGAGTTGGTTTTTTCTTATTATACCGTCTGGATTTTGCGCGGCGATTTGCAACCCCTCGACAAATTCCCCCTACCATGTGCCGAAATTGGGTTTGATTTCCCCTTTTCTGAACGCCTCCAGGAGATGACGGTGCGAGGAAAACGTATCCTCCGGCAGGGCGTCCAATGGAAACGCGCGCAGTTCGGCAATCTCGCCATCCGAGCCTCCGGTGATCTTGAAATCCCTGCAAAGAAAAACAACCGCGTGATCGGTCTTCCACTGGATGAAACTTGTAAACGTGCCGAGCAGGGAAATTTCCCCCAGTTCCGCGCCGGTCTCTTCGCGGGCTTCACGGCGCGCGGCTTGTTCGAGCGTCTCCCATTTTTTGAGTCCGCCGCCGGGCATGAACCAGCCCGGCAGGTAGGTGTGACGGATCAGCCAGACTCTCCCGTCCTGAATCATCATGATCCGCACCCCCATGCGGATGGGACGCAGCATGAAGCAGTAGACCTTGTAAAAGAAGTAGAGGATGCGGAAATACATGGACAGTGGACCGTGGACGATAGACCGTTTCACCATCGTCCACGGTCTATCGTCCATCGTCATTAAATGATTTTGAGATTCGCCAAACTTGCTGCGAGACGTTTGATGCCGGCTGACTCTTGGAGCACATTACGCTCCCTCCGCCGTCCTCGGCGGAGGAGGTGCAGCCAACCACTCTCTTATATCGGTGACTTCGACAATGGATGTTCTTCCAAGATCATAATAACAGGCACTGGAAAAAGGGTAAACCGCCCTGTCGTCCACCAATTTCCAATCTTTGGCAATTGGGTTTTGATGGATGTATTCCATCTTTTGTTCAAGAAAATCCATCGAGAAAATATTTTTCGCTTGAATATCCTGCCAGATGCTGTGTGCATGTCTTTTTTCGCGGCGGTCTTGTTCAAACTGCCTTAGCCATTCTTCCTTGCGCTCTTCCTGGGCTTTCTTGAGTATCTCGTGCGCTGTAAATGAACCAAATTGTTGAAGAATTCGGAGATCGTCCCTTTTTGAGGTTTGAGAATGGCGTGAAGATGGGAAGGCATTATTACAAAAGCAAACAGGAGAATTCTGCCCTGTTTCTGCATCCATTCAAGAGATTGAAGCGGAATCTTTGCATACTCAGGCTGTGCGAAAACGTGAATCCATCCAACAATGGATGCAGTGACAAAATAAAGATGTGTCGGGTCGTTGAAGGAATAAAAAGTCATAGGTTTGTTCATATATTTCATCGCGCCGGGGATGTGTGCCCAGACATGGAACGGCGCTTTGAGCATGTTACGCTCCCTCCGCCATCTTCGGCGGAGGATTGGTGCAATCGCGCCGAGGACGGCGCTTTGAGCGCATTACGCTTCCTCCGCCATCCTCGGCAGAGGATTGGTGCAATCGCGCTGAGGGCAGCGCGGTGAGCATGTTACGCTCCCTCCACCGTCCTCGACGGAGGATTGGTGCAATCGCGCCGAGGACGGCGCTTTGAGCACATTACGCTCCCTCCACCGTCCTCGGCGGAGGATTGGTGCAATCGCGCTGAGGGCAGCGCGGTGAGCATGTTACGCTCCCTCTGCCGTCCTCGGCGGAGGATTGGTGCAATCGTGCCGAGGGCAGCGCTTTGAGTAGCAGCGTCAGGGGACGACGCTGTGAGCGGTTATATGATTTTGAGATTCGCCAAACTTGCTGCGAGACGTTTGATGCCGACCGACTCGAAGACCACGTCAATGATCTCGTCACCGTCTTGCATGCGTGAATCGAGGACGATGCCGTCGCCCCACATCGGGTGGCGGACGCGAGTCCCGGCTTTGTACAAGGCTTGGGTCACAGGAGCAGACTTCCCCGTCGAGAATGAGGCGGCTGCCCACTTCGTTTCGGGCGGCGCGCCGCGCATCGAACGCCCCGTGCGGGTTTTTCCTACGAGCAGGTCAGCGGGAATGTCATCCATGAAGCGCGAGGGGAAGGTTTCTTCCGCCATGCCGCGCCCGCCGCGTTGAATCGCTCGCAGAAGATACAGGCGGTCTTTGGCGCGGGTGATGCCGACGTAAAAGAGACGGCGTTCCTCTTCCATTTGTTCGGGTTCGTCGAAGGAACGGCTGTGCGGGATGATGCCGTCGTCGAGACCGACGATGAAGACTGCGCCAAACTCCAAGCCTTTGGCGGCGTGGAGCGTGAGCAGGGTGGGGGCGTTGGCGTCGGTGAGCGTGTCCTGGTCGGCGACGAGCGCGACGTTTTCGAGAAACTCATCGAGCGTACGTGTGGAGTATTCCATCGCCAGCCGCTTCAACTCCTGCACGTTTTCCCAGCGGTCGAGGCTTTCTTCGGAATCATCTTCGACGATGTATTCCTTGTAATTGACATCCTTGAGAATGCGGTCGAATAATTCGGGGACGGTGGCGGTCTGCGCCAGCGCGCGCCAGTTGGCGAACATGCCGCCAAAGTCTGCCAGTGGAATGGCGGCGCGTCCTGTGAAGGATTTATAAAACGGAGAATCTGCGCCGCGCGCGAGGTCGAGCAGGATTGCGCCTGCGTTTGTGTTATTTTGACGCGCAACGAGATGAAGCGTTGTAAGCGTCTTTTCGCCGATGCCGCGCGGCGGTACGTTGATAATGCGTCCCAGCGCGGCTTCGTCGGCAGGATTGTGGGCGAGGCGCAGGAAGGCGATCACATCCTTGACTTCGCGGCGTCCGTAGAATCTCTGCGCGCCGACAAGTTTATAAGGAAGGCGCGCCTGTAAAAAGGCTTCTTCAAGCAGGCGGGACATGGCGTTGGTGCGGTACATCACCGCGCAGTCCTTCGGCTCGAACTCGCCCGAAGCGACGAGTTGGGCGATGGTATCCACGACGAAAGACGCCTCGCCGTAATCGTCGCGCGCTTCGTAGAAGAAAATCTTCTCGCCCGCGCCGCGGTCGCTGAACAGGCGCTTCTTGCGGCGGTTGTGGGCGCGGTCAATCACGCCCATCGCCGCGTTGAGGATGTTTTGATGCGAGCGATAGTTCTGTTCGAGCAAAACCACCTGCGCGTCGGGGAAATCCTCTTCAAAACGGCGGATGTTGCGATAGTCCGCTCCGCGCCATCCGTACACTGATTGATCAGGATCCCCGACACAAAATACATTTCTGTGATACGAAGCCAGATGCTTCACCAGCGCATACTGCGCGAGATTGGTATCCTGGAATTCATCCACCAGCACATGCCGAAAGCGCTGGGCATATTTGTCGCGCACGGTCGGGTTGTCTTCCAGCAGGCGCGCGGTGTACACGAGCAGGTCGTCAAAATCCACAGCGTTGCTGGCGATGAGGCGTTTTTGATACTCCGCGAAAACCCGCTTTACAATCTCGTCGCGGTACGTGGTAATTGGGTAATTGTCTGCGTCAATCAATTCGTTCTTGGCGCGCGAGATCGAAGCGTGCACACTCGGCGCGCGGTACAATTTTTCGTTCAAGTTCATCTCGCGGATGATGGCTTTGGTCAGGCTTTCCTGGTCGTCTGAATCGAAGATGACGAAATTCGATTCGAGCGGAAGGTGTTCCGCCTCGCGCCGCAGAATCCGCGCACAGATGGAGTGGAATGTGCCGAGCATGATTCCCTCCGTCGCCTGCTCGTTCAGCATGGCTTTGACGCGCTCTTCCATTTCTTTCGCGGCTTTGTTGGTGAAGGTGACGGCGAGGATCTGCCACGGACGGACGCCCTCGTTGGCGATGAGGTAGGCGATGCGCTGGGTCAGCACCCGCGTCTTGCCGGACCCGGGACCTGCCACGACCAAAACCGGTCCCTCCGCCGCCGTGACCGCGCTGCGCTGCTGGGGGTTGAGTTTGTTGATGAAATCCAGATTCATGGTGAGGACATTATAAAGGGAAAGGCGAGGGCATTACCCTCGCCTTGGAAAGTAGAAAGTAAGGCAGGCTTCAAGCCTGCCGTGTTTGATTAATGGATTTGTCCGGCTAAAAGCTGAACCTACAATGTTATACCTTCAACTCCGACGTGCAATGCGGGCAGCGTGTGGCTTTGATGGAAATAACGCTGATGCAGTAGGGACATTCCTTCGTAGCCGGGTCGGCAGGCGGGGGAGCCTTCTTCAGGTTGTTGGCAGATTTTACGATGAGGAAGATGACAAAGGCGATGACGAGAAAGTCCACGATGGTTTGCACGAACAGCCCCCACTTGAGTTCCGCCGCGCCGACGGAAACGGAAAGGCTGCTGAAGTCAACCCCGCCCATGAGCAAGCCGATGAGCGGCATAAGAATGTCGTTGACGAGCGAGCCGACGATCTTCCCGAACGCCCCGCCGATGATGACGCCCACAGCCAGATCGAGCACGTTGCCGCGCATGACGAATTCCCTGAACTCCTTGAACATGATGATCTCCTTTTTGCGGGGTTGATGACGGACAATTCCATTCTATGCCTCTCAACGCCGGGCTGCAAGGAGGAAAACCTCAAGGGTTGGATCCTCTCCATGAACAGGGACAGGTTTCGGGTCGTGTGAGGCGGTGTGGGGGAACGTCATTTATTTGTCATGGGTGTCTCATTAAGGTTGTCATTCATGCCCTGCAAAACAGTTCTCTGGTAGGGTTTTCGGCGATACCTGGGTATTATTTTCAGCCGACAAGGTGACTATACATCTTAATTCTCCATCGCCCCCTGTTGACGTGCCTAGAGAATTAGGTATAATTTGATGTGCTTCTTACTATGAAAAGCGCTTTCTATTTCTCTGCAAAAAGGAGGTGGTTGTTCAGGAAATACGTTTAACGCGCACATGTCCAATCTGTCTGTAAACCAATCCCCTTAAATTTTCTTCTTGGAGGAGAAAACCAATGTTACGAAAACGATTGTTTGCTTTACTGGGCTTGCTGGTCATTGCCAGCATGGTGCTCGCAGCATGCGGTACTCCGCAGCCTACGGAGGAACCCGCTGCAACTACTGAAGCCACTGCAGAACCGACGGAAGAAGCCACTGCAGAGCCGACCCCCGAGCCCGTAACCCGCAAGGGTCCCTGGGTTGATGAGGTTGTCTTCGTGGAGCAGGGCGACAGCGCTGTCGGCATTTCCCAGCTTCAGGCTGGCGATCTCGACGTGTATGCGGATGGAATCACCGATCCCGAGCAGTTCAAGACCGTTCAGGCCGATTCCAATCTCTCCTACTCCACGTCGTTTGGTTTGAACTTCGAAATCACATCCAACCCGGTTCAAACCTTTGCAGACGGCCGCCTGAATCCCTTTGGTAACGCCAAGGTTCGCGAAGCGTTGAACATGCTGATTGACCGCGATTATGTCATTCAGGAAATCTTCGGCGGTCTCGGCACTCCCAAGTATCTGCCCATCGTCGGCGCCTTCCCGGACTATGCCCGCTACATTGACGTTGCCCGCGAGATCGAAGCGAAGTACGCCTACAACCCCGACAAGGCGAATGAGATTATCACCGCCGAAATGGAAGCCATGGGCGCCACCAAGAACGCCGATGGCAAATGGGAATTCGACGGCGCTCCTGTGACGATCGTCTTCCTGATCCGCACCGAAGATGAACGCACCGAAATCGGCGACTACGTCTCCAACCAGCTCGAGAGCATCGGCTTCACGGTTGACCGCCAGTACAAGAGCCGCTCCGAAGCCTCCCCGATCTGGAACGGCAGCGATCCGAACGAGGGTCAGTGGAACCTCTACACCGGCGGCTGGATCAACACCGCGATCGCCCGCGACGATGGAACCAACTTCGGGTTCTATTACACCGCGCTCGGCAGCGGCTCCCCGCTGTGGCAGAACTACAAACCCAGTGAAGAGTTCTATGCGGTTGCCGAAAAACTCTGGACGAACAACTTCACCAGCATGGAAGAACGCGGCGAGTTGTTCAAGACTGCGATGGAACTTGCGATGCAGGATTCCGCCCGCGTGTGGGTGATTGACACCCTCTCCTTCTTCCCGCAGAGGAACAACATTACCGTCGCCGCCGACCTCGCTGGCGGTGTTTCCGGCTCGCGCTTGTGGCCCTACACCCTCCGCATCGGCGATACCGAAGGCGGCTCTGTGAAGATCGCCCAGCAGGACAACCTCGTTGATCCGTGGAACCCGATTGGCGGTTCGAACTGGATCTCCGACCAGATGCCTGGGCGCGCCACCGGCGATGTTGCCAGCATGCCCGATCCTTACACCGGTCTCGCCTGGCCCCAGCGCGCTGAATCCCTCAGCGTGACCGCCAAGGAAGGCCTGCCCATCACCAAGACCCTCGACTGGGTCGAACTGAACTTCGAAGCCAGCGACATTGCAGTTCCCGCCGATGCGTGGGCTGACTGGGACGCCGCCAATCAGAAGTTCATCACCGTCGGCGAGAAATTCCCCGATGGCGCGACCTCCCTGGTCAAAGTCACCTGGACCTATCCTGCCGACATGTTCGAAACCGTCACCTGGCACGATGGTTCCCCCATTTCCGTTGGCGACTTCGTCATGGGCATGATCCTGACCTTCGACACCGCCAAACCGGAAAGCAAGATTTACGATGAAGCCTCCGCTCCTCTGCTTGAGGCGTTCCTCTCCACCTTCAAGGGCGTTCAGATCGAATCCACCGATCCGCTCGTGATTACCTCCTACACCGACTCCTATCAGCTCGATGCCGAAAACTTCGGCTTTAGCTGGTTCCCGGCCAACGGCGTGACCTACGCCTACGGTCCTGGCGCCTGGCACAACCTGACTCCCGCCATCCTCGGCGAAGAGAACGGTGAAATTGCCTTTACCACCGATAAGGCTGGCGCCTTGGGCGTTGAGTGGACCAACTTTGTTGCCGGTCCGACCCTTGAAATCCAGAAGAAGTTCCTGGATCAGGCCCAGGCTGAGAGCTACATCCCCTACGCCCCGACCCTGGGTGAATTCGTGACCGCCGACGAGGCAGCCGCCCGCTACGAGAACCTGCAGAACTGGTATGCCGAGAAGGGTCACTTCTGGATCGGCGTCGGTCCGATGTACCTCGACCAGGTCTTCCCGACCGAAGGCAATCTCGTCCTCAAGCGCTATGAGGCGTATCCTGACCTTGCCAACAAGTGGGACCGCTTCGGCGCCCCGAAGGTCGCCACCGCGGAAGTCAGCGGCGACGGACAGGTCACATCCGGACAGGAAGCCACCTTTGATGTCTTCGTGACATACAACGACGAAGCCTATCCTGGCGATGAGATTGACGCCGTCAAGTATCTGGTCTTCAACGCCAACAATGAACTCGTCGCCACCGGCGATGCGGAATTCGTTGCAGACGGCCAGTACTCCTTCACGCTCAGCGCTGACGTCACCAGCGGCTTGGAAGCCGGCGCCAACAAGATCGAAGTGGCTGTCGTCTCCAAGGTTGTGAGCATTCCTTCGTTCGCCACCTTCGAATTCGTGACGGTCAAGTAACAGTAGGTTAGTTTTACGGCCCGGTAGGGGTCTCCTCTACCGGGCTGATTTTTACCGAGGAAGGTGTATCATGGCAGAGTCTACATTACCGGCTCCCGTGACGGTGCCAAAGAAGAGACTGTCCGAAAGCGCGGTCGTCCGCGTTGGCAAGTACATGCTTGTCAGGCTTGCCACCATGGCTGTGACGGTGGTCATAGGCTTGTATTTGACGATTCTCATTGCGAATATGGGCGGGTATGTAGATCAGATTCGCCGCGGTGAAATACGGGAAACCATCCAACTTCAGGTCATGAACGATCCCAGCCTGAAAAGCATGACCGCCGAACAGCGCATAAAACTCATCGAAGACCGGATCGTGCTGGAAGAAAAACGGCTCGGACTCGACAAGCCGTTTGCCGTCCGCAGCTTCGCATTTCTCAAGAGCGCGCTCGTCCTCGACCTGGGGTTTGCCCAATATCTCAATAGCGACACCGGCTCCAAACAGGTCAGACTCATCATCCTCGAGCGCCTGCCCTCCACGCTGGTGTTGTTTGGCACGACCAATCTGTTATTGTTCTTTGCCACATTATTTGCCGCCTTGTATTTATCCCGGCGTTACGGAAGTTTCCTGGACAAAGCAATCGTGGCGTTGTCTCCCATGTCGGCAGCGCCCGCCTGGTTCTATGGAATCTTCCTGATCCTGATTTTTGCCGCCGGTTTGAAATTATTGCCGTTCGGCGGGATGGTGGATGCCCCGCCGCCGGACAATACGATTGATTATGCGTTGAGCCTGCTCAGGCACATGACGCTCCCCGCTGCGGCGCTTGCCTTGAACTCGGTCGCCTATTCCATATATGCCGAGCGCACTTTCTTCCTCATCTATTCCAGCGAAGATTATGTGGAAATGGCGAAAGCCAAGGGGTTGACTGCGCGCGAGGTGGAAAGCCGTTACATTCTGCGCCCCACCCTGCCCACCATCATTACAAACTTCGCCTTCCTGCTGATTGGCGTATGGACGGGCGCCCCCATTTTTGAGGGCGTGTTCAACTGGCCCGGACTGGGCAGGACAACCGTGATTGCCGTCGGTCTGTATGACACTCCCGTCATCGTCGGCACAACCGTCATCTTCTCTTATCTCCTGGCGGTGACGGTATTCCTGCTGGACTTTGTGTACGCGCTCGTTGATCCGCGCGTCAAAATCGGAAGCGAAGGCGGCGCCCAATGAGTTCCATACGCAAATTTTTCAAGGACCTTTCCCAGTATCCCTCCGCCATTGTGGGGCTGATCATCATTTTCTTCCTGGTGGTCGTTTCCATATACACGCTGATTGTTCTGCCATACAACGAGGCGATCACCCTTTGGCGCGGAGATGAAAACGTCTGGTATAAAACGCCGCGGACGGCGCAGCCCAAATGGGTCAACTGGTTCAGGGAAGACGACCTGCTGGAGACATTCATTTTCAATACCGCAAACGGGGAGGGGACGAAGACCGAAGAGTTCTCGAACGGAACAAACAAGATTTTCATTTCCTTCCCGTTCGAATACAACGCCTCTTCCTTCCCGCAGGAAATTTCGCTTTACTTTACATCCACCTACGAAAGCAAGGAGCCGTTCGTCTCGATCAAACTTCTCACCCCGGACGGCAGAGAGATCAACATCGGCAGTTTTGCCGTTTCCAAGACACAAACCTATCGTTTTTCGCAGGACGCCAAACTGGCAAGGCGCTTAAGGGGCAACAGCCCTGAAAAAGGACTTTTCCTGGATTTGACCACGGACCCGCCCACCATTGTCAAAGGGACATACGAACTGCAAATCGAAGGGGTTGCCTTTGAAGAGAACTCCACGGTTGATGCAGAGTTTGTGGTCTATGGCGAGGTGTACGGCTGGGCCGGCACGGACCATCGCCGCCGGGATTTGACCATCCCGTTGTTGTGGGGCGCGCCTGTGGCGCTTGCCTTCGGTCTGCTTGCCGCACTCGGCACGACCCTCACCACCATGATCATTGCGGCGGTCGGCACATGGTATGGCGGCTGGGTGGATGAGACCATCCAGCGCATTACCGAGGTCAATCTTGTCCTGCCCTTCCTGCCGATTCTGATCATGATCGGTACGTTCTACTCGCGGAGTATCTGGGTGATCCTGGTTGCCGTCATCGCCCTGAGCATTTTCGGGGCGGGCATCAAGGGATACCGCGCTGTTTTCCTTCAGATCAAGGAATCCCCCTATGTGGAAGCCGCGCGGGCGTATGGAGCGGGCAACTGGCGCATCATTATGCAGTACCTTGTGCCGCGTATCGTCCCCCTGCTGATTCCGCAGTTGGTCATTTTGATTCCCTCCAACGTGTTCCTCGAAGCCTCCCTGACCGTGCTTGGTTTGGGCGACCCCGTACTGCCTACCTGGGGAAAGGTGATTCAGGAAGGCATCACGAACGGGGCGCTTTTCCAGAATCAGTTCTATTGGGTGCTGGAGCCCTCCATTGTATTGATGATCACCGGTCTGGCGTTTGCCATGCTCGGTTTTTCACTGGATCGAATTTTCAATCCCCGCCTGCGAGGTGTATAGTCCATGGCTGAACAACAAAAAGATATATTGCTGCACATCGAAGATTTAGTTTTACATTTCAAAACCACCAAGGGAAATGTGCAGGCAGTGGATGGGGTCTTCTTCGACCTGGGGTACAAGGAAGCGGTTGTCATTTTGGGTGAATCCGGATGCGGGAAGAGTTCGCTGGCGAAGGCGATCCTGCGTTTGCTGCCGCGCAACGTGGATAAATACGGCGGCAAGGTCTTCCTGGAAGGCACGGACACAATGGCGATGGACGAGGAACAGTACCGGCAGAATGTGCGCTGGGTACGCATGTCCCTGGTGCCGCAAGCCGCCATGAACTCGCTCAACCCGGTGTTGAAGGTCGGCGACCAGGTTGCCGAACCGATGATCGTTCATCATGGTGTCAAGAAGGAGGAAGCGCTCGTCCAGGCTGCCAAGATGTTCCAGCATGTGGGCGTCCCAGTGGATTTCCTCGACCGCTATGCGTTCGAACTGAGCGGCGGGATGCGCCAGCGCGTCGCCATTGCCATGGCGCTTGTCACCGCGCCCGCGCTGGTCGTCCTCGATGAGCCGACCTCCGCGCTCGACGTTTTGACGCAAGCCAACATCTTCAACGTGCTGAAGCGCCTCAAAAAGGAATTGGAAGTAAGCTTCGTTTTGATCACGCACGATATTGCCACATCCAGCGAGCTCGCCGACCGCGTGGCGGTGATGTATGCCGGTCAGATCGTGGAAGTGAGCGATGCGCATCGTTTCTTCAACGAACCCCTGCATCCCTATTCCCGCATGTTGATGGCGAGCGTGCCGCGTCTGCGCGCCAACCAGGAGCCGGAGTTCATCACGGGTCAGCCTCCCAGTCTGTTGAACCCGCCCAAGGGTTGTCGTTTCGCGGACCGCTGCCCCAAGCGTTTTGCAAAGTGCTCGGAGGAACCGCCGGTTGTAAATGTGGATGGGATTCAGGTCAAATGCTGGCTGTACACATCCTAGTTTGTGCAGGCAAGGAAAAATCATAACGAGGTTACAAGATGACAGACAAACAAAGAGATGTGCTCCTTTCCATCCAGGATTTGCACGTATGGTTCGAACTCAAGCGCTTCGGTTTCGGACACGCCGGTTACGTCAAGGCGGTGGACGGCGTGACCTTCGACCTGCACTACGGCGAGACCATTGCCATTGTGGGCGAGAGCGGCTGCGGCAAGACCAGCCTGATGAAGACAATCCTTGGCTTGAACAAGCCCACCAAAGGCAAGGTGATTTTTGAAGATTTGGACGTGGGCGCGCTGAGAGGCGAAGCCCTGCGGCAATATCGCGCGCACATCGGATACGTCCAACAGGACCCGTTCGGCGCGCTGGCTCCGTTCATGAACGTCCAACGCATTTTGGAGGAACCCCTGATCATCAACGGGATCAAGGACCCGGCGGAACGCGAACGCCGCGTGCGCAAGGTGATGGAGGACGTGAAACTCACCCCGGTGGACGATTTCCTTCACAAATTTCCCCACATGCTCAGCGGCGGACAGCAGCAGCGCGTGGTGATCGCCCGCGCGATCATCCTCGAACCGAAACTGGTCGTGGCGGATGAACCCGTCTCCATGCTGGATGCGTCCGTGCGCGTGGAAATTCTCAAACTCCTGCGCGGTTTGCAGGAAAAATACAAACTGGCTGTGATCTATATTACGCACGACCTTTCCACCGTGCGGTATTTCTCCGAGCGCGTGTTCGTGATGTACGCCGGGAACGTGGTGGAAAAGGCGCCAGTGAATTCAATCGTCCACGCCCCGAAACATCCGTACACAGCGGCGTTGATGGACGCCACATCCGACCCGGATGCAAACAATGCGCTTCAATTCCGCGAACTGCCGCCAGGCGAACCGCCCAGCCTGGTTAACCCTCCCAGCGGATGCCGTTTCCACCCGCGCTGCCCGAAACGGATCGAGAATCTTTGCGAGGTGGAAGAACCCCATGATCTTCAGGCGGATGACCACCTTGTTGCCTGCTGGTTGTATAAATGAACCTTGAACACCCCGAACGGTTGATCGCCATTGCAATCGGTATGATGCTGTTCGGATGCGTCATGCCCTTCCTGATGGTGATCCATGTGGTGGAATCCACCATCTTTCTGAACTTTTTGTCCTATACTTTATCGGTGCTGGGACTGTTTCTTGGCATTACCGGCGTCGCCATGTTGCGCGCCAAGCAAAGAAGAAACTCGGACGACGAGGATCGTTACCGGTAAGCCTGCGGTCTGATGCCTTCCCGCCTGCAAACATGGTTCCATGTTTGCAGGTTTTTTTATGCCGGGTCCCTCCCGCATACCTGCCGCGCGTGAAATGACGGCGTGTTCCAAAATCAAAAAAAATGCCAGGCGGCTTCGATGAGATCGTATAACAACCGACGCCCGCCTCTTCCTTACGGATGAATATCACCGACTCATGATTAATTTCGTCATTCTCGAAATTGTACAATGTCGGTACAATTCGGAAAGGTAAGGATAGCCTAATGGACGCTGCAGGCATGGATCCACTTCGACAAGCGGAAGAGTACCTGAAGGAAGGGAAAAAGAGTTCGGCGCTTCCCCTGCTGGCGGGGTATGTTCAACAGCATCCCAATTCGGCGCGGGGCTGGTGGCTGCTTAGCCTTGTCGTGCCCGAAGTGAAACAGCAGATTGATTGCCTGGAACGCGCCCTGCGCATCGAGCCTCATGCCGCGCCCGTGCGTGCGCGCCTCGAAAAACTCAAGGGGACGCCCCCGCCTGTTCCTGCGTTTGTCCCGCCGTTCGTCAATTCGGAAGCGCTGATTGAGGAACTCCAATCCACGCCGCCTCCGCAATTTGAACAGAAGCCTGCTTCACAGGCTGCCCCGCTCCCGTCGAAGCCTGCCGACGCCATAAGCCAACTGCCAAAAGCGAAAGTTTCATCTTCAGCCGTTCAACCTCCCGTTGTGCAGCAAAAGAAAAATAAAAAGGGAATCCATGCTGCCGCGCTGGCGGGGATGGGAATCGCAGCAGTATTCGTTCTGGGCTTTGCCGCCGTCATGATCGTGCGCGGCATTCTCCTCCCGGCTCGTTCGGCGCCGCCCGGTTCTGTCACGCAAATTCTCCTCCCGCCCACCTGGACGCCAACGCCCACCGCCACCCTGCTCCCAAGCCTGACCCCCATCGTTACCCCCACTTTCGTCACTCCAACCTCCGCCTTCATTGCCCCGGTCGAAAGGACGCCCGTCCCCAAATCGCAGGTCGGACCTTACGTCGGTTATTATGCGCCGGACTTTACATTGAAGGATGTGTACGATAACAACCAGGTGAGCCTGGGCGATTTTTCCGGCGACGTGGTGCTTGTCCTGTTCTGGACGACCTGGTGCGATTACTGCGAGGCGCAGATGTCTGCCCTGCAAATGATCTACCAGACCCACAAGGACAAGGGACTTACCATCCTGGCGGTGGATGTGGAGGAGAAGGAGGCGCTCATCCGCGATTTTGGCAAATCGCATGCGCTGACCTTCCACCTCTTGACCGACCCCGAAGGCAGTATCGCCAAGTCGTATGAGATCATCGGCTTTCCGACGCTTTTCTTCGTGGACCGTTCCGGCGTCATCACCTACATCGGCATCGGCATGACGGATTATTGGAAGATCAACACCAAGGTGGGGGAAATTATCGGCGTTCAGTAACATATCGGGCATTATCGGAAATTTCATTACCATCCATTCGGAATTCCTGTCGCCAGGTGCGCCAGGAAAGCCTCGAAAAACCTGGCGGTTCGATTTTGTTCGTAAACGGAAGACCCCGAAAAAGTTAATCCTCATGCAGCCTCTTGCAAAGCGGCCGGTCGAAAGAAATTTTGGGTCTTTTGTAATTAATGGGAAAGAGCCTGAACCCGAAGGACACCAAGTACACAAAGGGCGAAGGGCGACTTATTTTTACGGGCGTTTTTCCTTCGTGACCTCCCCGGCACTTGCACCCGAGACAAGTGCCGTGTACTTTGTGTTTGAAAAAGGTTTTCCCGTTAAAAACGGTAGAGCCAGAATTTTTAAAAAATATGCTCCCGGCGGCGTCCCCGCCGCCGAGGAAAGTGCCATTATGCCCAGAATGGGTACGAAGTGATGCGGCGCAGGGAGCAAACTGCCTGACATGTTTTGCATGCACACAAACAGCGGGGAAGGGACACAATTTGTGACCGCGATGGGTATAATTCAACCAGCCTATGTCCACCATTGATGAAGTCAAATCGCGCATTGACATCGTGGAGCTGGTCTCCGAGGCGGGCGTCAAGCTGCGCCGCGCCGGACGAAACTACACCGGCTTCTGCCCGTTCCACGATAACAAGCACACGCCCGCCTTCGTCGTCTGGCCCGAGACGGGCACGTGGCGCTGCTTCGGTCAATGCAACGAAGGCGGCGACATCTTCAAGTTCGTGATGAAGCGCGAGGGGGTCGAGTTCAAGGAAGCCCTGCAAAAACTGGCGGCGCGCGCGGGCGTGGAGTTGAAGGACTTTCAGCGTGAAACGCCCGAACAACGCGAAGCCTACGACCACCTCCGCAAACTGCTCGAAGATGCAGTGGTCTTCTACCGCAGTCATCTTTTCAATAACAGGGATATTTTGACCTACCTGCGCGAAAAGCGCGGACTGACCGACGCCTCCATCGAAACGTTTGGGCTGGGATTTGCCCCCCAGGGTTTCGACAACGCCCTGGGTTTTTTCACCCAGCGCGGTTACTCGGAACACGATTTGATGGACGTCGGTCTCCTGACCGAACGCGACGACGGCAGGCGCTACGACAGATTCAGAAACCGAATCATGATTCCCATCCGCGATGAGCAGGGACGCATGGCGGGTTTCGGCGCGCGCATCGTGGACCCGGACGACATTCCCAAATTTTTGAACTCCCCCGAAACGCCGATCTTCAACAAAGGCAGGCTGCTCTACGGCTTGGACCGCGCCCGCAAGCCCATTCGCGCCGCAGACCAGGCGGTGATTGTGGAAGGCTACCTCGACGTGATCGCCTTGCATCAGGCGGGCTACGAAAACGTCGTCTCGCCGATGGGCACGGCGCTCACCGAAGACCAATTGCGCCTGCTCAAACGCTTCACGCGCCGCATCGTCCTCGCGCTCGACCCCGATACGGCAGGACAGAAAGCCGTCCTGCGCGGACTCGAAGCCGCCCGCTCCGCGATGGACAAAGAAGGCGAACTCGCCTTCGACGCGCGCGGTTTGCTCCGCAATGAATCCCGCCTGCAGGCGGATTTGCGCGTGGCGTCCATGCCCGACGATCTCGACCCGGATGAGATCGTGGCGCGCGACAGGGAGGAATGGAAGCGCATCATCGAGAACGCCAAGCCCATCGTCACTCACGTCATGGAAGCGCTGGCGGCGGGGCAGAACCTGAACGACCCAAAGGTCAAGAACCAGATCGCGGTGCAGGTGCTTCCGCTCATTGACGACCTGCCCAGCGCGCTGGAACGCGATACGTACCGTCAGGCGTTGGCGAGAATGCTGAGGGTGAGCGAAAGCGCCCTGATGGGCTCGCAGGCTAAGGGTCCGGTGGTGAGGCGCAAGCCCAGGGGCGCTGCACCCGCCCGCAGCGTGGAGCCGCCGGTTGTGGCGGCGGTCAATCCGCGCTTGAAGATCGAGTCGTATTGTTTGGGGGCGCTCCTGCGAAAACCGGACCTGCTCTACCGGCTCGACCGGGGGCTGGAGGAGTTCGGGCTGACGGCGCTGACGGTGGAGGATTTCGAGTATACTGACCACCAGTTGCTGTTTGGCGTCCTGCGGCTGGCGATGGAACAGGATGAAAAGGAACACCAGCAGTATATGCTCAGCCAGATTCCCGAAACGCTCTCGGCGCTGACGAACGACCTGCTGGCGCAAACCGAAAAGGTGGATACGCTGGACGACAAACTGCTGGACGATTTGCTGGGGCGTTTTCTGGATCTGCGGCGCACGCACGCAATGACGAACGTAAACCACCTGCGCTTCATTCAGGAGGACGAACAGCAGGCGGGGGGCGCGAACCTCAAGATGTATATGGAACAGACCGGGCGGTATATCCGTTTGATCAGCGCGATAGACCAGGCGAAACGCAGGTTGTCGAAACGACAGACGTAATGTTTTTGGGTTTTGCGTGTTGTTAATTCCAGCCCAGCGAAAGGGATGCGAATGTCTGCCAGTAAAACCAAATCGAGGAAAGCCCCGCAGGGGAAAAAACGGGCGGCAAAAACCAAAGAACGAGACGGGAAGGAAAGACTGCCGGGGGTTCTTTCTGTGGATACCGTGGTCGAATCGCTGGTGGAGGAAAACCAGGCTTCGGCAGAGTTCGGCGTGGACGATTTGATCGAGCCGGATGAATCCCTGCTGGTTCCGCCGGAGGACGACTTTGAGGAAGTGCTCACCCTGCATGTCCGCGAGACGACCGAACTCGCCGAGGACCCCGTGCGTTTGTACCTGCGCGAGATCGGTCAGGTCAAACTGCTCGGCGCAGACAGCGAGTTCCGCCTCGCCACGCTCATCGAAGCAGACCGGCTGATCGGCGCGCTCAACAAGTTGAGGCGGCGCAAGGGGATCTCGATGGCGCAATCCATTTACCATGCGCTCGTTTCCGATATGCTTACCTCGTGGGAACGTCTGATCGAAGACGCCGAACGGATTGACCAGGAACTGCCCAACCTGGCGCTCGTCATCGCGGAAGCCCAGTCGCTCCATGCGGGCTGGGAGTTCGACTCGCCTTCGTATCTGCGCGCCTACCTGGATAACGGCAATTGGGGTGTGGATCACCTGTGGGACAATCTCGCCCGCCATGCCTACGGAGTTTTTCTCAGCCTGTACCTGCTCCCATTCAAATATGCCGAA